>CALWTQ010000001.1 GCA_944384505.1 uncultured Mediterraneibacter sp.
CCGCTCCAGGGATATAAGTGAAACTAAGAGTTCCAGTGACGGACTAAATGCAAGGACTGACGGTGGACAACTCGCTTACGCTCAGACAATTCCACCGTCAGCCCTAACGTCCCTCACTGGAACTCTAAGTTTCACTAATACCCTTCCGAAGTCATCCATCGCCATCCTTCATTCCCGCAGAATTTTTCTCGGAATGGGGCTGTTTTCTGGGCTTCACAAATCGGAAGTCAGTGAATATATAGCTGCTGCACGAAGTAGGCGCGGCCGGAAGACTTTCTCAGCCGAAAGCCTCCAAGCCGCGCCAGTTGTACGTCTCAGCCTGTTTAGGGCAGTAACATTTCCGACAGGGAATGCGCAGGAAGCGGAGTGGATAGTTTGAGAATACTTTCTGGGGAAGGGAACATCGCACGGCTGTCCCCTTTCACAGAATACGTATCGCAAACCATCCGCTCCGCTTCCGGACGTGAGTTACAGAAATTGTTAGTGCGCTAAATAGCTGTTTGACTGCTAATCTTCTCTCTGCCCATTCTCCAGCTTCCGATGCTTCTGCTTGAGATGTTTATACACGCTCGCCCGGAACAGTGTATAGACAACTGATACAATCGGAATGAAAATAAGCATTCCCACGACTCCCATCAGACTGCCGCCGATTGTCACAGCTGCCAGCACCCAGATTGAAGGAAGTCCAACGGAGCTGCCCACCACTTTGGGATAGATCAGATTTCCCTCGATCTGCTGAAGGACCAGGAAGACGATCACGAAGACCAGTGCCTGCAGAGGATCTACCATGAGGATAAGAAAAGCCCCCACAAAGCATCCGATGAACGCGCCGAAGATCGGAATCAGCGCGGTAAACGCGATCAGGACGCCCACGAGCAGCGCATACGGCATATTCATAATCGTCATTACAACGAAAAACATACTCCCCAGGATCAATGCCTCTACGCATTGCCCTGTAAAGAAGCTTGAAAACGCCTTTGACGCAAGGCTGCACACCTCAAAAAACCATTCCGCCCTGTTCTCAGAGACGAAAGCGTACGTCACTTTGCGCACCTGGATTCTCAGTTTCTCCTTCTGCAGAAGAACATAGCAGGCAAATACAAATGCGATCACAAATGTCGTCACTCCGCTGACGATTGAGCCGATGGCCGACATTGTAGAATTCAGGACATTGCCCGCGCCGTTCTGGAAAAATCCCATCGCCTGATCCATCAGCTGCCCCACATCCAGGTTCAGATTATCAAGCCATGCCCGCACTTCGCTGTTATCCGTAAACATATCTTCAAGGAAACGCTGCGCGTCCGGAACAAACGTCTGGATTGTCCTTCCCAGAGATAAAAATGTACTTGTCAGCTCCGGAATCACTACAAACATAACAAGAACGACAACGCCGATTACAATAGCAATCGTCAGCACAAGACTTATCGGACGCGCAATCCGCTTCGCGATTTTCTTCTCTTTCAGATGCCGGTTCCCAAAAATTTTCTCTTCAAGGAAGCTCATGGGGATATTCAAAATAAAGGCGATTCCTCCGCCGAGAATAAACGGGAAAATAATTCCAAATGCAAAACTGATCCATGAAAACAAAAGCCGGTAGTTCCAAAGCGCAATCAATATTACAATCGTAAATACAATCAGCTCTTTCAGTTTCCGCATAGTTTCTTTGTCTAGTTTCATAAGTCCTCCTTACAGGCTGATATTGTCAATCTTGCGCAGCTCTTCCTCTGAAAACTGCGTGTTTTGAATTGCCTTAATATTATCCAGTATCTGCTCCGGTCTGGACGCCCCGACCAGCACACTTGTCACACTGCCGTCTCTGAGTACCCAGCTCAGCGCCATTTCGGCCAAAGTCTGCCCCCTGCCGGCTGCAATTCCATTCAAGTTTCTGATCTGCTGCAGCCGGTTCCCTGTCAGCACGTCCTCGCTTAAGAATCTCCCGTCCGTGCGGATCCTGCTGTCTTCCGGTATCCCGTTCAGATAGCGGTTGGTCAGCAGGCCCTGTGCCAGGGGGCTGAACGCGATGATCCCTTTCCCGATCTCTGCCGCCGCATCTTTCAGGCCATTTGTCTCAATCGTTCGGTCAAAGATCGAGTAGCGGTTCTGGTTGATCACAAATGGGCAGTGCAGTTCATCCAGGATCGCCGCTGCTCTCTTCATTGTCTCCCCGTCATAATTGGACAGTCCCGCATACAGTGCTTTGCCTGACGCAACTGCATGGGCCAGAGCGCCCATCGTCTCCTCCAGAGGAGTGTCCGGATCCATCCTGTGATGATAAAAGATGTCTACATATTCCAGTCCCATCCGTTTCAGGCTCTGATCCAGGCTGGCCAGAAGATATTTCCTGCTGCCCCAGTCACCGTAAGGGCCGGGCCACATATCATACCCTGCCTTCGTGCTGATAATCAGTTCATCCCGGTATACTCCCAGGTCTTCTTTTAATATTTTCCCGAAATTCTTCTCCGCGCTCCCCGGATCCGGCCCGTAATTGTTGGCCAGGTCAAAATGAGTAATCCCGTTGTCAAATGCGGTAAAACAGATCCGCTTCATATTTTCATACACGCCCGTGTCTCCAAAATTGTGCCACAGGCCGAGCGATACGGCCGGGAGCTTCAGCCCGCTTTTTCCTGACCTGGTATAGGCCATTCTTTCATATCTTTTGTCTGATGCTGTATACATATCATTTCCCCCTTCTGTAAATAAATAATCTTTTTTCAATTTTCACTGCCGCAGCGCCGATTCGCCCATGTCAAATTCTAATATTAAATTCCCGCAGATTCAAAGGCCTCACGGAATGCAAGCGCGTCTTCCATCGTATTTTTCCATCCATACCGCTTTAAATCCACTTTCCATCCGTCCGGCGTCCATTCCACTTTCATGCCCTCTGCTTCCATCAAAAGTTTCTGCATGTCTGATGTCTCAAAAGCCTCTGCTCCGCTTAAGATTCCCCGGGCATTCACCACCCGGTGGGCCGGAATTCCTTCCCCGAGGCGTCCCCGGTTCAGAGCATATCCGACCTGCCGCGCATTCTTCGGCTTTCCGCTAAGAAGAGCAATCTGACCATATGTCGCCGCATTTCCATAAGGTATTGCAAGACAGACGAGCCGCGCCCGCTTATAAAAATCCATTTTTCTCTCCTTTTCCTGCCAGCCTTCCTTTTTGTAAGAGCGCCGCCTTTGCCCTCTGCCTTATTTTAGCGGCCTGCAGCTTTCTCTCTCCACCAGAAAATGCGGCACAATCGTCCTGTCGGCCTTCTGCCCGGGGTTCTCAATATGACTGATCATCCGGGCCGCCGCCTCCTCCCCCAGCTTCCGGGAATTGATATCCACCGAAGTCAGTCCCGGGCTGCCAAGCTGCGCTAAAAGTGAGTTATTAAACGATATCACTGATAAATCATCCGGTATAAAGAGCCCAAGTTTAGAGCAGATCCTCTCAAGTATGGTAGCAAGGATATCGTCACTTACAAGAAACGCTGTCGGCCGGTCCTCTCTTTCAAGCAGTCTTAAAATAGCAGGGCGGTCCTCCTGAGGGCAGCTGGAAGTCTCAATACAGTATTCATCCACAATAGGGAGTTCATATTCTTCCAACGCAGCCAGATATCCTTTTCTGCGGTCTGCCGCAAAGAGAAGCGAATGATCCGATGAGAGATATCCAATCCGTTGATGTCCCAGCCGGATCAGATATTCAACCGCCTCCCTGGCGGCCATCATATTGTCATTATCAACATAGCTCGTCTCCTCCGGACACTGACATGCCTTTCCGATCAGAACATAAGGGAAACCGCATTTATGCAGATATTCTACCACAGGATCCCCGATCCTGGAATACATGACGATAAAGCCTTCCGCCAGTCCCCTGCGGGACATAGAGCGGATCGTCCGCAGGATCTCCTCCTCATCTCTCCCCGTGATCACAGTGCTGATATACTGTCTCTGATTGCAATACTGGCTGATCCCCCTCATTGCTTCCAAATAAAAGGAATTCTGATAGGCATCCACTTCCGAAAACGGCAGAATAATTCCAATCATACGTGAATTCTTCCTCGCCAGCGCACTGGCCTGAAAGTTCGGCTCATACCCGAGCTCTTCCATGGCCCTTCGCACTTTCTCCTTCGTCTGTCTGCTGATGCTCGGCAGATCCCGGCAGGCCCGCGAAACCGTAGATGGCGATACGCCTGCAAGGGCCGCCACATCTTTGATCGTAACTGACATACCGCTCCTCCTTGTATTTCCTGTAATGCAAGACTCGCCTGTATCTTCTCTCAATTGTATATATGACACAATGCCCTGTCAACCGATTCCAGCTATTTAGTTCAGCAGCTATTTATTTCACTAACGTCCTTGTTTAAAACGTCCGAAAACAGTGACTATTTCTAAGATTTATTCTGCGGGGATGGAGGACGGCTCTGGGCTTCGCTCCAGGGAAATAAGGGAAACTATGAAGTTCCGGCCACGGATTAAAAGCAGGGGCAGACGGAGAGCAACTCGCTTCGCTCAGACAAATCTCTCCGTCTGCCCCAACATCCGTATCCGGAACTTCGAGTTTCACTAATCCCCTTCCGAAGGCGCCCGTCGCCATCCTCCATCCCCGCAGAATCTTTCTTGAAATGGGGCTGTTTTCTGGGCTTTTCAAGCCGGAAGTTAATGAATTTATAGCTGTCAAAAGAAGCAGGCGCGGCCGGAAGACTTTCTCAGCCGAAAGTCTCCAAGCCGCGCCAGTTCTACGTCTCAGCCTGTTTAGGGCAGTAACATTTCCGACAGGGAATGCGCAGGAAGCGGAGTGGATAGTTTGAGAATACTTTCTGGGGAAGGGGACAGCCGGGAGATGTGACTTTGGAGGAATCCGCTGAAAATCTTGAAGGGCGGAGAGATGTTGTTAAGCGGCGCGCAGGGATTGTCTGAGCAAAGCGAGTTGCCCGGAGCGCCGCTTTGCCCTTAAACATCTCTTCGGCCTGTTAGATTTTCCGGATTCTGGAACGGAACATCGCACGGCTGTCCCCTTTCACAGAATACGTATCGCAAACCATCCGCTCCGTTTCCGGACGTGAGTCACTGGATATGTTAGTGCACTAAATAGCCGTAAAATAGCAGAATGCACAATTTCCCGCCCTACTTTTTATGCAAAACGTAGAAAGCTTTTCTTCCGGATAAAAAACGCATTGAAAAGAGCCGCCAGATATCCTATATTTAATGCAAGCGTTTGCATAACCATTTCTGCGGACGCCTGTTCTCAGCGTTTTGCTGATATTATGTATCTCAAACACAATGGAATCGAGGAAATTTTATGAGAAGAGAAAGTGGTATTTTATTATCTGTCACCAGCCTTCCGTCCAAATACGGCATCGGCTGTTTTTCAAAGGAGGCTTACGACTTTGTTGACCGTCTGAAGGAATGCGGGCAGACCTACTGGCAGATCCTGCCTCTTGGCCCTACCAGCTATGGGGATTCTCCCTATCAGTCTTTCTCCACATTCGCGGGGAACCCTTATTTCATCAGCCTGGAGGATTTGATTGAGGAGGGCGTACTCACAGAGGAAGAATGCGGCGCGGCTGACTTCGGGGATGATCCGGCTGACATTGACTATGAAAAGATGTACTATGCCAGGTATCCGCTCCTCAGGAAAGCATATGAGCGCAGCCACATTGCAGAGGATCCGGAGTTTATCCGCTTTAAGCGTGAGAATAACTGGTGGCTCCGGGATTACGCTGTATTTATGGCCGTAAAAGATGTATTCGGCGGAAAAGAGTGGACAAAATGGGCGGAGGATATCCGGCTTCGCTGGCACAATGCCATGGAATACTATCAGACTGAATATTATTATGATATTGAGTTCCATGAATACATGCAGTACAAATTTATCCAACAGTGGACAAAGCTGAAAAACTATGCAAACAGCCAGGGAATCCGGATCGTGGGAGACATTCCGATCTATGTGGCCATGGACAGCGCGGATACCTGGTCCCACCCGGAACTGTTCCAGCTTGACGAAGAGAATATGCCTGTCGCCATTGCCGGCTGTCCTCCCGACGGCTTCTCCGCCATCGGCCAGGTATGGGGAAATCCGCTCTACCGCTGGGATTATCACCGTCAGACCGGATTCCAGTGGTGGCTCCAGCGTCTTTCCTACTGCTGCCGCCTCTATGACGTTGTAAGGATCGATCACTTCCGCGGATTTGACGAATACTTTTCCATCCCGGCCGGCGCTAAAACCGCTGTTGGCGGACATTGGGAGAAAGGCCCGGGAATCGAGCTGTTCCACGCAGTAAAACACGCACTGGGCGACAAAGAGATCATTGCCGAAGATTTAGGCTATGTGACAGATTCTGTACGGCAGCTTGTCCGCGACAGCGGATTCCCGGGCATGAAGGTGCTGGAATTTGCCTTTGACTCCAGGGATTCCGGATCCGCCAGCGATTATCTGCCTCACAACTACCCGGAGAACAGCGTGGTTTACACAGGAACTCACGACAATGAGACAATCCTCGGATGGCTTGACAGCATCTCACGAAATGACTACAAAATGGCGAGAGAGTACCTCTGCGACACTCATACTCCGAAGAAGGAACTACCTCTCGCATTTATCAGCCTTGTCATGCGGAGCAACGCGCGGATGTGCATCATCCCGATCCAGGATTATCTGGGACTGGACAATACATGCCGTATGAACGTTCCCTCGACAGTCGGAACAAACTGGAAATGGCGTGTAACAAAAGAACAGCTGGATGACAACCTTTTCCGGCTGATCGGAGACGTCACAAAGCGGTACGGGCGGTGGAACTGGCTATAAATGCTTCCTTCCCTTTTTCTGAAATCGTGTTATACTGTCTTATAATAATACAGGAGCGCCAGGAAATATCCTTCGGGGAACTTGTCCCTGAGATTTATCCCCGATGTTTACTGTGGCGCTCTTGACCGTGTACTCGAGAGATATGTAAAAGATGAGCTCGGGAAATATTCAGACATCAATACGGATCTCCTGCCACTGCGGCCCCAACACACTTGGCATTCTCTTTGAGACAAAATAGTACGAAAAAGGAGCGGAAAAACTATGAACGCAAGACCTGTCTTTCACGGCAGCGACATCGAGAAAATATGCGAATATTATCATCTGGAAAAAGAAGACATTACGAACTTCGGCGCCAATGTTAATCCACTGGGGCTTTCTTCCGCTGTAAAGGAACAGACAGCCGCGCACCTGGATGTGCTCTCCTCCTATCCGGACCGGGAGTACGCCTCTCTTCGCCGTGTTCTCTCTGATTACTGCGGGATCCCTGCGGATTTTATACTTCCGGGAAATGGTTCCAGCGAACTGATCGCCCTTCTGATTGAGGCCCGGGCCCCAAAACGGACGCTGATCCTTGGTCCCACCTACTCGGAATATTCCCGGGAGCTCTCCTTCTCCGGGAGCAGCCAGGAATATTATCATCTGAAAGAAGAGCAGGATTTCGTTCTGGATATCAGCGATCTTTGTGATACGCTCGAAAGCGGGGGATATGATTTTCTGATTCTCTGCAACCCGAACAATCCCACCTCGTCCGCCATTCTCAGAGACGATATGGAACAGCTTCTCTCTTTCTGCTCGCAGAGAGATATCTTTGTGATGATTGATGAGACATACGCAGAGTTCGCGCCGGATATCGCCGCCGTCACAGCAGTGCCGCTCACAGAAAGCTTTTCCAATCTGTGCATACTCCGCGGCGTTTCAAAGTTTTTCGCCGCGCCGGGCATGCGGCTTGGGTATGCGGTTACAGGGAACCAGGCGTTTCTGAAAAAGATGAAAAACAAACAAATCCCCTGGTCCTTAAACAGCATTGGAGCCTATGCCGGTGAGCTGCTCTTTCAGGATAAAGAATATATCGAAAAAACGAGGAGTCTCATCCTGTCTGAGCGAAGACGGATGTATGACACGCTCTCGCAGTGCAGCACTTACAAGACCTATAGGCCATATGCCAATTTCCTGCTGCTGAAAATACAGAAAAAAGAAATCACCGCTTTTGATGTGTTTGAAACATGCATCAAAAACGGTCTTATGATCCGGGACTGCTCTTCCTTCCAATGCCTGGACGGAGAATTCATCCGGTTCTGTATCATGATGCCTGAAGACAATTCCAGACTGCTGAAAGTACTTCAAAGCATATAACATTCACACAGCGCCGATGTACGAGGATTGCTGACTCCTCTGTAGATCGGCGCTGTTTCTATTCTTATCTTATAAAAATGCTGTTGACGCATGAAGTCCTCCAGCTTTCTACAGGTCGTACTTCTTCTTCCGTTTTGGAAAGAGCTTAAGCTTTTCATCCAGCAAAAAGCTCACGATCTCCCCGGACTTGACTGCGGACGCGTGTTCAATCGCCTCATTCAGCGTCTCCTCTGCCCACAGATTTCTCCTCGACATCTCCCGGAGCGCCTCCTGATTCTCTTTATCCGTCAGACAGGCCGCCACATCCGCTCCATGCTCCCTGATATAGCTTTCGTACTCTTCTTCCGCCGGCTCTGTCAGATCTTCCGGATACATCAGACGGTCAAAAATCAGATCTGACAGTACGCTGATCTGGTCCTGTGCCTTTGCCACGAAGAACAGTTCATCGTACTTTCTGTAATCCATCTCCTTGTTATAGAAACACTGTCTGTAATTATTCCCTGATCCATGATGCTGGGTGAAGAGGATGCGGGCAGGTGTATTTTCCACTGCTTCCTCATAGTGTTCCGGAAAGACAAGATGCACCTTTCTTTCTCTGCCCTCTTCGTACTCCACAGAGAACTCCACGTCTATCCTCTGCCAAAGTTCTCCCAGGATCTCCGATACACAGGACCGGGGGCCTTTGCAGAGGCGCACATTCAGTTTTTTCAAATTTCTGCAGCCGGTAAAGGCGCCGCTTCCGATCTCCATCAGGGAGTCTGAAAAGGACAGGCAGGACAGATTCCGGCATCCATAGAAGATATATCTTCCGATTTCCCTTACACTGTCCGGGAAGCGGACGCTGATCACATCTTCTCCCGCCAGCAGAATTTCCTGCTGTCTAAACAGTCGGGACTCTTCTGTCTCGTACACAAGAGTCCCTTCCTCCTCGCGGTCTTTTCTGGATGAAAACGCGTAGGGCGCCGCGCTGACCACAGGCTTTCCATCAATCTGATCCGGAATTACAATCTGACCGTCCATGCCATAGCAGCGCACTACCTCTATTCCATTATCTTTCTCTCTGTAATGTATCCTCATCTGGCTCTCCTCTTTTTTGTGACAGTCCGAATGCCCGAAATCAATCTGTTTTATATACCTCTACTGGCAGAGACATAGAATTCTTCACGGGTCTCCAGGCACAGGCATCCCAGTCTTCCGCCCATGTCCGGGAAGGCCGCGCCGCAGTCCACCACGATCAGCCTTCCGTCGGGACTGTGCCAGATAGCGGCCGGCTCCCTCGGATAGCCCCGGATAATAAAAGTCGGAACATGCCCCACGATCGAGACATATCCCGGTATTCCTCTCTGGCGGTCCACCATGGAAGTATCCCAGAGAATGCGCTCCTTTCTCTTCCAGACCTGCAGGAGTTCCTCCGTGGACGCATGAGCCATCAGGAAGCACTCCTTGTCTGTCTTTAACTTTTTATACAGGGGAAGCTTCTTCATAAAACGGACATACTCCGGAAGCTTCTCTCGCGTAACCGCGCTGTCCATAAGGATTTCGTATGTGTTATAGTAGTATTTCTGGAATGTCCGAAGCATTTCGTCCTCATACCACTTCACAAACTCGTCCTCATGATTTCCCTTAAGCGCGACAATATTTCCAGCGGATGACACGATATCCAGCACTTTAGCCGGCTCCATCCCTCTGTCAATCATATCTCCCAGGATATAGAGCGTGTCCTCCTCAGAAAAATGAATCTGCTCCAGCATTTCCTCCAGAAGAGTCCCCATGCCGTGTATATCTGACATCACATAGGTATATCCCATATGCACCGCCTCCATATGACACTTGCTTCTGTTTACATTTCCTTTTAGGTGTACCTCTTAATAGTTTCTTTCAGAATATATTTCTTATCACTGTACCGGTTCACAATATAGCTGTTGGCCTTGTGCTCCAGTTCATCCGCAAGGGGTTCAAGCACTGTGTCCGGTCCGTATTTTCTCTGCAGGGCTTTCTCCAGAAGATAATCGCACACCTGAGGATTCTTCGGCAGCAGAGGGCCGTGAAGGTAAGTTGCGATCACATTTTTGTAAACTACGCCCTCATACCCTGATTTGCCTGTATTCCCCAGGCCGTAAAATACTTTGCCAAAGGGCGTATGATCCCCGATGTATGTCCGACCTCCGTGGTTCTCGAATCCCACTACCGGCCGTTCAAACAAGGGGCTGTTGAGCACAATATTGCGGATCAGGCGCTCCGGCTGCCATTCTGTCGTAATGTCGAGAATGGAAAGTCCTTCAATCGTCTTCTTGTCCGTCTTATAATATTTACCCAGCAGCTGATAGCCGCCGCACACGGCCAGCACAACGCCATTGTCTTCTACGTATGTCTTAAAGTCTTCCCTGATATCCTTTAAGAAGCCGCATACAAGCTCCTGCTCCCTGTCGGAGCCGCCTCCCAAAAGTACGATATCCAGTTTTGAAAAGTCGATCTCATCTCCTGATAGGAATGGGATCACTTCCGCCTCCATGCCGCGCCATTCCAGCCGTTTCCGGAAGCACTGAATATTTCCTCTGTCCCCGTACAGATTTAAAAGATCCGGGTATAAGTGCCCGATCGTCAGTTTCTTCGCAGTCATGCCTTAGCGCCCCCTTCCCTTTCTTCTTCCGTATCGATTCCCTTCTCAAGTTCTGTGAGAAGATGGTTTGTCCGGTAAAGACCAGAATAATTTACGATGACATAGAGGTTCTTCGTTCCCTTCTGCGCGCATTCCAGAATGGCCTTTTTGATATCCGGCGCCGCGGCGCAGGAAATGTCCTCATATTTCAGACGGAGTCCCATATCATAACGCCTGGTTCCCGTGGTAATAATCTTCTGCGCATTGCTGTCCGCCAGATACTGGAAATCCACATCCCACAGCCAGGATACGTCCTCCCCGTCCTGGTAGGTATCATTGATCTGAATGATGATATCCTTCGGCTTCGGATCTTTCAGGACAAGCGACACCTTCTGCTGGAATCCGATAGGATTCTTCGCAAGATGCAGCTGTACTCTCGCCCCTTCTACAGTAAAAATGCTCTCACGGTTATTGCCGTAGTCAAACGCTTCAATCATTTCTTTAAATCCCGCATATCCGGCTCCCATCGTCTTAAGCGCCGTATAAGCGGACAGCGTGTTGTAAATGTTGTACGGCGTACGGGCAGTAGAATCAATATGCGCCCCATCCATATCAAAAGAATACACTTCGTCATGAAACTCAATGTTCTCAGCCGTATAGTCCGGATCAGGCCGCTTCCATCCGCAGTTCGGGCAGTGATAGATGCCCAGCTGTCCATAATGGAAGAAATCATATTCCAGCTTCTTGCCGCATTTGCGGCAGAAGATACTCTCGCGGATCTCAGACCGGGAAATATCGTCGAAGATCTGTTCGCTGATCCCGTATGTCACATAAGGATTCCCGCTGTTCTCCGCCAGGGAATAGGACAGGATATCATCACAGTTAATAATAAGTGTAGTCTTCGGCACACTCTTCACCGCTGTCAGAAGTTTCTCATATGTGATATCCACCTCGCCGAAACGATCCAGCTGGTCCCTGGAAATATTAGTCAGAAGAGCGCAGTCCGGCTCCAGCTTGGGCAGAACTCCGACAGAGGCAATCTCATCCACTTCAATGCACGCATAGTCTGCGTCCAGGCGTCCCTTCTTATCTGTGTTCAGGACAAACGCGGAGATAATCCCGTTTAACATATTCGCGCCGGTACGGTTAATAATCACCTTTTTCCCTTCACTCTCCAGCGCCCGGCAGAGTATGGCGTTCGTCGTCGTCTTTCCGTTCGTCCCCATAGTCACAATAGTCTTTCCCCTGACCTGAGAGGACATCTCTTTTAAAATACCAGGATCAATCAGACGCGCCACTAATCCCGGCAGCGTCACCCCGCTTCCTCTATTCATCTTCTTAATCAGGCTGCTTGTCGCCTTTGCGCATGTTACCGCAAGTCTGCTTCTCAATCTCATAATCTGTTCTCTGGCTCCTGTTACTCTGTTTGCTGTCTCTGGTGTTTCAAAAGTTCACGGATCGCGTATGCCACGCCGAACTCTGCATTCGACTTTGTAATATATTTTGCCGCCTGCTTTACTTCCGGATCTCCGTTTTCCATGGCTACTGTCGCCCCGAAATCCATGGAGATCATAGACAGGTCATTTAAGCTGTCCCCCAATACCATCACTTCATCCATAGTATACCCGAGTGATTCAATATATTCTTTCAGCACCGGACCTTTCTGGGCCCTCACATCCGTAATCTCAAGATTTGTGGGAAATGAGGACGCAACTGCGATATCCGGATTCTTCTCCAGCCGATTTTTAAGTTCTCCCAGCATCCCTGTATCCTCTGAAAAAAAGAAGAGCTTGTATATCGGAACCCCCGCTTTCTCCATATCTTCCAGATCCGAAACCACTTTTGTCCGCTGTTTCATCTGCTGATACAATACCGACTGCTGCGCTTCATCCGGATCTAAATCTGTATAAAAAATCTGGAGTTCCCTGAGCATGCTCTCCTCCACTTCCGCCGGATCTCCGACCCGGTAATCATATCCGTCCGTACAGACAACCGCGGCTATCGGAAAGTTCCGGGACTCTTCATATACAGCCCTGCACAGTTCCATACTCATCGGCAGGGTCATCACGACTTCCTTCTGCGGATTTCTCACCTCCGCGCCGCTGCTGACAATATAGTCACACACAAGATCCGCGCCTTTGAGTTCCTCCATTGCACTGGGGAAGTTACGCCCGGTATTTATCATAAAACGGATTCCCGCATCGCAGGCCTCCCGGATAGCCGCAAGTGTCTCAGGCGCGGCCTGGTGGTCGTTCCCCAGAAGCGTACCGTCCATGTCGCTTGCTATTACTTTTATCATGTATTATTAACTCCTTTTTGTAAGCTTTCCTGACTCTCCTATATCTTAGCATACCCGATACCTCTTGTAAATCTGTATGAATTCAGCGTATATGCTCCATGTCCATTTTCTAAATACACGAATCAACTCCAGTTAAGTAACTATAATGCCGGGCATATTTGCTCCGGCATCATAGTTTCTTTTTGCTGTTAGATCAATTTCCATGACTTCTGAGAACTGATCCACTGCCCCTTAAAATCTTCCCCCTCTAAAACCGCTTGATATATAGGAGCAAGGAACCTCTCCAACCGCTGCAAAGTCTCCGTAAACTCTAAGCCGGTTTCTTTCGCTGGCTCAAACCGCAGCCACTGCGCCTTCAAAAGTTGTAGAATAGCATCAAGCTTCTCCGATATTGTGCTTTCCAGTGAGTATGTAAAGATCTCCGGAGCTTCAAAGCCATCCAGGCGGGTAGATAGACGCCGGATCATAGCATCTGGCACAATTATATCATCAATCCCGACATCAACCGAAAACGGAACTCTGACATTGTTGATATGTCCCATGAATTTGGTTTTTATGCCTGGGTATTTCTTCTCCAGCGTTATTTGCTCTGCCCCCGTCACTTCCAGAAGTATATAATCATTTTCTGTATGCGCAGCGCAGATCTCACCCATTACGGCCTTAATATTATTCAGATCGTTGGGCAGGCTCCTCATCAGAAAATCCATGTCGCGTGTTGGCCTGCTGTCAAAAGCTGTAAGCGTGTATATAAACATTCCACCTTTCAGCACCAGGTTCTCCCGATATTTTGAGTGCGAAAGTCTTCTCAGAAATTCCTCCTGAAAAAACAACTGAAGGCCTATCTGATAGTTGATTCCTTCTGTCTTTGCCTGATTTTTCAGCCTTGCCAATGTTGAAGCAGCTCGATTCTTTACAGCCATATTCCAAGCACCTCCTGTACCTTTCCCTGTACTCTGAGTGTAACAGCGTATTTACCGAGGCGGGCTGCGCTGCGCTTTGGATCTGCGAGATATCCACGAATAGCACTGTTAAACACTTCTGCATCCATTTTGTTTCTATGAGTCAGGCAATCACAGATCGTCCGTTCCCTGTCATAAATCTTTATCCTAGTTCCTTCCAACTTCTCATCTGTAATCCCGACAGAAAACCTACCCGGGCTGATAAAATGAGGTTTTACAGCAGGCCATGTGATACGGAAACGCCGTCGTGAAGAACAGTCCGGCACGGCAAGATTCCATGCGGATGGAGTCCTTTCCGTGTATCCATAATAATTTAGTGCGCTCTCCATACAAAGAACAGCATCCGGGAACAGTCTGGCTATAATGGCAATTTCAGAATAAGAATTGTCACACATACGTTGATAGTAGCCCCGCCGTATCTGTTCGATTTCTCCATTACTGATCAGCTGTTGTATCTTTCGATGGTAATAGCCACATTGAAGAAGCTCGCTTGTTTTAAGAATACCACCGTGAATGTCAAACATTTCCTGTAGTTCTTTATCCATTAAACTTCCTCCTCCCAATTTAAAATTACCCATACAGAAAATGTTGTAAACTGCGCAAATTAATTTATTATCTTGTGCAGTTTACAACATTATTGTACGCCTTCAGGTAAAAATTATCAAGGAGGTTTTCCGAAAATATTACAATAACCTTCATTAGGAAAATCTTCGTTACCCAATGTTTTCGCCAGTATCCATTGAAATTCCTCCTTCATCATGCTAAACTTCTTGCAAAACATGCTGCTATGGCATCCTGAGCCATTCCTGATAGCTGAACTATTACCATTATATACGAGGTACAGCAGTTATGCTTGATTTTTTAAGAGAAGAACATGTAAACGAACAGATTATTAAACAGATCGAATCCTTCCGCCGTAAATATCCATCCGGCCAGGCAGGAACGGGAAGCCGCCCGCGGTATATGTACTACGGGCGGGAAGTGTGGGAGCAGGCCGCGGAGGCTCTGCTGTGCGGCGAGAACCTGCTGCTGGCAGGTTCCAAAGCCACCGGGAAAAACGTACTTGCGGAGAATCTCGCCGCGCTCTTTGGCCGCCCCTCCTACAATGTATCCTTCCATATCAACATGGACGCTTCATTCATGATCGGGACCGATACTTTCCGGGACGGGCAGGTTGTATTCCGCCCGGGTCCGGTATATCAGTGTGCCTCTCTTGGCGGTTTCTGTATTCTGGATGAGATCAACATGGCCCGCAACGAAGCGCTGGCCGTGCTCCACTCGGTACTGGACTTCCGCCGGATCATCAGTGTTCCCGGATACGACACACTCTCAGTCCATCCGGCGGCGCGCTTCATCGCCACTATGAATTATGGATACGCGGGAACCAGGGAATTAAACGAAGCGCTGGCGTCCAGATTTATGATCATCCAGATGCCGGAAATCACACAGGAAAATCTGGAAAAACTGCTCCGCAGAGAGTTTCCCGATATGAAAAAAGACTTCGTAAAGCAATTTGCCGCCCTGTTCATGGATATTGAGAAAAAATGCCGCGGCGGAGAGCTGACTCCGCGTGTGTTAGATCTCAGAGGACTTCTGGACGCTCTCCGGCTGATGCACAGCGGTCTTTCTCCTCTTCCGGCGCTGGATATGGGGATCACGAATAAAACCTTTGACAGCTACGAGCAGTCTTTGGTAAAAGATATAATTGCTTCCCGGATATCAGGCAAAACAGAAAGCAGATCTATTTTTATTTGAGTCAAAGAACCCGATGCAGGTATATGGAGAATCAATAGAGGGATAACTATATGAGCAGTACAGACAGCAGTCTTTCCGTCCGCCGCCGCGCGCTCAACATGATATGGACCGCGGCGGGAGAATACGGATTCGATCCCGTATTTATCGCTTTTACCCAGGATGGCCAGCCGGACTTTTATATGAATTCAATCATCGGATATGTGAGAAAGTGGTATGATCACCAGATCATGAAAGAGCTTTTCGATGCAGTGGAAAATTCGCTATTAAAGGAAACCTTTGACGGCGTACTCTGGATCGGGCTGGAGAACTGCGCCTTTGAGCGGGAAGTCCGTCAAAGGCCTGTACTCAGCGAACTTAGAACTGCATGCGCCCGGACTTTCTTCGACCAGCAGATCAGCAGATCCAGACAGCAGTGGATGGCTCAAAACAGTCTCGTCTATGCGCTCCAGGCGGCACGATGGCGCACCGTACTGGGGAAGGAACCCAGGCTGGCAAATCCATGGGAGCGGAAGCTCTTTTCTGAACTTTCCTACAGCGGGGACTGGGATGCCGGGCAGATTGCGGATCACACTTACCGCATTCTCAGACAGTTTTTCCGTTTTCACGGCGGCAGCGCGCATATGTCTGCCTTACAGCGCCTGCATAATTCACTGTCCCGGTTACTCTCCCGCGCGCTTCCTTCCCGGGTCATGCGCTCGGAAGATTTAATGTTTGGCAGGGACCCCGCCGGAAACGGTACAATCACAGCCAGGAAATCCCAAAACTCCCGGCTGATCTCCGCTTCGGAGGAGGAAAACAACCGAATCTATATCGAAAGCTGCTTCGGCCTCCCTCTCTATTCTCAGTCGGAGAACCTGCAGATCGAGCATCTTCTCTGCACAGACCGCCATGCAGGCTGTCATCTGTATTTCACTGCCGGGCAGCGTCCGGGCGGGCAGGATGCAGCTCCATCAGATCCCATGATCCGTCGGGCAGTTCAGGGAGCCCGGATGCAGGCGCAGCGCAACAGAGCTCACTACCAGGAACGGCGGCATTTCTATCAAAACAGTATTACCCGGCTGGCACAGCAGATTAAGAATGCCCTTCTGGTCTATCCCCAGCCGCTGAAAGTCCCAAGCCGCATCGGTCTTCTGGCGCCATCCGAGATCTGGCGGGCAGTCCGGCTTAATGACGAACGGATCTTCACGGATACATTTCAGAACGAGGAGCCGGACTTTTCCGTAGATCTGCTTCTGGACGCCTCCGCTTCCCGGCTCCAAAGCCAGGAAATCATTGCCGCCCAGGCCTATGTAATTGCCCGGAGCTTAACTCTCTGTCAGATTCCCGTGCAAGTCTGCTCCTTTTTAAGCCTGAGAGGTTATACGATTATCCGCCGGTACTGCAGCTATGCGGAAGCTGACAAGCAGGACAGCGTTTTCGATTATTTTGCCGCAGGATGGAACAGGGACGGACTGGCGCTGCGCGGCTGCGGTCATCTCATGGAGGATTCTCCGGCCGGCCGCCGTCTCCTCATCCTCCTGACCGACGCCAGTCCCAATGATGACCGCAGGATTCCGCCGAATCGGGAAAATAGATCTTTCACCGGCCGGGATTACTCCGGCGATGCCGGGATTGAAGATACAGCCTCTGAGGTACGCCTTCTTAAGAAAAACGGCGTGCAGGTTATGGCAGTCTTAAACGGGGAGGACGGAAGCCCTGAGGCGGCCCGGAAGATTTATGGAGAAGATTTTGTAAGAATTGAAAATATACGCCATCTGTCTGATGGCGTAGGAATGCTTCTGCAGAAACAAATCGAGAGAATGCAGGGGCGCTAAATATTGGCCGATTCTGGCGCATCCCCGCGCCAGAATTTATGAATAAGCCTAAATAATATTATTCCCCCTTCTATTCATATATTCTTTAGGGCTGATCCCCTCAATTTTTTTAAATACCTTAGAAAAATATAAAGAGTCTTCATACCCTAAGCGATCAGCTATTTCTTTGATCTTCATATCGCCACGCCGCAAAAGTCTCTTTCCCTCCTCCATTCGGCATTCAACCACATAATCCATAGGCGTTTTTCCATAATATATTTTAAAAATGCTGCTAATATAGGATGAAACAAATCCAAAAACTTCTGTCAGATCCTGATTTGAAATACGTCTTTTGTAATTTTCATCCAGAAAATGCTTTACCTCCCTGGCTAATGTTTCCTTATCTTTTTCTCCCCTGACGTCCCTGCCGAAATTCTCATCTATCAGAAAATGAAATTCCTCCAGAATCGCCTCAGCTGTATAACAATTTCCAAGAATATACTGTATGTCTTCCTCTATTTCTATATAATCACTGTTGACAGAAGATTCTTTGCACAACCTTGAAAAGAAATATCTAATCTGCTTAACCGCTTCTTTGTAACTTACCGGATAACTCAAAAAACTCTCTATCATTTTGGCAAGTGCTGAAAAAATTTTCTCCGGACCGGCTCCCACACATTCTTTTACCAGGCTTTCAGTACTAGAATTCATATCATAATTCAGTCTTTCCGTTTTCATGTGATTAATATCAAAAGCAAACAACGCACTTCTAAGAAAAAACATATTATCCCATGTATATTTCTCCATTCCACAGTAAACAGTATATATATCTGACATACAAATACCGGTTTTACAATATACTCCTGTCAACGGAATACCTTCAACCCGAATTTTCTCTAATATGCCATTAATATCTTTGAACTTTGGTTCCCTTCCTTTTTTTATAAATACAAGTTTTTCATTAATGCTGCGCCCATCAACCACCCAAAAGCTCATAGGGTCCACTAATTGGCCTATTTCCTTTTCCAGATCAATTGTATGAAACATTTCTGCGTAATTCCATTCATTTCCGGCAAAATAAATCTGGCTGTTTCCAACTGTAAAAAGGAGCAGACACCATCCCTCTGTTGATTTTATATCGGCATTACGTTTTCCGCTCAACGCAAGCTCAAAATTTTGAGCATTTTCTTCAAACTGCTTTTTTTGAAACTCACTTTCTATCCGGTTAAGCAAAAGCTTCAGCTCATTTTCATTTAAAGGCTTCAAAAGATAATCAATTGCATGACTCGCATATGCGCGTCTCACATATTCAAATTCTTTATATCCACTGAGAATAACCGGAATTACTGAAATTTTTCTCTCATTTATCTTCTCAAGCAGCTCCAGGCCATTCATCACAGGCATACTTACGTCCACAAAAATAACATCCACTTTCCGTTTTTCAAGATATTCAAGGGCTTCTCTTCCGTTATTTGCTGTAGCTTCTACGCTGAAATGCGGATTTATTGCCTCAATTTTATCACAAACTGTTCTGAGTATTGGCGGTTCATCGTCAATAACCATTACCCTAATCATTACAAGTCCCCCCGATTCTTATACAGGTGCCGTCTTTTCCACTGTCTATCTGAAATATCATTTCACTGCCGTAAGCCATATAAAGGCGTACGTAAATATTGCGTATCGTAAGTCCTCCAATCTTTAATTCACTCATCAGGTCAGAAACCTTCTGTTCTCTGCACTTCTTTAAGTCATCATTTATTTCTCCAAGTTTTTGTTTACTGATTCCTCCTCCATTATCAAAAATCGTACACTCCCACAAACGTCCTGTCACGAAAGCCTGCACTTCAATATTCCACGGAAACTCTTTTTTCACAAACCCGTGGCGAAAACAGTTCTCAATAAGAGGCTGAACAACAAATTTGGGAACCTTGCATTCACACATCTGCCCAACATAAGTCATATAATATGTCAGATTATCTTCATATCTGAGTTTCATCAGCTCGAGATAATTTTCTGCATAATCCATTTCCCGTTCCAAATCAGTATAATTATCCTCATAATCTGTATTATACCTGATCATATCAGAAAGTTTTCCACATATTTCAGGGATCTTCTTCCGTTCATCCGTATCTGACATTGCAGATATGATCGTAAGAATATTATGTATAAAATGCGGATTCATCTGAGCCTGAAGTGCAAGCATCTGACTTCTTATTTCATTTATCTGACTTGCCATCACCTTTTCCATAGACAATTTCAGATTTCTTACTACGCTGTCAAACGCTTTGTTGAGCGTTCTCAGCTCATCCCCCTCTTCTGCTATCAATGGGATTTCCTTCAAATTTTCATCTGCTTTCAGGCTTTCAACCATGTCACACAATCTTACAATTGGCTCCGTTGTCTTTCTGATTACTTTCATCTGTCCCATCCAAATTATAGAAATCACGCAGACAACAAGCAGTGCAAGCCAGATAAATACAGTGATAACACTTTTGAGCAGTCTTATGTTCTGAGAGAGAACTGACAAAGTGATATCAAAATTCTCCATGTATATCTCACTGTAAAAAATATTTTTAAGCGGATTATTCCGCAAACTCTGTATACTCCGGCAAATTTGATCTTGATCTTTCTCCCCATTATAAGAAAACATAAGCTCGCCATTGTAAAACAACAGAAACTCCTGCTCGATCCCCAAGCCTTTGCAAAATTTAGAAAAGTTTTCAATAGGGATTTGAACCTGTACATATCCAAGTCTTTTTGACGGAAGCAAATCATAATCTTTTATTTCTCTAATCATAGAAACAACAGTACTTCCATCCTTCACATAAGGGTCTTTTGAATCAATCCGAAACATTCTTGCATCGTTTCCGCTGCTAAAATACCCTGCTATTTCACTGAAATAGTCCTGATCCGGACAGTTTTTCTGCAGATATCCATAGTCGACCATGCTCCCTGCAAACGTAAAGTTCTGCCTATCATCGAACAGACAGATTCTTGCTATGGAATTTTTCTTCAGCATATATGACATCATATACTGCTTTAACTGGTAATCCAGATTAGTATCATCAACAAAATAATTCGAATCACCTTCATGTTTCTCTACTTTTTTAAAACCTTCTATTACCACCTGATTAGCTGCAAGCTGCAGAGCTATCTCATCAGCAAGCTCCAATGTTGTTTCTATCTGTGAATTGATTCCAGAAAGCTGAAATTCCTGCTGTTCCTGATAGCTCTGTACATAATTCCAGCATATATAACCAAAGGCCGCTGTCGTAAGAAGTACAATGACAACTACGACAATAATAATATTCTGTATAATGATCTGTTTCTGAAACCGGTATTTCTGCATCCTGTCCCCATCCCTGTCCTATTCGCACGCCCATGCCTGTGTCTCTGAATAAACTGTCTTTTCACTTTCCGCTGCTTCTTCCATCAAAAATGAAATATACGTATCCTGCAGCGCCTCTTCCAATGGATAAAAACACTTTCCTGAATTTACATATTCTTTCATCTTAGTCAGACAGGATGCAACCGCAATCTCATCATCATTTAATCTTGCGGGATAAAATGGATTAGAATATATCTCCTGATCCAGACACATGATCCTTTTATGCGACCATTCGCTATTATTATTGATTCCCACATCCAACCTTTGAATCTGCTGAATAACAGGAATATTTTTTTCTGACAGGAAACGGACTTCCATATCGTTAATTTCCCCCTTGGTTCCCTGTATATTCCATCTTCTTGAACGAATCATAGAAAAATACTGTTCGCCTGAAAAGTCAATAAAAGCAGCTTTCTTATTCTCAAACTTCAAATATCCCCATTCCCTGTCGCTGTGCACCATGCTTCCTGTATAATCAAAGCCTTCCCTGCCATTTGTATTAACCATAATAAATGGAAAACGGTTTATTTTTATCTCACAGTTTTCAAACTTTACTCCCAGCATTCTTCTGAATATACTTACTGCATGATAGCCGTGAAGTGCTGAAAGCATTACATGATTCACCTTTCCAATCAGCCCCCGGGATATAATTGCTTCTACAGCCGCATAATATGGCTGCAGGAAATACTGTTCTATTACCTGTACTTTCCCGTTATATTCCTTTTTTGCCGCCCACAGTTCCCTGAGTTCTTCTGTATTTTTCGCCGGCGGCGTCTCACAGAGAACTTTTTCCCGATTCTTCATCAATTTAATCAAATATAGCTGCACAATTTCCCTGGGGACACACAGAACCACAAAATCATGTTCTTTTTCAAGAGCTTCCTCAAGATTGTCTACCGCATAAACTTTTCTTTCCGCTGCGACCTGTTTTGCTCTTTCCTCCGTACGCACTACCCACGAAACAATCTCAAAATGTTCTGGCATTATTCTTGAAAGTCTATAAAAAAAATCCGCTCTCCATCCATATCCAATTAAAATAAATTTTACCTTCATTTGTTATCCCTTTCTTATTTATCCTTTTACAGCTCCCGAAGTCATACCTGCCACAATATATTTCTGTAGCACAATAAAAAGAATCAACATTGGCAGCACTACCAGGGTCAATGCGCCAAAAACATACTGCCAGTCTCTGTTATATCTGCCAAAGAAGCTGTAAATCGACATTGCAACCGTGGCTTTTTTCGACGATCCCAGATAGAATAATGGTATCATAAAATTATTCCATACATCAATCGCAGTTATAACAATATTTGTAACCACAATAGGTTTCAATACCGGGAACAGCACTCGAAAGGCCATTTGCCAAAAATTACATCCATCAATAATAGCCGCCTCATCAATCTCCCTTGGAACCCCTTTAATAAAACTGCAGAATGTCATCACCGTAAATGGAATCCTCAATGAAATAAAAATACATATAACGGAAAAAAATGTACCATATATATTCAACGCCTTCAAAAGAAAGAAAATAGAAGCTATCTGCAAAGTAAGTGTCAGGCCAAATATAAAATAGTAATATAAGGCACTAGTTACTCTTGTATTCCTTCTTGATATTACAATTCCCGCAAGAGCTCCAAAAAGCAAAGAAAGTATTGTCACCGGAACGGTTATAATAAGACTGTTGACGTATCCGGATAGTATATTTCCATTTTCTAATACATGTAAATAATTTGAAAACAGCCATTCTGACGGCAGAGATAAATCAAATGCCGCTGCTTCCGCCTGACTTTTAAAAGATCCAAGAATCATCATAACAAATGGTACAATATATAATAGAGCAAGCGCAATCAGGAAAATGGAAAGGACAATTTCTCCTCTTGTTCGTTTTTTCATTACATTTCCACCTCTCTTTTTGTAAAATATCTGTTCATAGCAAATGAAATAAATGTTACAATCACTGCCAGGATTATCGATCCTGCCGTTGATTCTCCCAGGAACCCCAAACTGAATGACTGATATGTATATGTTGATAATACTTGAGTATCAAATCCCGGTCCTCCATTTGTAATGACATAAATAATATCAAATACTTTCAGGCCGCCCGCTATACTCAAAGTTACCACAACAGTCAGCGATGGTATAATCAGTGGCAGCGTAACGTAACGAAATTTCTGCCAGCCATTTGCTCCGTCAAGTGTAGCGCTTTCATAATAATCCGCTGGAATTGCCTGCAGACCGGATAAGAAAATAAACATATTAAATCCAGCCCACATCCATGTTTCTACAAATATAACGCTTCCCATTGCGGTCCCATAAGATGCAAGCCAGTCTTTCGCTAATTCCCCCATTTCCAGTAAAGAAAGCGCATTATTCAGCAGACCTTTATTAGCTAAAATAGACTTGAACAGTACCCCAACTACAGTTATGCTCATAACGCATGGCGCATAATATATTGTCCTGAGTATTCCCCGAGCCGCTACCTTTTTAACTAGCGCCAGCGCCAGCAGAAAACCTATACCTGTTTTCAATATTGTTGTACATATTGCAAATATAAAAGTATTTATAATTGATTTCAAAAATACCGGATCTTGAAAAAGCTGTATATAATTTTTGATCCCAGCGAACTCCGGAGCGTACAAACGCTCCATATTCCAGTCCGTAAATGAAAATATCAAACTTATTACTATCGGCACGACAGCAAATATCGTATACACAATAAATGCCGGTGCTATTGCCCACAATGGATATATTGAATTCTTTTTATTTTTCATTTCAAAATTTCTCCTCACCATGTCACATTACTCTGACGATCATCCAAAAGCCGTTTACAGAAAAGGGGCGCCACACGCTTGTGCAGCTGCCCCTTTATATTTACGTCCATCCTTCTGCGCCTTTTTCTGTCATAAACTCGTCTACATCCTTCTGGAATCTGTCAAGAATTGCCTTTCCATCCATATTTCCTTTGGAAGGAGCCTCCAAATAATAAACCCACAGAGTATTTCCGAATAATGGCTGTAATGTGTCAATATATTGATTCATCTGGGCAACAACTCTTCCGCTTTCCATATATTCGTTATATATTGCTGGAATATCAGGATTCATTCCTTCCTCATTCCCATCAATCCCCTCGATATTGGGGAAACCTGGACGAGATTCAAAATAAAGATTTCCATATTCTGGAGTGCTCCAAAGATCAAAGACTTCTTTGATCACATCAAGATTCTCTGTGTCTTTGTTTACCGCAATTCCCATTGCCGTGGGAAGATAAGCAAGCACATCACGGTCATCATACCCTACCGGAGGATTAAAGATTGTAAAGTTTGAGTCAGGGTAAGATTCCTCAATGGAAGTCAGGATCTCTGTCGCGCCATAGATCATCGCAATCTCACCACTGGCCAGACGCCCCAGTATCTCATCATAGCTGACTGTCATAAAATCTTCATTCACATATCCCTTGTCAAAAAGCGCGAGGTATTCATCAATTACTTCCGCCATCTCTGGATAGTCATTGAACTCAGCCTGATGTGTCAGAATTTTATTTGCAAAATCTTCACATGCCTCTTCTGTTCCCAGTGCTCTGGACATACCGGAGGTCATCCAGATCTGGGGCACCCATGTATCAGAAGGAATCGCAATCGGAGTAATGCCATCTGCTTTCAATTTGTCACATAATGCATAGAACTCATCCAGTGTCTGTGGCAGCTCAGTGATACCTTCTTTGTCGAAGACATCTTTATTATAAATCATTCCCTGAAAGCCATTAGAGGACTCAAAACAATATCCATAATGCTTTCCATTATATTCTGTAATCTCCGGCGCGATAACCTTGTCCATCCATGGCTCATCATCTAGGGCTACAAAAAACTCCTCTGGATCAACAGCAGCAAACAAATCTGCGAACTGATATACAACAAGATCCGGTGCTTCATGTGAATTCAGCCTCATTTTCATCAGATTATCGTATTGATCATCCGGAATCACTTCAAATTCAATAGAGATATTCTCATCCTCTTCAAGTTTCTCAACCATTGCCTGTAGCCCTGAATACCATCTTGACTGCTGAACCATCCCTGTAAGCTCTACATGTTCCTTTTCATTTCCACTGCCAGAATCATTTCCTCCCGTTCCACAGGCTGCCAGTGACATTGTCATAGCTAGGGACATTGCTGCCGCCATTATTCTTTTTCCTGACCTTTTCATTTCTTTCTCCTCTCTTTATTTTTTTGAGCGCTCTTCTTTCTATAATTTAGTATACGATTTTTACTTTCACCCCCAAATGGCAATTTCACAAAAAAACATGGAATATTTGAAAATCATCTTAATAATAAGCAACCCGGGGTACAGATACAATAATGTATCCGTACCCCGGGTTTCCCCCTTTATATACGAGTTGAAGATAAATAATTCCTTTTTACAGCCTGATATCCTTCAGCCTCCCCTTCCCTCTTAAATATTTCCTATATACAAAGAAAAACACACAGCAGGACAGGCAAGCCGCGGTTCCGTCCGCAATAGGCTCCGCATAAAATGCCGTCTGCGCGGAGAAAAAGAGGGGAAGTATGCACGTTGCCCCAAAGTACAGTGACTTCCGGATCAGGGACAGGCTGAGAGATGTCTTGGTCATCCCCAGAGCAGTCAGCCCATCTACTATCACATACTGGAAGCTGAGCGGGATAATCATCAGGGTAAACGCCTGAATCCCCCATATCGCCAGCTCCTGATACTCTGGATTATCGGTAAATATGTATACAAAATACTGAGGCGCGACCCTAGAGATCAAGAACATGACTGATGTAAAACAGAAGCACAGCATCAGCACCCAGAAGAAGGTCTTCCTGATGCGGTCCGGTCTGTTCGCGCCATAATTATAACTGATCAGGGGCTGGGAGCCTCCCGTAATGCCAAGCATAGGCGAAGTGATCAAAAGCATATAGCTCTGGACAATGGTCGCCGCCGTCACAAGAGTATCTCCATATTCTTTTCCTCCATAGTGCTGGAGCACCGCGTTCAGAGCAATGATGATAATACTGTCCGTGGCAAAGATCAGAAACGGAGAAAATCCGATCTTCACGATCTGCTTTCCCACCGACAGCTCCGGCTTTACAACGCCCAGAGGAACCTGCATTTTCTTTCTTCTGAGCGTTAGAAGAACGAATGTACAGGAGGACGTCTGGGCGAGGACTGTTGCCACAGCCGCTCCTGCCACTCCCATATCCATAAGAAAGATAAATACCGGGTCAAGCACGATGTTAATCACCGCGCCGATCAGTGTAGTCATCATCCCCAGCAGAGGAAATCCCTGAGCCGTAATAAAGTAGTTCATCCCCATGGAAATCAGTGCAAAAAAGGTTCCCGCTGTGTAGATCGTCATATAAGTATCCGCGTAGGGAAAGGTCACTTCACTGGCTCCAAACCAGTTCAGCAGATATTCCTTTGTCAGCAGAAACACAATTGTCAGCGTAAGGGAAACTATCATCATCATTGTAAAGCTGTTGGCCAGGATCTTCCGCGCGCCCTTCTCATCTCCCGCCCCCAGACGGACAGAGAAAAGAACCGAACCGCCGATGCCGAACAGCGTTCCAAATGACGACAGAAGCGTAACGATCGGCGCGCACACGCCTACTCCGGCCAGAGCGTCCGCTCCTGTCACCGGGATGTTGCCCACATAGATCCTGTCCACGATACTGTAAAGCACGTTGACAAACTGAGCGATCATAAAAGGAATAGATATCTTAAGCACCAGCAGGGGAATAGAGTCCCTGCCGAAATCATTTGTTTTCTTCATCTTTCGTACCCCCGAATATAGTCCGCAGTACATTATAGCAGAAACTTACGGAGATGGAAGGGGGAATTCAAATGATTTTCAGACAACAACGCATTTGTATACACTATCATCGAAACAGATACGGCAGTATATGATACACATACTGGTAAACATCAGGATATTTATGCCGGAAGCCTTCCTGGAGATGATAATGCAGGTTTCCCTTCGTGTAATCCTCGTCATATATAAATGTATCCGTATATTTCTTCATTGCCTCGATCTGCGGCCCCAGTGCGTCTACTGCCGGATCCTCTGATCCGGTCGCCGCATAGATGAAGTATTCCTCCGGCGTATAACCGGATTCCACTGCATATTTGTGAAGAACTGCTGCCGTCTTCTCCGGATTGTTCTTACCGCCCAGTCCTTCTACATCCCAGCAGTCGCCGCTTAACGTCAGGAAATACGCGAAATAATCTATATTCTTTTCAAACGCAAACCACGTGGTACAGGATCCCATGGAGAATCCACCGATTCCACGGTGCATTCTGGAATTTCTGAATCCTTCCGCAGTCAGTTCTTCTGCATAAGTGCTGCACGCCGCCTCCACTGCTGGAAGCGTTTCATTGATCAGCTCCTTTTGATAAAACAGACTCTGCATCCTTTCATTGTCCACATCCGGCTTTACCGTCTCCCGTGGGATTTTGTAATAAGAAGGGAAAGCCACAATCAAAGGCTTAATCTCCTTCTGATCAATCACATAATCCAGCATATTTTTTACCATACACGTGTCCAGCCACGCATCCGGATTTCCCCCGCCGCCGTGCATGAGATAGAGTATATTATATTTTTTTGCTTCATCGTACCCGTATGGAAGATAAATATTCACGTATTTCTCGATGATATTTTCATTCCAGTCACGGGTCGTATAATCTACCCTTCTGATTGTTCCTCTGCGGTTCACATCATGATAATCGTATTGTCTCATTTTTATTCCTCCTTACCTGAGCAGATTTCGAATCAGCAGCGCCATATTTTTGGACAGCCTAGAGTCATGATCTGTCGCGTACATTACATTTTCAGATGTGGATACGTACATCTGCATAATTGCTCTGCAAAACCATTCGATGGAAATATACAGCATCCCGTTCCTCTCAATAGGCTCGCATAACATAGACCGGACACGATTATCCACTGTGCATCCGATACAGCCCCGGGAGAATTGAAGTACGCGTCCGTCTTCCAATTTCATCTCTGCCCATCCATTACATTCCTCATATTCCTGCCCTTCCAGATCTGCGATAAAACGAAGCGGTATCATGCAATATTCTCCTCTCACAATGGGGTCGCCTTCCACTCCATGATATTTCAGTTTCTTCCACAGAAGTGCCGGGGCCGGCAGTTCTCTTTTTTCTCCGTTAATCCATATATAACTGCATCCGTCCGCAGCCGCAATTACGTTTCTATCACCTTCACGCGGAATCTCCGACGCCGTATATTTTATTGTTCCGTCCACAAGCCGTCTTGTTCCCGAGAACAGATAATCCCATACAAGCTCTGCATCATCGAATGTCTGTCCGTGATCTCTCTGAAATACATCGCAGAATACGAAATCCGCTTCTTTTCCCTTATAAAACGCATAGTTGTGCTCCCCATCGATCTTAAGTTGGGGCAGGCTGTCGCACTCATTTACCTTAAGCCAGTATTCCCTGTTTCTAATAACTACCTCTTCCACCGGAAGGCTGCTTCCGAATGGAGCGATATCATATTCCATCCTCGCCTGCCAGACCGGAACCGGACCGCCCTGGTTGATAGGCTGATTGTTTTTGTCAAATATCAGTCCTTCCGTTGCTGTTCCTGCGGATCCCGCCATAGCCGCGAACCGGTATCCATAATGTCTTGCCATCATAGCAGTCATGTGGTTTCCCAGAGACATCCCCTGCATATAAATTCGCTCATCGTCAATATTGTATTTCTCTTTCATAAGATCTATAAGCTTCAATACGATCCTGGCGTCGTTATTCTCCCGGATGTCCTCTGGAAAATCCTGCATGTACAATCCTTCCTCGTTAGGTTCTGAGAGATTCCGGCAAGTGTCTTTCTCATACTCCACCTGCCAGAAACGTCTGGAATGTGCATCAGGATATACCACAATGAATCCTTCACGGTCTGCAACAAGGGACCAAGATGTATAGACGCACTGTCCCCAGCCAGTCATAAGCCCTCCGTGCATTGAGAGTACAAGCGGCGTTTTTCTGGACGGGTCATAGCTGTCCGGTACATATTCGTACCAGGTATCTTCATGTTCATCGATCAGACGCGCCCGGTATTCTTTCAGATTTTTTGGATATACCTGTGAATTATTTCCGTTTTCATTTACAACAATTTCACTTTCCTTCAGCTCTTCCGGAAGATAATGCCTGTTATCGTCATCCGGTATGCCCGGAAGCAGTTTAATTCTATTATTCATGTCATTTTGCCTCACTTTGCTGCCGCACCCATAAGTACGCCGTACTTTTTACCGGTCACAAGGATGAAAAATCCGAGAGCAAACAGCTGGAATATGCCGCAAACCGCGAAGATCGCCGTATATCCTGCCGCACCTGCTACAGCCTCAACGATAAAGCCTCCGATCATCGGACCGATTCCCTGGAACACATCGCTTCCCAGATAATATGTACTGGTAGCGATCCCGCTCCTCTCCACGCCTACTTTATTGATACATCCTGCCTGGAGCGCCGGCTGCCCGGCTCCCTGCCCCAGAGAACGGATAACTCCGGTCAGAAGAATCATCGGCAGTGTTCTGCTCACACCGAGTATAAACATCGAACATGAAGTAAGAATCAGACCCGGGATAACCACAACCCGGATTCCCTTCTTGTCCATAAGTTTTCCGGAAAACGGCCGGATCAAAAAGAGTACGACCGCACACACCGTAAAGTAAACACTCACTCCTGTCACACCGACTTCATCTGCGTAGAGCACCAGGTAAGAAGAAATAATCCCGTTTATAAAAGAATAGGACCCTGCAATTAATGTAAACGGCAATGCCTCTATACAGATAATATCCCGGAGCCGGATCTTTATCTTCTCAAGTTTTTCTTTATGCTGCTTCTCCTCGTGGAAAAACCACAAGATCACATATTCTCCTGCGACAAGCAGCGCAGAGATCAGGAATGTAACCTTCATACTGGCCACATCCGCAATAGCTATGCCGATTCCCGGCGCGACGGCAGATCCGATTACCATGCCAAGTCCGAAGTAGCCGATCCCTTCCCCCATCTTATCTTTTGGAATATAGTGAGATGCAAGGGCAATCTGACACGTGCCTGCCAGCGCGAATCCAACGCCGTTGATAATCCTGAAAAAGATCAGAAGCGGCACATTAGTGGTGATAATGAATCCAATAAGGCCAATTCCCATGAAAATTGTGCTCCACTTCAAAAGCGTTACATTATTCAGCCTGTCGGCCATCATCCCGCTGAACGGTCTGCATATGAGAGATGTCAGAGAGATAAGTCCCACGATAAAACCTGCCATCGACACTGTCGTCCCGATTCCTATTAGATATTTTGAGAGAATTGTGGCTATCAAGTAGAAGGAAAACGCATGCAAAGTGTTCACAAGCAGTACCAGTATATAATGTTTGTTCCATAGTTTTTCTTGATTCATTTCCCTTTTCCTTTCCCCGGAGTCATCTTTAAGCGGCGGTCCGGCTGTCTGTTCTGCATCAGCCTTCCGCCGCTTTAAAAAAAATTACTGCTCTGCCAGCCACGCATCGAGCTGCGCCTGTTTTTCTGCAATAATATCGTCAATTCCCGCATTTTTAAGTGCCTGCTGGAATTCTGGAAGTGTGGAATCAATATCCACTTCGCCGTACATAAGCGGTGTATAGTACTGTGCCACTACATTGCTGCATGCCGTAATCTGATCCGCAACATTTGCAGAATCAAATGAGAAGCCAAGAGCCAGAGATCTCTCGCAGGTTTTGTTTTTCTCAATCATCTGATCATAAATATCCTCCGGCTCGTAAGACCATGTCTTGCACAGCGTCGGATTCGGCCAGTAAGCTGAAGAAGCCGCTGGCCATCCCAGATCCGCAATGCCGCTCTTTCCTTCCGGATATACCATCTGTCCGTTCTCATCAAGCTCATACTCAAGACCTTCAATACCGTTTGCTGCAATCTGGGCCGCATCTGCGTCTGTGTAGAGCACTTTCAAAACCCGCATCGCTGCCTCAGGCTCTTTGCAGAAAGCGCTGATGTGCCACATAAATGTAGATACATCTCCCGTTGTTGAAAGCGCCTCCGTAACGTTTGTTCCTTCCAGCTGGAGACCATTCTGGACCTCTGTTGCCTCCTTGTTAATCTCCGCGTCCCAGGAATACCCGGTCGTTCCATCGGTAATTCCCATCATAAGGCAGTTTAACGTCGGCTGATTCTGGCTGAGTGGATCCGGGCTGAAAACTCCCGCTTCCTTCCACTCTTTTACATGATCCAGCCAATTCAGGAAATATTCAGATTCATAATAATTTTCTATAGTTGTACTCTCTGTCGGATTGGTCAAAACACCGAGGAAGTTACTGTCTCCGAAATTATCGATATTCTTCGGCACCCAGTATGGATCCGTTGTCCCCGGAATATAATATTTATCCGGATTTGCTTCTTTCAACTGAAGAATCGCGTCCGACATGCTGTCAATGTCCGTTACCTTACTCCAGTCAATACCGGCAGCCTGAGCGTCCGCAGCCTGCACGTAATACTGGTTCTCATTACAGTACGAATAGATGCTCGGAATTCCGTACTGCTTTCCCCCTACCTGTCCACACTTAAGGTAATCTTCCATTCCATCTGTAAAAAGATCTTTAATCTCACTTCCGTCCGATTCAAGCAAATCATCAAGCGCCATAATCTGTCCATTTGAAACAAGATTGCTGACAGAGGTATACCAGAACGAGTTGAACAGGTCGATGGAATCCTCTCCTCCGCCGCTTAGAAGAAGATTAAGCTGGGTTGACCAGTTTCCGAAATCGATAGGTACAATATCAACCTCTGCCTGTGCCTTTTCTCTCATAATCTCATTGAGAGCGTCTTCCACGGCCTGTTCGTCCGGTGTCGGATAAGCCACATTATATGCAATCTTTATTACCGGGTAATCCCCGCTGCCGCTGTCCGACTGTGTCTCTTCGCTGCTTCCGCCTGATGAGCACCCTGCGAGCATTCCGACTGTCATAGCTGAAACCAGCAGGCAGGCAACTATTCGTTTCTTCATAACTGTTATCCTCCTTTTTCTTCGCCGCCTCATCCGGCGGCCGTTTTTTCGTGTGATGCCATCTTAACAAATGTTATTTTCCCATCTCTATCACTTTTTTGTCCTGAATCATCGTTTTTCTGATATTTCGCACTGATTTGCTCTTGATTTTCGATATTTATTACAGCATATCTGACATTCTAGAACTTTCACAAGACAGAATTTCAACAGTTTATATCTGTTTTATGATAGTCTTTTGTGCAGTTTTTCTATAAATTAATTGTCATCAACAGCGTAATACGTTTATAAGGAGGTTATCATGGAAAGAGTAAAACAAAAACCACAAAAGAGAAAAATGTCGCTGCACAGAATGAAGAGGTATCTTCCTTTTTATTTAATGATGCTGCCCGGAATTATCTATCTTATCATTAACAACTATATGCCTATGGCCGGACTTGCACTGGCCTTTAAAAAAGTCAACTATTCAATCGGGCTTTTCGAAAGTCCCTGGTGCGGGCTGGAGAACTTCAAATACCTGTTCAGCACGAATGACGCTTTTATCTTCTTCCGAAACACGATCCTTTACAATCTTGCATTTATTGTGTTCGGCAATGTAGCGGGCATACTGGTGGCGATCTGCCTGGATACCATCCGTAATAAATTTTTCAAAAGAGTCAGCCAGGTAATCATCCTGATCCCTTACCTGCTCTCGACCGTAATTATCAGCTACATTGTATTTGCATTCTTAAGTGGGAATAATGGCTTTATGAATATGACCATCCTCCCCATGCTGGGTATGGATCCGGTCAACTGGTACAACGAAGCCGGATACTGGCCTGTTATCCTGGTTGTCGTCAATCTTTGGATGATGTTCGGCTACAACTCGATTCTCTATTATTCAACCCTGATAGGAATCGACAAATCATACTATGAGGCTGCTGCCGTAGACGGAGCGGGAGTCTGGGCGCAGATCAGACACATTACGCTGCCCGCTCTCAAACCGACAATCATCACGCTCGTACTTCTCGCGGTAGGACGTATCTGCTACTCAGATTTCGGACTGTTTTATCAGGTTCCGATGAACAGCGGGCTGCTCTACTCGACCACACAGACGATCGACACTTATGTATACCGCGGGCTGCTTGAACTTAATGACATCGGACGATCCACTGCCGCTGGATTTATGCAGTCGATACTTGGCTTCATCTGTGTGTTCACGGCAAACAAAGTAGTTTCAAAAATCGACAAAGAAAGCAGCTTATTCTAAAAAGGAGGAGTTAACAAATGATCTGTGAAAATAAAGTATTCCGATTTGTAACCGGATTTATCGTAGCTGTGCTGGTACTCGTATGCCTGCTTCCTTTCTTCCTGCTGATCGCCAGTTCCCTTACATCTGAGCAGGCGCTGGCCCTGGACGGGTATTCGTTCTTCCCGTCTGAATTTTCACTCGCCGCATATGAGTATATTTGGGGAGTAAAATCTGATGTACTGCGGGCGTATGGAATGAGTTTTCTCGTCACAGGAGTCGGAACCGTAATCAGCCTTGTTATTACCATGCTGTTCGCTTACCCGCTTTCCAGGCCTGATCTGCCGGGGCGCAGAGCCTTATCCTTCTTCGTGTTTTTTACAATGCTCTTTAACGGAGGATTTGTACCGACTTACCTGATCTATTCCCAGATCTTTCATATCACAGATACGATCTGGGCGCTGATTGTTCCTTACCTTTTAATGAATGCCTTCTATGTGATTATGGTGCGTACTTACATTACCTCCAATGTCCCCAATGAGGTAATAGAGGCGGCCAGGATTGACGGATCCAGTGAATTTAAAACGCTTATCAGCATCGTTGTTCCCATGTCTAAACCGATTATCGGGACGGTTGGACTTATGACGGCGATCGCGTACTGGAACAACTGGACAAACGGTATTTACTTCATCCACGTAAGAAGAGACCTTTACGGAATTCAGAACTATCTGAACTCCATCCTGACCAATATATCGTTCCTGCAGTCACATTCCAATCCGAACATCTCACTGAGCGAGCTTCCCAGCGTCAGCATCCGTATGGCCCTGGCCGTTATTGCACTGCTTCCGATCCTGATCGCGTATCCATTCTTCCAGAAATCTTTCACAAAGGGGATTACCGTAGGATCAGTAAAAGGATAAAATACATATGCCGTCATAGCATTACGCTATGGCGGCAGACAGGAGATATGATATGAAAAACGAAATCATGCTTATTACCTATGGCGACAGCCTCGGGAAAAACTTCAAAGAATTAGAACAGATATTAGACAGATACTATAAAGGCGCTGTCGGCAGTATCCATCTTCTGCCCTTTTTTCCCTCTTCGGCAGACAGGGGATTTGCTCCAATATGCTATACAGAAACAGACAAAAAATTCGGTACTTTTGAGGATCTTGAACGTATCGGAGAAAAATATGATCTGATGTACGACTTCATGGTAAATCACATTTCCGCGCACTCAGCCTATTATCTCGACTTCAAAGAGAAAAAGGATCAGTCCCCATATCGGGATTTCTTTATTCGGTACAAAGACTTCTGGAAAAACGGAGAGCCCACCCGGGAACAGACCGACAAGATCTATAAACGCAAGCCAAAGGCACCCTATGTCACTCTCGATTTCGCTGACGGGACTTCCGAAAAAATCTGGTGCACTTTCGGAGAGGAACAGATTGACCTGGATGTTACAAGCCCTCATGTAAATAACTTTATCAGAAATACTATTCGTCAGCTGGGATCGCACGGCGCCTCTGTCATCCGCCTGGACGCATTTGCCTACGCGATAAAAAAGGCAGATTCCAACTGCTTCTTTGTAGAGCCGGAGATCTGGGATCTTCTGTACAGCATTCAGGATCTCGCAGCGGAATCTCACCTCGAGATCCTGCCCGAGATACACGAGCACTATTCTATCCAGATGAAACTGGCTGAGAAAGGCTTCTGGGTCTATGATTTCGCGCTTCCGATGCTTGTCCTTCACGCCTTATATACACACCGCGGCGACCGCTTGAAACACTGGCTGGATATCTGTCCCAGAAAGCAGATGACCACGCTGGATACCCACGATGGAATCGGGATCGTTGATGTGGTGGATCTCCTGACACCCGAAGAAATTGAAGAGACGAAAAATCTTCTCTATGAAAAAGGGGCCAATGTAAAGAAGAAATACAGCAGCACGGAATACAACAACCTGGATATCTATCAGATTAACTGCACTTACTACTCTGCCCTTGGGAATAACGACAACGCCTATTTGCTTGCAAGAGCGATCCAGTTCTTTGCGCCGGGAATCCCTCAGGTCTACTATGTGGGGATGCTGGCATGGGAAAATGATCTGGAACTGCTGGAAAACACAAAAGAAGGCCGCAATATCAACCGGCATTATTATACAGCAGATGAAGTGGAAGAAAACCTTCGGCGGCCGGTTGTAAGAAAGCTGAGGGATCTGATGATCTTTCGGAATACATGCCCTGCCTTCAACGGCACCTGCAGCTGCACTTCTTCCGGAGACCAGCTGACAATCACAAGAACCTCCGGAAGTGTGACGGCGGTTCTGAAAGCAGATCTGACTACATATCATTTTACTATAACCGTAAACGGTATTGTACAAAAACTCTTTTGAAAATAATAACCAAACGAGCCGGGCCTTTAAATCGCCCGGCTCATCTGCTATTACAGACTCATCCCTTCATACGCCAGATCACGCACTCTCGGATGAATCTCACTGTACGCTCTCGGGAAATCCGCTACATGCTGCGAGTAGAATAAACTGACATGATGAACCGGATCCACAAGTACGTATGCGCCCGCGGCGCTGTCCCATCCGAATTCACCCACAGGGCAGCCGTATCTGCCCCGAGTTGTGCGCACGCGCACACCCAGCCCATACTCATATCCTTCTCTTCCCGGAGCAGCGAAATCCCTGCTCATCTGTCCGGTCGTATAAGAAACGGAAAGCATCCGAACTGTCTCTTCTTTCAGGATTTTCTCCCCCCGGGTGCCGCTCCCTCCGCAGCTCAGCGCGTCCGGGAGCATCGTATAGTCATCCACAGTTCCTGCCAGCCCCGCGCCGCCGCTTTCATAACACTTCGTAATCCGAAACCGATTTGTCGTCACTCCGTCATCCGGAATAATTTTCTCTGTTTTCGCCACACCCTTATACAGCGCGCATACTCTGGATAAATAAGCCGGATCATCGTCCCATGCGAAGCGCAGGTCTTTCATATCCAGCGGTTCAAAGATATTTTCTCTCAGATACTCTGAATATTTTTTCCCTGTCACCACTTCTACTACTGCCGCCAGTACATCATGGGCAAGCGAATAGCAGTATCTCGTTCCCGGCTCATAGATGAGCGGCATCTCCGCCATTGCCCGCACTACTTCCCGTGTAGACGCTGTATTTCCGCTTGACTCCTTAACCGCCTGCAGTTCACAGGATCCCGTATCATAGGACAGACCGGCTGTCATTGTCATCAGGTCAATGATTCTGATCGGGCGGTGCGCATAATGACACGGGTCTTCCCCGGTGGGCCAGCGGCGGAAAACCTCCGGCGAAAAGTTATTCACCACTTTCATCACTTCGTATTCAGGCAGGTACTTCGCCAGCTCATCGTACAGATGGAGAGATCCCCTTTCAATCTGCTGAAGCACCGCAGTCACTGTCACCAGCTTAGTAGCAGAGAAAAGGCGGTATACTGCAGCCTCTCCCAAAGGCACATGCCTTTCATAGTCCGCCCATCCTGACAGATGCCTGTAGATCTCTCTGTGATCTTTCATAATCTTACAATCGCACGCTGGAATTCCGTATGTATCTTCCAGCGAATCCAAATATTCTGTCAGCTTTCTAAAATCCATATTTATCCTCCAATCTTTTCTAATAGCTGAATCTATTTTCTCATCTCTTTATAACGGAAAACTCCCGCTTTTCTGTCCGTTTTTGTTGATTTCTTGACTTGCTTTGTCCGTTTTGCTAAGATAGCAAATATAAAAGCTGACATTTTTGTAGATAATCAACAGGTGGTGTTTTCGTCCGTGTTTCGCAAATCAAAGACATACTCTATAAAAAAACTGTTTCTCAGGTACTTTCTTGTACTCTTCATCATCACATCAGGAGCTTTGATTCTGTACAGTGTGATCCTAGTCAGAAGCCACTTTGAGCAGACTTCACACACTGCGGACAGAACTCTGGATTTTTACCTCAGCTCCCTTGTGGAAGAGTTAAATCAATGCGCGCTTTTTGAACAGAATCTATGCTATTCTGATTCCTCGTTTCAGATGCTGACTACAAAGAATCTGAGAGATCCGGACAAAGTCATCTACCTTTATAATGTGAAAGAAATGCTGGAACGCCAGACAGCTTCTTATGAAGCAGTTTTTGTTTTCAATGAGAGTACAAGCGTTTCTACATTTGCGTCGGGCTCCTCTTTCTCATCAACCGGCTCCCAGTATCTCTACTTCATCAAGGAAAGTCTGCGCAGTTATTGGCTTGATGATTCCAATAACAACTATAATCAGTGGCTCCTTCTTCAAGTCCAGGGGCTGCCTCTTTTGATGCGCGCAGAAAAAGTGCGGGATGTTTATGTCGCAACGGTCATTAATCTGAACGGACTTGATTTCCTGAATTTGGGAGATGAAGAAGATACCAATATCAGCTTCGGCTTTTTTGACTCCGGCGGAATATTATCCGGTCAGGACAGCCTGGAAGAAGCCGGCCTTACATTCAGTGATTTAGAAGCTTCCACCCGGAATCAACTGTTTTCGGACTTTTATCTCGTATCGGAACCGCTTTCCGGAACAGATATCAGTATGTACTGCCTGTTTCAGGCAGATGGCGTCTGGACGCTCACGCGCTGGCTTACTGCCGCTTTTATCGCGCTGGCATTCATCACCTGCGCTGTAATCATCTTCATTTTCTATTCCTTTAACCGGCTGCTGCTCTACCCGCTGATCCAGACCAACGCAGCTATGAAACATTTGGAAGAAGATGACCCTGCCGGCTTCCTTGCAGATAATCAGAGCAGAATCATAGAATACCAGAATATAAACGATGCACTTGCGTCTCTTCTGGACCAGAAGGTTACACTGAGCCGCGAAAAAGAAAATGAAGCTTTTGAAAAGGATCATGCGAAGCTTCAGTATTACCAGCTTCAGACCAGATCCCATTTCTTCGTCAACTGCCTAAAAAGTCTCTACAACATGCTGGAAAACAAAGAATATGAGAAGATGCAGCGGATGATCATTGCCTTTTCCAATCATCTTCGTTACGTTTTCCATGATAATTTGAAGCTTGTTTCTCTACAGGATGAGCTGGACGAGGTAAAAGATTATTACAATATCATTCTACTCGATCGGTCCAGCCCCTTCATTATGAACACACAGGCAGACCCGGCGCTTCTCGACTGCCAGGTTCCCTCACTGATCATCCAGACATTTCTGGAGAACACTGCAAAATACAACCGACAGACTGACAACCTTCTAATTTTTGATGTGAAAGTGACACGCGCCGAATTGAACGGTGTTCCGGTGATGCAGATTATATTGTCAGACAATGGCATCGGATACAGCGCCAAGATACTGGAGCGGCTGAACAGCCCGCAGGACGATCTTTTTGCCACAAAACATGTGGGTGTCTCCAACTTAAAACACAGGGTCTCCATTATCTATAAAAAAGACTATCAGTTTGCATTTTACAACAAACCATCCGGAGGCGCGTGCAGCCTGATCTATCTGCCCATTGTCCGGGAGGACATTTTAAAAGAAAAAGAAGGCCGGGAATCCGGTCATAGGGAGGGAAAGGAATGAATATTTTAATCGTTGATGACCAGAGCTCAGTACTGAACGGCATTTTAAGTGGAGTGGATTTTCCTGCCCTTGATATTGATCGTGTTTTCACTGCCAACGACGCGTCAAAGGCAAAGGAGATCATTCAGACGGAAGATATCCAGATTCTTCTCTCTGATATCGAGATGCCCGGTGAAAACGGACTTTCTCTGAACCGCTGGGTTGCAGAAAACTATACATCCATCATAAGAATCCTGCTTACTTCCCATGCCTCGTTTGAATATGCAAAAGAGAGTATTAAGCTGGGATGTTTTGACTATATTGTGCAGCCTGCGCCGTATCACGAGATAGAGGATGCTATCCGACGTGCCGTTTCCAAACTTCTCACTGACAGGCAGAACGCCAGCTATAACAGTCTTGAGCAGTTAAACAGTATTGTCTTTAATTTATTTTCATCCAATCTGTCAAACAGAAATCAGTCTCTGGAATCATTGAACCGGATGGGATATATGCTCAAAGGCGGTTCCAACATTCAGGCTGTCATCACGGAGATTTATCCGTATATTGAGTCCTCATCTTTCTCTGATCTGGAAATCTTCCGAATCCTCCTGGACTGTGCCCGGAAAAACCTGGCGGAACCCGGCATTTATCCTCTTGTCTGCTGCAACAGATACAAACAGTTCGTCCTGCTTCTCTACTGCAGCGATAAGTCTTTAAACGCATTGACCTCTGACCGTTTTGAAGCTTTTTATAAAGAAATATGCGCTGCTATTACCTCAAAGACTGCCTGTTACGTTACAGCCAGAGGACAGTTCGCAGCGCTTCAGGCCACCATCTACCCTGCCCACGTGTGCTCACTCAACAATGTTTCAAAAAAGCCGGGACTCTACTTCGCCGATCAGGCGGCCGCAGCGCAGGAGACATCCGGTCTTCCGGAAAACGTAGCCCGCTGGAGCCGTCTGCTTGACAACGAACAGTTCGATGTACTGGAAGATAATATATTCTCATACCTGGATTATAATGCGGCACTCGACCGGCTGAATCTGGAAACCCTTTCAGAATTCCATCAGGAATTGACAAAATTATTCTTCGTCTATTCCTATAATCACAAAATTGATATTATGAGCTTATTCACAGGAGAATACTCTTATAATGATTACATGAGCAGCTTTAAAGATGTGGAGTCTTTGAAAAAAGGAATTTCATTTATAAAGAATGCTATTATCTCCGCCAGTGCATCCGAGCGTCCAAAAGATGTGATTCAACAGGCGATTGACTATATTCTGGCCAATCTTTCACAGGATCTGTCCGTAAAGGATGTGGCCGAGCATGTAAACTTCAATCCGGAATATTTTTCTCGACTTTTTAAAAAGGAAACCGGAGAGAATATCAAAAATTATATTCTTCGTGTTAAGGTGGACGCGGCCAAAGATCTGCTGAAAAATCCGAATATTCCTATCAGTATGGTCGCTTCTGAATTGGGATACAGCAATTTTTCCCATTTTACCCAGATGTTTCGAAAGCATGAATCAATCACTCCAAGTGAATATCAGAAACGGTTTGCAAAATAGAAACGCATAACGAAAAAACCCGGCGCACCTTGTGCGCCGGGCCTTCTCCTTATGTTTTATATGCCTTATATGGAACGATCAGCCTTCAATGGCGATCGTTTTCTTCGTTTCAACTGCCTTCGCGTCTTTCTTCGGTACGGACAGTTTCAGGATTCCGTGCTCATATTTTGCTTTGATATCTTCCTCGGTAACTGCATCTCCTACGTAGAAGCTTCTCTGCATAGAGCCTGCGTAACGCTCCCTGCGAATATATCTTCCGTGCTTTTTCTCTTCGTCCTTATCCAGACTCTTCTCAGCAGAAATGGTAAGATAACCGTTTTCCAGTTCAATACCGATTTCATCTTTCTTAAATCCCGGAAGATCGATATCAATTTCATAGCCGTCATCATGCTCCCGAATATCCGTCTTCATCATATTTTTTGCATGTTTTCCGTACAGCGGATTCTTCTTTCCCCAGAAATCTTTACCAAACGCAAAGTCCATCCAGTCATCATCAAATAAGTTTTCTCCAAAAATGCTCGGTACTAACATAAGTCATATCTCCTTTTACTCTTTAAATTCATCTTGAATTTTTCTTTTTACATCAGTGTCTATGTCTGTTTTAGAAACGGATCCGGCGCCTCAGTGGTGCCGGACCCTTGTTTTCATTTCAATGTCATATCACACGCATCAGCCCTCAATGGCGATGGTCTTCTTAGTTTCAACCTGCTGAGCGTCCTTCTTCGGAACAGTAATGCTCAGGATACCATTCTCATATTTAGCCTTGATGTCTTCCTGGGTAAGAGCATCTCCTACATAGAAGCTTCTCTGCATAGCGCCTGCGTAGCGCTCTCTGCGGATATATTTGCCTTCTTTGTTCTGCTCATCCTTATCCAGGCCTTTCGCTGCGGATACTGTCAGATAACCGTTCTCTAGTTCAAGATTAATCTCATCTTTCTTGAATCCCGGCAGATCAATGTCTACTTCGTATCCATTGTCATGCTCGCGGATATCTGTCTTCATCATGTTCTTGGCGTTCTTACCATACAGCGGATTTTTCTTTCCCCAGAAATCTCTGTCAAACGGGAAATTCATCCAATCATCATCAAATAAGTTTTCTCCAAAAATACTAGGCATTAACATAAGTCATATCTCCTTTCAAAACAACCTTTTTTTGTTTGCTATCTATATTATGAAGCACTCTCGGAAAACTATCCGAAGTGTTGAGTTTGAAGAACTTGGAATCGGGATTTTCTTTCTTCTTTTTATCCTCTTCCTTTGTTCTAGTTGTACTATAGCACTTGTTGTTAGCCAAGTCAAGAGTCGAGTGCTAACTTTTTTAAATTTTTTTGCAAACCCTGTAAAATCAAGGGTTTGCAGACATTCTCATTCCAGTCTCCACCTCTCCCAGATCTTCCCCAGCCGTTTCGCAATCAGCCCCACCAGAAGCGCCGCTGCCACAGTTCCCTCTCTGACTCCCTGCAGCTGTCCTGTGAATACAAGTGAGAGCACACACGCCGTAATTACAAGCGTCACGTCAAATCCGACCTTCATATACCCGAACTTGATCTTCGGCAGTACCTGGCAGACCGCCAGAACCACGCCTTCACCGGCCAGCACTACCACGCCCGCCTTTACCTCAAGGCTGACTCCCACTGCCACCAGCAGGATTCCGATCAGACAGACAATCCACTGCTGCCAGTACGCATGGCAGGTAATCCCCTGCACAGCCCACACGCCAAAATCCGTCAGATAACCGAAAAAGAATGCAACCGGAAGCTGCATAAGCTGAATCGGATGATAGTTTTTCCGCAGAATCAGGATCTGAAGCAGAATAAAGACACAGTGCATGATAATCGTTGCCGTCCCTACTGTCAGCGGCGTAAAAAGGCTGGCCACATACGGAACGCTTGAGATTGGAGATGTCCCCAGGCTTGCCTTGATCGAAAACGCGACTCCAAAGGCCATGATCGTCAGTCCGGCCAGAAGAAGGACATACCTTTTCAAGAGATTAAAATGTGATTTATGATTCATTGCTCCCCTTCCCTTTCTTGCTTATCTCCATCTTCCGGGTTAAGGTAAAATGGCGTCTTTTGCTTTTTCTGCTTTTTGCTAAGCGCTGCCTTCTCTCCGGGAACATCTTCATTATCATCTATGCTGGTGACAGAATCCGGATTATCATCCAGAAACGCAGCTATCGCACGAATAAACCTGTCGCCGTATTTTTTATATTTTGCCTCGCCCACGCCGGATACATTCAGCATAGCCTCCCTGTCTTGCGGTGCCCTGGCGCTCATGTCAATTAAAGTTTTATCACTGAATATGATATACGGCGGCATTCCCTCTTCCCTGGCAATCGTAAGGCGCAGCTGGCGAAGCGCCTCAAATAATTCGTATCCTGCCTTTGTGAGGGAGTCCGTACTTTTCCTGCTGCGGGTTTTCGCCTGACGTTCCGTCTCCCTGTCTCTGGGAATCCTGACCAGAATGCGCGTATCCTGAACCTTTAGGGGCTCTATGTTCCCCATACGGATCACACTGTATTTATCAGCGGTCTGACAGAGATATCCGTTCAGGAGAAGCTGGCCGATCAGCAGCCGGAGCTCTGATTCGGAACGGTTTTTAAGTGCTCCATATGTCTTATACCCTGTAGTCCCGAGTTCTTTTAACCTGGCTCTGTTCGCACCGAGAAGCGTGCCAAGGATTACATTAAGTCCATATCTTCCTTTTGTCTCCCAGACGCAATTGATCACCTGCTTCGCATCCTCTGTCATATCAAGCTCCGTATACTCTCTATGACAGTTCCCGCAGGAATCGCACGGCTCACTCCTTTTCTCGCCAAAGTACCCGAGAATATAATTGCGCAGGCATCCCGCCGTCCGGCAGTATCCTTCCATGACCTGAAGCCTTCTTGCATCGCGCTGCATGATTAATTCAATATCTTCATCGGGAATATCAGTAAAGTCTTTATTCTCCAGCAGAAACTTGTTTATCATAATATCCTGCGGAGAATACAATAAAATACACTGCGACGGCTCGCCATCCCTGCCCGCACGGCCGGCCTCCTGATAATAATTCTCCATGCTCTGAGGCATATTATAATGGATAACAAACCTCACGTTTGATTTGTCGATCCCCATTCCGAATGCGTTCGTGGCGACAATCACCGAAGACCTGTCATAAATGAAATCATCCTGGTTTTCTTTTCTGTCTTCATTGCTCATTCCGGCATGATATCTTGACACAGCCGCCCCGGTGTCGGAGAGCAGTTCATATAATGTATCCACATTCTTTCTTGTAGCGCAGTATATGATGCCGCTGTCGTCCGGATGCTTCTTAATATATTCCAGTACGTAACTGTCCTTCTTCTTTGTCGCCTCGACATCAAAATAGAGATTCTCGCGGTCAAAACCGGTGACAACGATTTCCGGATCCTGCAGCTTAAGCACGCAGGAGATATCGGTTTTCACCTCTTCTGTAGCAGTTGCCGTAAATGCGCTTACAACAGGCCTTTCCCGCAGACGGCCGATAAAATCTACGATTTTCAGATAACTTGGCCTGAAATCCTGTCCCCACTGGGAGATACAGTGCGCCTCGTCGACCGTTACCATTGATATGGAAATCCGCTCAGTGAAATCCGCGAACTCCCGGCTTTCGAGACGTTCCGGCGCGACATACAGGATTTTATATGCTCCTTCCGCAGCTTTCGCATACACCATTGAAATCTGAGCATCCTTCAGAGATGAATTGATATAACCCGCGTGAATCCCCGCCTGATTTAATGCCTTTACCTGATCCTGCATAAGAGATATAAGGGGAGATATAACGATTGTAATCCCCGGCATAACCATCGCCGGCACCTGATAACAGATTGATTTTCCCGCTCCGGTCGGCATGATTGCCAATATATCTTTCCCGGACAGAATAGCGCTAATGATTTCTTCCTGACCGGGCTTATATGAATCATATCCGAAATATTTTTTTAATGTTTGTTTTGCGTCCACTTTCAATACTGATGCTGCCATGCAGCAAGCGGCATCTTTCTCCTTCACGTATTAGTTCTTGTATCAAACTATACCACTTTTATTTAAAATTGTACAACAGTTCAGCCTGCGTCATGTTATAATCAGTGTAACTACTGATATTCTGCTCAAGCTTAAAGGAGGAATTATGCCTGAACGAAAATCAAGAATCCTGATCGCAGATGACGACAGGGAAATCCGCGACATCCTCACCCTTCTCCTCACCGCAGAGGGCTATGACGTGACCGCCGCCTGCGACGGGCAGGAAGCTGTTTCCCTTGCAGGTGAGGATATTGATCTGTATATTCTGGATGTAAATATGCCTGTTATGTCCGGCTTTGCCGCAGCTGCGGAGATCCGAAAGCATTCCTACGCGCCCATGCTGTTTCTGACCGCCTATTCCGGGGAATCTGACAAGGTGATGGGATTCTCCGTCGGAGCGGACGACTATCTGGTCAAGCCCTTCTCCAACAGTGAGCTTCTCCTGCGGGTCAGGGCGCATCTGCGGCGGGCACAGCAGTACGCTCCTGCCCAGGCACAGCAGCATACTTCCGCTCAGGGGCAGCAGCATGCTTCCGCTCAGATGCAGCGGCATACTGTCACTCAAGCAGTAGGGGCCGGTTCGCCCCCGGATCTCTCACCGAACCAGCGCTCCTCCGGTGAAACCGCAGATTCATCAGATGTGATTATCTACAAAGATCTTACCTTTGACAAAGATACCCAGTCTGTTCAGAAAGACGGCCGCGTCATTGTCCTCACACACACGGAATACAGGATTCTCGAACTCTTTCTGACACATCCGAAGAAGATTTTTTCACTGGATAATATTTATCAGAGCGTATGGGAGGAGGACGCTGTAGGCGACAGCACAATCATGGTACATATCAAGAATCTAAGAAAAAAGCTGGGGGATGATTCCAGAAATCCGCGGTATATTAAGACCGCCTGGGGAAAGGGGTATTATGTGGACTAAAAAAAGCCGTGGGCGCGGGCTGGCATCCGTAATCCTTGAATACCTGCTGCTCTCTGTCCTCGTCTCCCTGTTCACCTATCTGTTTCTTTACACTACCGCTGTCTCAATTGGGGAGAATTATCTGCTCCACAGAAATATTGTACTGACAGAACTGCAGGGATTGACCTTTCACACATGGATCAGAAGCATATGCGTCATCGCGGCAATTATCATCTTCACTGTGCTCTTTCTGTTTATGCTCGGACAGCGTCTCTCATATCTCATCACGATCATGCGCGGGATTGAGATGCTGCAGGAAAATGAGATGAACTATGAGATTCCCCTTGAAGGGAATGACGAGCTGACGCAGCTGGCAGAGAGCATCAACTATCTTTCTGCGGCTCAGCGGGAGCTGGCCCGCAGGGAGGCGGAGATGAAGGATGAACGCGAGGCATGGATCCGTTCTCTCTCTCATGATATCCGCACGCCTCTGACTTCGCTTCTGTCCTACTCGGAATTCATGGCAGAAAAGGAGTCTTTGACGCAGGAAGAAATGCGGTCATATATTGATCTTGTATATACGAAATCCTGTCAGATCCGTGAGCTTAGCTCACAGCTCATGGAGAGAAAGGACGGGAACTGGGAGAATATAGACGATATCCGCTTTCTGCTGGAACAGCTTGCTCAAGAGTGGATGGAAGTTCTGGAGGATCGTTTTGACTGCTCTGCTGACCTGTCCGGATGCGAGAGTTTCAGCGGAGCGGCTGATATCTATTCCCTTCGGCGCATCCTGGATAACCTGGCCTCCAATGTGGAAAAATACGCCAATCCTTCTGCCCCTGTCACCCTTGCGGTACAGAGCAGCGGCCGTCAGATCACTCTGACGCAGACCAACCGGCAGAAAGAGTATACCCCCGGCAGTCCTTCGGCAGAAAGCCACAACATCGGTCTCTCCAACATCCGCAGCATTGCCGCTCTCTACAATGGAAGTGTCACAATCCTTTCCCCCGGCGGCGAAGCAGACCGGCATCCGGACTTCCGGATCGAGATCATTCTGAATATCCGGCCATGTCTTTAGAATTCTTCAGAATCACGTATATAATCTCTTTAGAACAGCGTGATAAATTAATGGCATAAAGCAAGATAAAGGAGGAAACAAAAGATGGCTTTAGGAATATTAATGATTTTATTTGTGGGAATGAGTGTGATCAGCATACTGGGGCTGCTGCTTATGTATCTGCTCAAGGGTGAGAAGGCGAAAGCCGCTGCTTTCTACATTATGGCTGTATGGGGAATGGCAGTTTCCGCCATGAGCGCGGTGAGCCTTCCCGGCAACTATACAGGACAGCAGATTCTTGCATGGGGATTCGGATTTCTGAGCGTGGCAGGGCTTCTCGTCCACATAGGTTCCAGGGAGAAGTCCAGGCGAATGGCGGCATATCTCCTGGTGACAATTTCTGTGATCGGCGGGATACTGAAAATGTTTGTGTTCACAATGTAATTCTCAACACGCAGCAGGCGCGGTCTGTCGAAATGACATTCCGCGCCGTTTACATTTTATACCCTAATTCCGCTTCCTATTCCTCCGCCTCTGCTTCCTTCCCGCTGACGGATTCTCCGCTGTCCTGCTCTGCCTTCCCCTCATCCGTATGTTCTGAAAGCCGCTTATTTTCAAGACTGCGGTAATGCTCTCCCTCCCAGTAATCATCCAGCCGGACCGGCATGTTGTCAATCAGCTTCTTTACTCTGAGATTCAGGTTGTAAAGTCCCTGCTGAGCGCCGTCCAGTTCCTTCGCATACTGTTCTATCTTATATTTCGCGGCGAGAAGCTGTATCCCTTTCTCCTCAAGCTGAGTGTTGATCTTCCGGACGATGATATCTTTCTGCCGTTCTGTTTCCTGCTTTGCTTCCTCCAGCATCTTCTCTGCCTTCACTCTGCTCTTTTCCTCAATATCTGCGGCGTTTTTCCTCGCTTCCTCCAGAATTCTTGTGACAGTATCATAGTCAAAGAAATCATTCTCCTGATTTTTCTCTGATTTGTCCCGTTCTTCGCCAGGCTGCTTTCTGAGAGCCTCATACTCTTCATGCTCTTTTCTAAGCTTTATAATCTCCTCTCTGAGTGCCGGAATCTTGCTGTTCTCCTCCCGGAGCTTTTCCGTCTCTTCCCGCAGATCCGGAATACTGCTGTTCTCTTTTCTGAGCTTTTCGATTTCGCTCTTAAGCTGTTCTGCCTCTTCCGCTGAGACGCCCGCCTTCTGCTCCCCGATCTGACGCATCAGATCATTCTTTTCCTTCTGGTGAAGCACTTTTATAGAGTCAATCTCGCTTTCCAGATTCTTAATATATTCTTCTACATCCTCTTTGTTATATCCTCCGAACAGCGCTGTCCGGAACATTCTGTTATCTGCCATGTCTGCTTCCTCCCTTGTCTATTCTTCATATGTGTAGATAATCTGTATATCTCCCTTTTTTTCTGTTTCCATTGCCAGCGAAATGTGTTCCTCCTCGTCGGGATCCGTAATCCCGATCCCGATCTGATATCCCTGCCTGAACTCATCTGTAAACGGAATACTTGAAACGGTCTCTATCGTATTGCCCGGATAAAGTTCCGACAGGCTGATATCAACTGTTTCCCAGTATTTTACTTCTCCCTGCGAATTGTACACATACATTGTCACCGGCCAGTCCCAGTATATGGGCGCCAGTCCCGTATTCTCCCAGGTCATCCGCACATTGAGTTCCCCGCTGGCAAATGAATACTGCGTACTCATACCGGAAATGTAGTACCGGTACCCCAGCTCCTCTCTTATGGCGCGGGCCGCGCTGCTGTCTTTCAGGCTTTCCTCCGGGCACTTCGGACCGATAAACGTCATATGGCTTTCCCGGATCATATCCAGTGTATCGGTAAACCTGTCTGTCAGCAGCTCTTCCATTGTATATTCACTGGTAAATTCTCCTCCGACGGGCGCCGTCTTCCAGAAGTCCTGCATCGGCGTGTACTCAATTGCGCTTCCCGCCGTCTCGAAACTTCCCCCGTTTTCAATCCAGTCCAGCCACTCCCGCGTGTCTTCAGGGGAGCCCGTCATATCATTGTACAGGCCCAGCCCGCCGTCTGACGCCATCACATAGTTCCGGCGCATCAGAAGCCGCGCATTGTAGAAGTTATCAGAGTAATCCAGCACATAATCCCAGCATTCCTGCGCATCCGGCAGAGGCAGCACGCCCTCATCCGTATTGGTGTGCCACTCGCCCCAGTGCCCCAGGCTTCCCAGCTCCACATATGCCACAAAATCATCCTGGTTGCAGTACTGGGCAAGCGCCTCTATTGCCATGCTGTGGCGCTCTCTGAGATATTCATTCCCATAGTCCGGACAGTACCCCGCCCCATATGAAATATTGTAAAATTCTCCGTCCCGGGTACGCTCATACAGCCACTGCGGTATATCCATATGCCCTTCTTCCCCCGGAACGTCGCAGAGGAAGCGCAGCACTGCATGCTTATTCTCACTCTTCCACTGTTCGATGTGAAACAGTTCCTCCAGAGCTTCCGTGTCATACTCTCCCTGGGACGGTTCCCACTCCGCCCATGTAAGCCCTATGTAGACAAGCTGTGAATCCCTGCACTCCTCTGTATTATCCGCCGGCGGAGCGTAACCTGTCAGCGGATTATTCAGCGGATCGTCCGTCTCGCTGAAGGTCACAGTATTGTTAAGCTGATAGCGGTATGGAACAATATACAGGAGAAGGCCGGCACATGCCAGAGTCAGGACAATCAGCATGATATACGGGATCTTCGAGCTTCTTTTCTTCATACATTCCTCCTGTCTGTAATATTCGCTCTGTCTTTCAGCCGTGATACTCCCCGTTATACTGGATCAGAGACACATCTCTTACGCCTTCCACGGCCTGGATCTGCTCCATGAATACCGTATTGGAGTTTTTGCTGATCAGTTCAATTGTCAGTTCTGTTATATCTCCTCTTATTGTCTTAGATTTCAGCTGATGACGCATCTTGTGCAGAATCCTCATGATCTCGTCCCCCGCCGCGGCAGAATCGTAATGCGCAACCAGGATAAATATCGTTCCCTTTTTCCGCCGGTTGTAGAAGATATGCACCACCAGAACCATAATAATCATTGTCGCGGCTGCCAGTATATGGAGTCCTGCTCCCAGGGTGATTCCGACGGAGATCGACCAGAACAGGTACAGAAGGTCCATCGGATCCTTTATCGCCGTACGGTAACGTACAATAGAAAGCGCACCGACCATACCGAGGGAGATTACGATATTGCTGCTGATCGCCAGGGTCAGCATACAGCTGAGTACCGTCATTCCGGTCAGGGTAACTGCAAATGAGCTTGAAAAGACGACTCCCCCGTAATAATGCGCGTATATTTTATAAATCAAGATCCCAAGCACCACGGCCAGAATCATTGCGATTGAGGCCGTGGTTACAAAGTCGGCGGTAAGCCCCTGGCCGCTCATAAATGATTCCCAGACCGAGTTTTTAAAATAATCTCTTATGTTCATTGCTTTCTCCTCCTGTTCGTCTTGGAAATGCCGGCCAGCATATCCGTTCTGTAAAACACTTTTTCATAGCACAGGGTATATTTTGATATTGCGGAGAACTCCTGGCCGTCCAGCGGGAGCAGTTCTTTGATCATCTCCGGGATCATCTCAGTGAACTTAACCTCCAGCACCATCCGCCCCGGCGCGAGGACATTTTCCGTGGGGAGGAGAGGGTCAAAAATATCATAATTAAACGCGCCTCCCCGCACATCCCTGTCAAACGTAATTCTCACGTCTCCCTCCCGGCGGATCAGCGGTTCCCTCTCATAATCCACTATTACCTTCGGCCTGTAAAGCCTGACCATGCAGTCGTAATAGAATTCCCGGCACAGCTGGTGTTCGCTCTTCAGGAGGAACTCATAATCTCCGTTCATGATCCTCTCAAATTCTTCCCTTGACAGCGGCGCGGAATCCTTATGGATATAACTTCCGCTCTTTTTCTTTCTCTCCAGGCGGATTCTCTTATCACTGTAGTTATAGATCCGCACCCGCCACTTCTGTCTGGATTCGACTCCCATCATTTTCTCTTCATAGGATGAATTCCAATAGTCGTCAAAGTACAGGCTGCGGATCATATACTGCCCGTTCTGCGCGTTGGAATCTATGTCCATAAACGGCAGAAGCCGCCTTTTCAGAAGTTCCCCTTCCCAGAGAGAAATGTAATATTTCCATTCGTTTCTGTAAGACTCTCTCTTACGTAAAAATCCCGCCATTGTTACTCTCCCTCAGTATACCTGGCCGCAGCGGCCGTCCCGTCATCCAGTACATAAAAGCACAGCGTGCTGTAGACGTCATTCCCCCACTCTGTGCGGTAATACTCATACGCGTCCTGGCTGACTCCATTGCTTCCCTCTGCCCTGACCCGCACAAAGTACTGTCCCGCCGGGAGCTCATCTGTCTCGTATCTTGTCTCCGTTGTCTGCGCGTTCACAATACAGTTCTCAAAAGAGTAGTCGGCTGCCGCCTCCACCGTGTAGGTAACAGTTCCCCCGTCCTGTACATAAGCCTCTTCCCAGCTCAATACCGTCTTTCCGTTCTCATTGACAGGATCCAGTATGTGGAAGGGCCACGCAGATTCCATGCTTTCTTTAAATGCGGCATAGTTATCCGCCGTCTCTGTGGCCATGCTGTCAGAGAGGATCCCATAATTCTCCTCTGACACCCTGGCATATGTCTGATCAGGCAGGGCGTATACATATCGTTCTGTCACTTCCCTGTATCTGTCTGTTTTCTCCCGGATATTCTCCTCTGTCAGATAATTCGTCCTGAGATCTTCCACTGCCATGTCCAGCGCCTGTCTGCAGCTCTCATTCTGAAGAATCCGCCGGAAAAGAACCGTATCCACAAAGGTAAAAATTCCTTTGTTCCAGGATCTTTCGTAACTGACGTCATTCATGGACTCGTAAGTTTCTTTCAGAATAGCGTCATTATCCCAGGAAATGAAGTACCACTTATCAGATCCCCTTGAACTGTACAGGTAATAATTGCCATTCAGCACATCTTTATTCCCCAGCAGAATATGGAATCCCATCCAGTAATAAAGATTGCCGCTGTCAAAGTACCTTGAGACTACATCCTCTATATTATTGTCCATATTGTTAACCGCGTCCAGCAGTTCTATAATCTTGTCATGTTCTTCCGAACCGTCTATTTCCAGATATTGTTCAAACTTCTCCTGGTCATAATTCTGATCCGTAGCCAGCAGAATACTGTCCGCATGTCTCTGCCAGTCAAAGTTATCTCCTGCCTGGTAAAGCGCTCCTCCACTGTCGAACCCTCTGTTCCTCAAATAGGTTTTATTGACCTGCTCCACCTGGGTATACAGGCCGTAATCTCTGAAAAGACCATTTTCTCCTTCTGTTTTGTCTTTCACATACAGATGTACAAACGCTGTTCGTGCACTGAGCATCTGTGGGATCTCCTCCATCAGGGAATAGGCAAGTTTATTTTTAAATCTTACCGGATCAGCTGAATGTTTATTCAGCGAGATGGTTTTCTGCCCGTTCCAGTCGCCGCTTTTGTCCTTAATCTTGATTCTGTAGCTCTTCTGCTGCCACGTAGAAGCGCTCCCGCCCCTGAGCTGTACTGTTGCGTTCGCGGTTCTGTCGTTATAACCGAATTCCCCTTCCACCGGTCCGGCCTCGTCCCCGATCTGAAGCACAGCCTCGCATTTATACGGTTCAATCCCCTGTTCTTCATAGTATTCCAGCGGATGATTATTTATTTCCGTCCAGGTGTGGTCCGTGCCATCCTCCTCATTGCCCCTGCCGGCCGTCAGGTACATGGTAATCACTTCTGTATCATTTTCATCCTCATAGAGGGCGGCATTGTCTTCAAGCTGATAGTCCTCACTGCTGTCCCCTGTCGTCTCATAAGTCTCATCCGGGCTGACAAGATATCCGCTGTCCCCGGAAGGCACCGCGCATCCGCTTAAGCTTCCTGCCAGCAGCATAAGCGACAGCACCCCGGCTGTTTTTCCTTTCATCTCTCTCCTCCTTGTCTCACTCGGGAGATCACTCCTCTTCCACAATGTCCATAATATTCCCGTCCGCGTCGACTGTAAACACCTTAGCGCCGTAAACTTTTCCTCCGGAATCCAGGGAATAGTAGTCATAGCAGTCCTGCTCATATCCGGATTCATTGCGCGCCCGCACCCGGATATAGTATGTTCCGGGTTCAAGAATATCAAAAGACACTTCCGGAAGACGAATATTATCTTCCCTGTACAAAACGTCAGTAAAGTTATAGTCTCTTGCCAGCACGAACGAGTAGGTGACGTCCTCTCCGTCCATATCATACGAAGCGTCCCAGATCACCATCGTCTTCCCGTCTTCTTCATACGGGGTTCCCACAAAGAACGGCCACGGCCTTTCAAGACTCTGTCGGTAATAGCCGTAGTTTGTCTCAATTTCCCCGGCCATCGCCGACGCGATCGTGTCAAAGCTATCCGCGTCCACCACCGCGTTCTCCTGATCCGGAGCCCTGTATACATACGGTTTGGTCACAGCCGCGTACCGCTGCACCATAGAGGAGATCTTTTCCTGCGTCAGATAATTCGCTCTTAAGTCTTCCACGGCCGAAGTAAGCATATCTCTATACTCCGCCTCCCGGAAAATCCGGTTAAGCAGGACAATGTGCGTAAACTGCGTCAACCCCTGTTCCCACGACTGTCCTTCTGTATAATTTCTCATTGCATGCTCCGTCCGGGCAAAGGCCGCGTCATTGTCCCAGGATATAAAATACCATTTCTCAGAGTTCTGAGGACTGTACAGATAGTAGTTCCGGGATCCCACGTCATAATTTCCTGTCAGGATGTGAAAGGCCATCCAGTAGCAGATGTTGTCCATATCAAAGTGCTTCTCCACAATCTCCTCAATAGGGATGGAATAGTCGTTCACCTCCGCTAGGAGATCAATCAGCTTGCTATGGTCCGTATTTCCCTTGACCTCCAGATACTCCCCGAATGCCCTCTCATCATAATCCGGATCTGTGATCAGCTTTATCGCGTCATACTGATGCCATTCAAAGAAATTGATCTTATACAGATATCCCCGGTTATCCAGGCCATGTGTTTTCAGATAAGTCTTATTGATCTGTTCTACCTGGGTAAAGAGCCCATAATCTGTAAACTCCCCATTGCCTCCCTCAGTCTCATCCTTCACATAGAGATGCACAAACTGGGTTCTCGCACTCATCATCTGCGGGACGTCCTTCATCAGATCATAGGCAAGTTTATTCCTGAAGCGTACCGGGTCCCCGATATGCTTATTGAGCGCGATCGTCCGCTGGCCTCTCCACTCCCCCATTCCGTCCTTAATCCTTATCTTATAGTTTTTCTGCTCTCTCCTGGATGAGGTCTGCCCCCTGATCTGAACCGTCGCGTTCGGCGCTGTATCTTCATAGCCGAATTCCCCCGCTGCCGGCCCGTTCTCATCGCCGACCTGGAGAATTGCCTCGCAGTTATATCTGTCCAGGTCATTGTCATCATAATAGTACGTGTCATATGTATTTATTTCTGTCCAGGTATGGTCTGTGTTGTCCGCTTCATTTCCGGAACGCACAGTCAGATACATCGTTACCACAGAAGTCTCATCGTCCTGGTCATACACTGCTTTATTGTCTGTCAGAGTCCCCTCCTTAAGCACTTCCTTTTCCACCATAGTTCCTGCAGCCGTCTCATTCTCTGCGGCAGCGCCTGCCTTTTCAGCAGATGCCACGGATGTTTCAGCACTTTCCTGCGTATCCGCTCCACACCCTGTCAGCAGTATCATCAGAAGGAGCCCCCCTGCTGCTCCGGTCATCCTGCGGCGTTTCTTCTTCCACTTCTCCTTCGGGGCTTCCCGTTTCTTCCGGTCCCTTTCGTCCAGATAATCACACAGCTTCGCGAAAATCCCCCTCTCTGCATCCGGCACCAGAGACTTCCTGCAGAGGAGGAAATAAGGCAGCCGCTTCGTATACCACTCCAAGCGCAGCCATACAATAAAGTAGAATACAACGCCGCCTGCCAGAAAGCCGAGTCCAAAGAACTCTACCGGGCTGAACAATATCTGAATCACCGTACCCAGAACACTGACCGCGGCAAAGGCCAGAGTCCCCAGAAGAGCGCCTGTGTAATCTTCAAAATACAGCAGAATCAGCATAATAGAGTTGCTCACGGCATAAATTCCATACCCCACACAGAGAAAACGGAAGATTCCCATGGACGTATCCGTCAGTCCGATGGACATCCACTCCAGCACATAGCTTCCAAACACCACGAACAGGATCGTTGAGACAAGCTGCTTATGCCCGCTGAATGTAAGCTCCTGCTTGAGAATCGCAAGCATCTCTGTCTCAGCCTGCTCAATGTCGCGGATAGACCCGTTGTCGTTAAACAGGCTGTAATAGTTTCTGTAAGCCGGATAAAAGCGCACCTCCACTGAAGTCACAAAATTGACCGTTGTAATCAATATGGAGAAAAAAGCGAACAGCGCAGGCACGTCATGGGCCGGCGCCCCGTAAAAGAGGCCCTCCACCTTCACCCGAAGCGGGCCGAAATACATAATCACAAGGTGGGCGAACAGCCCGATATTGATGAAACCTCCGATAAAAAAGAGGGATTTATACTTGTCAAGCCATCTGAGGAACGCATATTTACTGCCCTCATTTTTCGGGAAATAATCCAGAAGGAGCTTATAATACCAGACCATCAGCGTGCCGTAGGCGATAATGACGCACAGCATCAGGCCTGCGATGCTGACCCGGCCGATCACCACAAGCACAAGGGCGCAGAAAAATCCCAGCATAAGCGAAACCGCAAAGGCCAGCACAATTCCTTTATAGTCTTTCAGCGCTGTCAGATACACAATCTCCATCCATACGATAATCAGGATCAGGGAAAACCAGAGGCACAACACCTGATAGATAAAATCCACCCCGGAAAACCACAGGAATATGGCGTACAGCACAGCTCCCGCCACAAGCATAACGGAGCAGCTCCCGTAAAGGGACGGCATGATCCGCTCCGGCTTTTCCTCGTACAGCATATCAGACGTATACCTGGTCGTAATCATGTTGAACCAGCTCGTGACAGTCAGCGAGACCAGCAGGCTGTATGTAATCATGCAGTTCATCAGCTCCCTGTCGTGGGCGGTCATCCCGGCCAGCCTTGCCGTCAGGCTCACCCCGGTCAGCATGATAACGCCAAGTATCATAGGGCCTGTGCATATAATTCCCGCGTACCCGTATGCCCGGCACAGTGAGAAAATCCCTTTTTTACTGAATAGCCTTTTCAGGCTGAAACCGATTCCTGCCATCTTCTGAACACCTCGTCATATGCTTCCTGATAGTTTTTGATCATTTCCTCGTGCCGGAAATATTTCTCCACGCGTTTCTTTGCCGCCACACCCATCCTGTATCTCTCTTCTGGCCGTGTGCACATCTGTTCCATCGCGTCGCACAGAGACTCTCTGTACATCGGCGGCACACAGAACCCGGCCGGCCCCAGGTCGTCGCCTTCCATCCCGTTGATAAGCTGCTTACAGCACCCCACATCCGTCACCACGCACGGACGGCCGGCCGCAAACGACTCAAGCACTGCCAAAGGCTGTCCCTCTGAAATGCTGCTGAGCACCGTAAAGTCAAATTTTTCCATGTATTCCAGTACATTGACTGTCCCAAGAAAGTACACGTCCTGTGTCTTTAAATGCTCATTCAGGGCGTAACACTCCTTTGCATACTGTTTATCATCCTCCGGCCCTGCCACGTAAAGCCGGGCATTCGGCACTCTCTGCTTCAGCTCCGCGAAAGCGTACAGGAGCGTCTTTACATCCTTGATCGGGGAGATGCGGAGCACCGCCCCTATGTCTACATACCCATTGTCCTGTTTCAGGGGGATGGTACAGAATCTTTCATAGTGGATCCCGTTTGTAATGTATCTGCATTTATCCGGATCACACCCCATCTCGATCTGCATCTCTCTCGCTTTATCGAACAGGCTTGTAATCATGGATGCTTTTTCATACGCGGCATTAGAGAGCATATAGAAGAATCTCACCCAGAATCTTTTAAATGCCGGGACTACCCACTTCGCGCGGATGATCTCCTCCTCCCGTTCTCTTGTGTAGATTCCGTGTTCTGTAATCTCATACGGAACGTGGTATACATAACTCCCGAGTCTCGCCAGCACGCCGCTGTACCCGGTGGCAATGGCATGATAAATATCTGCCCGGGGCACATCACTCTGCATAATATACAGAATCGGGAGCAGCATAGAACGCACTGTGTGAAACAGATCTGAAAAACCGGTGTATGGATATTCTTCGTGACAGATCCTTGTCAGAATATCCAGGAAGTCTTCACTCATTAAAAACGCCACCGGGGATACTTTCCTGTCGTGGTACATGTGGAAGAGCATCTCCCAGTCAGGCCGGCGGCAGTTCACAAATTCCTTCAGCTCATGGAGCTCTTCTTCTGTAAATTCATACTTTCCTTTCACGAACTGCATACTGAGTGCTTCATCCAAAAAGATTTCCCGGACTTCCGCCACATTATCCGGAAGTTCATACTTAAACTTTCCCCTGTCTTTCGCATTCGCTCCAATTGCCCACACGACGAACTCATGCTGAGGCATGGCCTTAATATACTGATGGATCCAGGTGGACACTCCTCCCGTAATATAAGGATAGCAACCCTCCAGTATTACACAAATTCTCATCTGCTTTCCCTCCAGGTTCCCCGGTGCCTGATCCGGTATAATTATTCTATGCTGATTGTAACCGTGCTCTCCTGAGCTTCCAGAAGATACAGGCCCTCCCGGAGCTTTTCCAGGCTTCCCCCTTCTGCCCTCCCCGGTATTCCCTCATTAAACCGGAGCATAATCCACGCTTCTCCGCGGTATCCGTCCAGCGTAAGCTTGAGGCTGCCCTCAGAGTATTCCCTCGTCACCCGGACGTCGTCATAGATCTGCACTGCCGCCGCCAGCTCTGTTCCCGTGAGATTCCGTATGCCGGGCGCCGCAGTGTACAGCCATTCCGTATAATCGCACAGACGGCCATACATCTCTTCCCATCCCATTTCCGCTCCGCGGTCTTCATCCAGCGTATCGTCCGGATGCTGGAAATGGCTGTTCACATAGTGGAAGTTCAGCTCAGACAGTGCCGCAAGCTGCATATATTCATCTAATATATATCCCGAAATTACGCGGGGCGTCTCGATAATTCCGTCTTCCGCCACCTCGAACTCCTGGTCATACGAGATCCCGAGCATCTCCGGAAGGTACACGCTGGCAATCGTCCTGATATCCGTCGCCTCTTTCAGGGCTTCTCTCCCCTCCGGGGAAAGGATGTTGGACGGCGGGACATACACCCGGAAATTTTCTTCCGGGAAGAGTTCCTCGCAGAAGCCTTTCAGCTCTGTCAGCGCCTCTTCCATATCCTCCCGGTTTCTCCATAACCTGTATCCGTCATATTCCCCCTGGTAGTTAAAGCCTGTCATGCACAGCGGCATATGGTTGTAGCCATGGAGGCCGATCTCGCCGCCCTGATCCAGGAGCATATTTCCAAAATACCGGAACCTCTGTGTATCACTGTTTCTTTCGAAGGGGCCCGACACCTGATCTGAATACTGCTCAATCACAAGCCCTGTATATCGTATCCCGTATTCTTCCGCAAGATTATAGATGTCCCTCCACCATATATTGGTATAGAAATCTGAGATGTTCATCCCATAGTCCCGCTGAATATACTCGCTCTCCCCCTGCGGGACCGGAGACGGGAAATCATCTATATAAAATGTAGACGCGTTGATAACCGGATACGCGCACACGTCCCGCAGCAGAGAGTAGGACGAGGAATAGAAGCCTCTGTACGCCTTCTCCAGAAATCCGAGATTGCACACAACGGCCTCTCCCTCCCCCAGGCTCCTTTCCCAGATCAGCGGAACCGGATACTCTCCTGTGGATTCCAGGTATACTTCACACTCTCTATCCAGAGCGACTGTCATAGATGATTCATAGGGATCTGTAATCTCATAATCATGATCCCCGCCCAGCATAAATTCCTGTGCAAAGTGCAGTCCCCCGACAAGAGCGTAGGAATTTCCAATATGCTCAATTCCCAGGTATTTCGCGATGCTCTGGAAACTGCCGTTTACTTCCGGGGGATATAGAATCATAAGACCTCCTCCGGCAGACGTCCAGTTGATAATATCCAGGAGTGTGTCATCAAGAAGTGCATAATTTGTCATAGAAATAACGATTGTCCGAAACTGATCCAGATCCAGATCTCCGGCCTCTTTTCCTTCACACGTATCATAAGGGATTTTCATCTGTCCGAGAACCGCTTCCATCAGCTCGCGTCCTGCCGTTCCGTTTACGTCATCCTGCCAGAAAATCATACATTCCGGCTCCTGCTCAGCAGCATCATCCGTCCACACCGCTTCTGCATCCGGCTCCAGAAGGAACTCTCTGCTCTTATACGGTACATTCCACTGCATAAAACACAGCGCGGCTGTAAGCAGAAGAAACGGAACGATCACTGTCTGCATGCGGATGAACCGCAGTCCGGACTTTTTCTTATCTCTCTTCTTCAAAGTTCCTCTACATCCTCCTCTTTCATCCAGAACCCGATCTCCCGTCTTCCCTGAGGCGTCAGGTGAATCTTCTTCCTCCGGATCTGTTCAATCACACGGTCAATCCCCCTCCTGCTTTGCGTCGCAGAATAGTATCGGAGCATCAGGAGATAGCCGGCTTCGTTTTTATCCCATTTCTCCAGAATATACTGTATTTCCTCCTCCGCAGCCTCGTATTCCCTGATCCTGATATCCGTATTCACCTTTTCTTTCCATAGCGGCAGTCTGTCCGGCGCTTTTTTCAGTTTCCGCTCCAGCATGTCACTGTAAGCCCTCAGCTTAATATCCATATCGTTAGCTTCCGCGATCCCGCTGTCCAGGTACCGGTTCAGCAGGACAATATATTCATCCAGAAGTTCCTCATTGTCCGGATCATTCTCCAGCTTCCAGTCCAGCTCCTGAAACTGCAGCTCATACTCCTTCTGCAGCTCAGCCAGCGCTGTAACAGCATAGTGCACCACTTCCGTATCATCATTCATACGGGCCTCTTTCAGCTGTTCCACATAGTCGTCCGGCCTGGAATACATCACTTCCATCATCAGCTCACGTCTCGTCGAAGGATCATTGATCAAAAGAGCTTCTCCCAGGGGGACTACACGGTTTTCCATCGGATCCTCATCCATCAGAATGCTCCTGTATACCTCATCATTGATCTTGAGCTTCTCGATCCCCACCTCTTCATTAACCTCTCCATGCCCGCGGCTGCGGATTTCCAGAAGCAGAAGAGCTATGACTCCCCACAGCGGCACCAGGTACACAACAGGCATGATCATCCTCTCCGCTTTCAGAACTGACAGTCTCATCAGTATGTATATAACAAGGCATATGATAATGTGAACCAGCAGTAATATAATAACGAACACTTTCTTCTGTCTCTCCCCTCAGGTCAAAGCCCGTCTGTTACGCAATATCCTCCACAATCTGATACTCCACTCCTCTTTTGCTCAGCCTGTCTCCGACGATGTTGAAATTCTTCCTGTTCATCTGCACGAGAAGCAGGTAGAGATTCCCCTGCTCGTCAGCGCCAAGCACATCGCTGGCGCGGATCATGCCGGTCAGTTTTTCACTGATCTCTCTTTTATCTTTTTCAGCAAACCGGACCAGGACGTAATCAGCGACTCCTTCTTGTTTCATCGCTTCCTGAACTTCAAAGAGCCGGCGCAGTCTTTCCGGGTAGACAATGTTCGTATCTTTATAGTAAATCCTGCTCTCCGCCAGCTCCTCATGTTCTATGGCTCTTAAGAAAGAGGTCTGCATCAGGCCGCACATGATCTGGAAAATATTCATATAATGCATACTGTACTGATCTGCATCGGCCTTCCAGATCATCACAAGAAGCACAATCTCTTCCCCGCGGAAAATCCCGCACGCGTACATCGGCAGATCCGGGAGCATTTCCGTATTTTTCCAGACCTGCTTCCTTCTGACAGTGTCATATACCGTCTGATAGTCCTCTATCTTAATCGATTTTGTCAGGCCGGTCAGAAGGCTGTTCGAACACACTGCCAGCCTTCCGAATCTCTGCCAGGAATCCAGCCTATAGATCGCAATAGAATGATTTTCCAGAATCTCCTCCAGTACTTTTATTCCGTCAAAAAAGACTCTGTCCGGCAGCTCGCTGTCCAGTTTCTGAACAGCGTCAAAAATCCTGCCAAAGCTGTCCTTGAAGCCGAGTATCTGCTTCCTGTACTCTCCCTTGTTTTCAATCGCGCCATGATAAACATCGTTTAAGAACAGGTACTTGTCCCTGAGCAGCCCGTATTCTCTCTTCGCAAAATCAATCGCCTCTTCCTTTTTCGTGGAAATATAACCGGTAATCGAGCCCGTCATCAGATAGACGGCAAATGGAATCCAGTTCTCTATATTATAAAACAGGATCGTGCCGGTCATGCCCATCTGCATATACCCCCGGAAAAGCATGACGCACTCCAGCACAGCCGCGAGCAGACCGGTCCCCGTACCGTGAATCGTCCCCATGATCAGAATATAGAACAGACGGACGTCGACGAATCTGAAATAAATAGAATCCGATGTGTAGCCGCTTACTATTTCAGCAATGATGAATACAAGAATCAGCTCTGTATATTTAAGCGCTTCTTTTCCCGTTCCGGCCAGTACACGCCTGAGCTTCCCCGGCAGCCCTGAGTCATCCTTCACAACTTCTCTGACAAAGACTCTGTAATATGACGCAATGTTTTCCATGACATTATCCATAGGGATAAAACCGTACCGCTCCCGCAGCTCTGCGGAATAGTCAGGAAGCCCGGCCATATACGGATAGTTTTCATATCCGATTCTGGCGTCCGGAACCGCCAGCTTAAGCATGTCTTCCAGATCCCCGTATGTATATCTGTAGCCGCTTACCACACAGTAATTTCCGCTTTCATCCTCTGTTTCCTCCGTAAGCTGCGTCATAAGCTCCGCGACGTCGCTCATAGAAAGGAAATCAACCGGGTCTTCCCTGTGATACGGAAACAGCACCTTGTCTTTATTATAGAGCGCTCTGAAAACTTCTCCGAGGAAATTGCAGTCATTGATCCGGTCCGCAATGTAAGGGAGCTTTAAAAGGACTGTCTTTATTCTGAGGCGCTCGGCATAATACATGCAGGCGTCCTCCATCTGGCCCGCGCCAAACGCGCGGTTTCCGTAATAATCTTTTTTCACGCCCTCGCCCGCACGTCCCTGCTCAACGATATAATTCGAGCTGTCTGTTGTCGATATGACCACCAGTTTGTCTGTCCTTGAATTCCGGCATTCTCTCATTACCTGCTCAAGCTGCTGGTTCTCTCCGAACATTCCCTTCCCGCCGTCTGCATATCCGCTTACATAGAACACGGTCTGAAAACTGTACACGTCAAACAGCTGATGGAACTTTTCTTCTGTCGGAGATGTTTTATAAATCACAATATTTTTTCTCTTATTGCGGCTGTTCAGAGATGTCTTTCCCGTCAGCACTACCCTGTAATCTTCCGACAGTTGCAGAAGCGCTTCCTCAGTAAACAGCTCCGTATAGCCGCATATCAATATCTCAGTCATAATTTCCCCTATGCTTAAAGACGAAGTAATCCAGTCACCTTTATATTATAGAAGCATTTTCTCACTTATTCAATGGTTATTCCGCCAGATACTTATATTCACCCCCATTGACATCCTCCGCTTTTTGTGCTACTTTTTCTATAGTGCACTTTAGCACTCACCTTTCATGAGTGCTAATACCCGAAAGGAGGATTTTAACATGTTTATACAGCCCATTTACAATATATTACTTTTGCCTGATATTACCTACTACTTTAAAAAAGATTTCTTCGCTGAAAGAGCGGATAAACTCTCGGCAGGAGAAGACGTCCTCTTTATGATGCTGAAAGAAGAAAGCAGCGGCGGGTCCTTTCAGGAAGGCGACTTCTATCCCATTGCCCTTTCTGCAAAAATCGAAAATATCTCGGATGAAGATGTTGTGCAGATCCATACCATAGAGCGGGTCGAGATCGTCAATCCTGTTATTGAGAACGGAGAGGTTCAGGCCTCCTTTGTCATCCGTCCTTCTGTGGATGATATGTCCACAGATGAGCAGCAGCAGGCATTTGCTTCTCTGCGCTCTTCACTGCTCCAGTTTGTCCAGGGATATCAGTGGGGGCTCTGGGCCCGGGGCTTTATACTGCAGCGGAAGAGCGTCTATGACCTGGCTTCCTCGCTGTCAGAGTACCTGAATCTGAGCGCCGGGGAAAAATATCAGATTCTTGCCGCCGACTCGGTCAGAGAGCGGTATGAACTTATCGCGAGGGCGTTCAGCGAGTTCATGCAGATCGCCAGAGTCTCCGCCGAAGCCCAGGAAGCGCAGAAGGATGATCAGGAGCAGCTTTACCGCGAAGCCGCGATAAAGAAGCAGATTGATTATCTTCAGAAAGAGCTGGACGATATGCATCCTGAAAATATTTCTGACGTCCGCAAATTCGAAAAGAAGATCGCCGAGTCCGGCATGAATAAAGAAGCCCGCAGGGAAGCGGATAAGGTGTTGAACCGGATGCGCCAGGAAGGAAAGGAAAGCCACGAATACGGACTCCTTTACGACTATCTTGACTTTGTCACAAGCCTCTCCTGGAAGGAACCGGAATTTAAGCCGATTGATCTGGAAAAGGCGGAAAAAATCCTGGATGAAGATCATTATGGCCTGAAGAAAGTGAAAGAGCGCATCATCCAGCAGCTTGCGGTCATGGCTCTGAACCGGAAGCAGTACGGCTCCATTCTCCTGTTTGTGGGGGCTCCGGGAACCGGCAAGACCAGTATCGGGCAGAGCATCGCCCGGGCGCTGGGACGGGAGTATGTGCGGATCAGCCTGGGCGGCATCCGGGATGAGGCCGAGATCCGCGGCCACAGAAGGACTTACATCGGCGCCATGCCGGGACGTATCATGGAGGGCATGAAGCGCAGCGGAGCCTCCAATCCTGTCATGGTTCTGGATGAAGTCGACAAACTGGCCAAAGATTACGGCGGAGATCCGGCAAGCGCCCTCCTCGAGGTTCTGGATCCGGAGCAGAACAGTACGTTTACCGATCACTATATGAATGTGCCCTATGACCTGTCCAACGTCCTTTTCGTCTGTACAGCCAACACGACGGACACGATTCCGGAGCCCCTCCTGAACCGTATGGAAGTGATCAGTTTCCCCGGATACACTGCGGTTGAGAAGTATCATATCGCGAAGAGGCATCTGATCCCAAAGGCCATGGAAATCATGGGGATTCAGAAAGGGCAGCTCAGAATTACAGACAGCGCCCTGCGTCAGATCATTGACGAGTATACCATGGAGTCCGGCGTGCGTGACCTGAAGAAAAATATCGAGACACTGTGCCGGACCGCCGCGGTGGAACTTGTGAAAAGCGCGGGCTCAGGACAGCCGGAAGACGGCCGGAAGATTCCGTGCATTTCGGTTTCAAAGAACAACCTTTCCGATTATCTCGGCCGGAAGCAGATTCGTGCCGAGCGGAAGCTGTCCGCTAAGGTTCCCGGGGTAGTGACCGGGCTTGCGTGGACGCGGGCAGGAGGCGCCATCCTCTTTATTGAGACAAAGCTGACTCCCGGCAAGGGAAAACTCCTGATCACCGGACAGCTGGGCGATGTGATGAAGGAGTCTGTCCAGATCGCATTAAGCCTCGTGAAATCCATGTATCCAAAAGAGTGCAGAGTATTTGAGGACCATGATCTGCACATTCACGTGCCCGCCGGAGCTGTCCCGAAAGACGGTCCCTCCGCGGGGATCACCCTCACCACGGCCCTGGCGTCCCTTGTCACAGGAAAGGCTGTGGACACAGATATCGCCATGACCGGCGAGGTTTCACTCAGAGGCGGAGTTATGCCTATCGGCGGCCTGCCAGAGAAACTGATGGCAGCCCAGAGAGCCGGAATCAAACGCGTATTTATCCCGGAGGATAATGCAGATGATCTGGAGGATGTGGCTGATGAGGTGAAGGAAAAGCTGGAGATCATCCCGGTAAAGAAAGTGACGGATGTTCTGAAGAAAGTTCTATAATGAGGGAAGCAGCGGCGCCGCCGCTGTTTCCCTCATTTTCCCCTGTTGGTAAACATATCTATGTTCTCCCTGGTCACCTTGGAATAAGGAAGATAAATGTATTTTCCGTTTTGGAAATTTATTTTTTCCATCCCTTCCCCTGAAACCAGCGCCGCTGCCAGCTCAGCCATGGCTTCCGCCTGTCCTTCCTTGTCATTGTACACAGTCCCGGCCATTTCCGAGTCTTCAACGGCCTGAAGCCCCACATCCGTGCCGTCAATTCCCAGAAATACCGGACGCGCAGACTCCGTATAATTCAGTTTCTCATAGGCATCCATCGCTCCGAGCGCCATGTCATCATTGTTGGCCAGAACAAGTTCAATATTGTTCTGATGCTCACTGATCATCTGCAGCATACGGTTCTGCGCCTGCGCGCGGTTCCAGTTCGCGATTCCATAACTCAGCTTTTCAAGCTGAATCCCGTTGCTCCGCAGAGTGTCTACCGCCGTCTCCGTTCGTATAATGGCGTCCTGATGGCCGGCTTCCCCCTCAAGCACCACGTACTGGATCTTCCCGTCATTATTCCGGTCAACCCTGCTGTCCGCGCGTATCACATCAACCGCCAGTTCTCCCTGCATCACTCCCGACTGCTGCGCATCGGCCCCGACATAATAGAGCTTGTCCCACTGCATCATATCTTCCGCGACAGGCTCCCTGTTGAAAAAGATGATCGGCACATCATTTTCCCTCGCAAGGTCAATGATCTCCGAAGGATCCGCGCGGTCCACAAGGTTTACACAAAGGACATTGCAGCCTGCGTTAATCAGTTCTTTCACCTGGTCATTCTGGGTCCGCTGGGATCCCACCGCGTCCCGGACTGCCACCGCGGTCTCCGTGCCATGGCTGCCCATTTCCTGAACCTGCTCTGAGAAAATATCCAGCATTTCACTTAGGAATGTATCTCCCTGATTGTAACAGGCTACCCCCACATAAAGTCTGTCCGGCGCGGACATATCCTGTTCTGCGCAGGTGCAGAACAGCAGAATGCTCATACAGCTTGTTATTCCTGCTGCCCAAATTCGTTTTCTTCTCATTTTTCACCTCTGATCTTCTTTCATTTTAGAAATCAAAAAGGAACGCGCCCGCTTCCCCTGCTACTGGCTCATGGTGTACAGGATTTTCTGATTCTCTTCTGAAAACAGTGTTTCTCTTCTGATGACCGTATGAGCTACAGCGCCAGACCGGGGTCTCCTGAAAAACTTTCTCAAGCTCTGCACCGCCTCTGTCAGGCTTTCGTACCCGACGTCAAATTCATCGGGCACCACCAGGCATTCAGCCGCTCCGGTATCCACATAGTAGATCGCCTCTGTGGAACTGCCGATTCCATACACCAGCGAGCCGTCCAGGTTATTGGACGCAGAAGCTTCTCCCGCTGTATTCAGGCTGCTGTCGTCAAGAGCGATCACAATATCGACCTGAGGCTGGGACTCCAGCGCATTTTTGCTCCTCTCGCCGAAGGAACCTGACACTGACCAGACAAACTCCACACCTTCGTTTTCCAGCCGGTCCAGGGCGCCTCTCTCCCTGTCTGACACCGCCTCTGAATCCGTGGTCTCTGAGAGAACCCCCAGCGTTTTTCCCTGAATATTCCCGTTAAAATCTTTTAGCATTTCCTCCGCCAGAGTCACTCCCAGGCCATAATTATCCGGCCCTATAAACGCAATATCGGAATTCTCTCCCGCGTCCTGCACCGTAGTCTCCGCCAGCACAACCAGAGTCTTCCCGGCGGCTTCTTTTACCATTTCCTCCGCGCCTTCCCCCGGAACCGGCTGCAGAATAACCGCATCAGCTCCATTCCGTATCTCGTTTTCTATCAGGTTTCTTTCTTCCTCCACAGTCAGTACACTTCCCGTACTGACAACAGACATCTCTGCTTCCAGATCTTCCGCGGCCATTCTCAGCCCGTATTTAAACGCAGTCCACTGGCTGTCATCCGAATCCCGGACTATCACGGAGATTTTCTCCCGGTCCTCTCCGTTCCTCCCGCTTGTCATGAGAAAAGCCAGTATAATAACCATGACAGCGAGTACCGTCTCTATCAGAATAAATGTTTTTTGACTGTTCTTCATCTCTATTTACCCTGTGCTTCCCTGTTAATCACTTCTTCTTTGCTGAACAGATATCCCTTTTCCAGAATTTGTCTGTTTTCATCCGTATAGGGGATCGCCGGCATACAGATCAGTACAGTGGTTCCCTCATCCGGTTCACTTTCAATCTTAAGGCCGTATTCTTTCCCGAAAAGAATCTGAATCCTGTTGTTGACATTCACAAGCCCGACTCCTGACCCGTGCTTGTGAACCCTGCTGCTGTCAGTCAGCAACAGCTCTGTGTCTTCCTCCGCTATCCCGATTCCGTTGTCCGCAACCGAAAGAATGATTTTCCCGTCCTCTTTCTTCCCTGACACTTTGATCTCCCCACAGTCATCCATACCGCTGACTCCGTAGTTAATGGCATTTTCAAGAATGGGCTGGAGGATAAGTTTCACAGTACAGTATGAATATATCTCCTGATCCACATCAAACACTGCGGAGAAGGTATTCTTATAGCGGACCTTCTGTATATTCATATAACTCTGCGCGTGCTGAAGTTCATCTTTAATACTTATCACTGTCCGCCCCTGCGAGAGACTGATCCGGAACAGTTTCGCCAGCTGGGAGATCATAAACACAGCCTCGTCATTGCGCTCTCCCTCGACCATCCACGTAATCGACTCGAGCGCATTATACAGAAAATGCGGGTTAATCTGACTCTGCAGCGCGTCAAGCTCGCTTTTTCTCCTCTCATTCTGTTCCAGCACAATCTTCTTCATCAGATCGTCGATCTGCTCATAAGACTTCTGTATGGAGTATCCCAGATGCCTGATTTCCTGTGATCCGCCAATATAGATCTCCGGTTTCTCTCCCGCCTCATACTCCGTGACCGAGTGATTCAGTTTCAGGATCGGGCTGGAGATCCGAACCGAAACAACCCGGTTGACGATCACAAGCATCATTGCCATCAAGAGCATAATCATCATAATAAAGTATCTCATGTTCAACATTCCGCTTGTAAACGTGGAATAGGGAATCACTCCCACCAGCTTCCAGCCCGTATAGCTGATAGTATTTACGATCACCTTCCGCCTCTCTCCCTCGAACCGCTCATCATAGACGCCGTCTTTGTACCGGGCGGCCTGCACGCTGTTCTCTCCGGAATCTCCCTCGCTGATCTGAACCTGGCGCGGATGGTAAATGATCCTTCCGCTGCTGTCACACAGATAATAATACTGTCCCCGGTTTAATGTATTGATCTGATTCATCATCCGCGAGATATTAGAAAAGTCCATATCTACAAGCAGAACCCCCGGCCTGGAGTCTCCTCCGTCTGTAAGGTCAACCACCCGGCTTAAGGAAATGACCCAGTAGTATCTGAAAGTGCCGTCGTCAAACAAATTCTGTATATGAGGAGTGGAGAAATGCATATTTTCCATTTCTTCCATGGCCTGCGTATACCAGTCCTGCTGTGTGACATCAAGGTTTTTCTTTTGAGAGGCAACCGGTTCCGCCGCCATCAGGCTTCCATAGTTATTGTATATGGCAATGCTTTGAATATTGTCGCTGTCTGCCTCGTACAGAAGGTTCATCCCCCTCTGAATTTCATTCTCCTGCTCGGAGAAATCATTCTCTTTTATCACGTTATAGTAGACGGTATCCGAGATCTGCCTCATACTGACCAGATAGTCCTCCAGCGTCTCCCCGGTCTGCTCCATCAGCTTCTGCGCGCTCTGAATCATCTCCTGTCTGGATGAGTTAGAGAACCTGATATACATCACAATCCCAAGGATCAGCATAATGGAAATCGATATCACAGAAAACGCTATCATGATAGTGGACTGAATCCCTCTGGGTTCTAATGCTCTTAAGCGTACAAAATACTTCTTATTCACTTTCCGCATGCTCCGTTCTGTACCTGGAAGGAGACACGCCAAACCGCCGTTTAAATACATAACTGAAATAGTTGGGGTCCGCGTATCCCACACTTTTGGCTATAATATAACTCTTTTCATTTGTTTCGATCAGCAGGCGGGAAGCCTGATCCATCCGGTAATCTGTCAGATAGCCGATAAATGAATTCCCTGTTTCCTTTTTGAAGATGGTTGAAAAATAGGAATTCGATACTCCCAGCACCTCGCATATACTGTCCAGAGAAAGGCTTTCATCTGAATAATGATCATGCACATACGCTTCCGCCTTATACACAAAGGATTTCGTGGATCTGCTGCGGGCGCTGATCAGTTTTTCATGAAAGGACCGGCTGATATTGACCAGCCACTCTTTCAGCACGTCCGGCACCATGTCAAAAAGCCGGCTGTACAGCTGTCTCATATCCCCCGAAAACGCATCCGCCGTAATCTCATTTTCCACCGAAAACCTGTAGAGAGCGCTGACCAGCTCCGTCACGGCAATATGATGCTGCTGCAGAGACCTGGACGCGGGAGAGATACGTTCCATGTACCGGGCAGCCGCCTCTTCAATAGCGGACTCATCTCCCAGGCGTATCATCTTAAACAGGTCAGACAGCCCCGTATCCCTCACCGTGTCCGCGCCGCTCATCTCCTGCGGGGCGATCTCCCTGATATTGATGGCCCTTATCGTGCCATGGATAACTCTGTACGACACTGCTTCTCTCGCGCTGTTGTATGACTGGGGCAGATCGAGAATCTGATCACAGACCTGGCCGACTCCCACTGTAACGACAGCTCCGATCATGCGGTGGACATATCTGCAGAAACGGTCACATTCATCCGTCAGATCCGTAATATCATTTTCATTTTGTAGCCGGACCAGCATCACCGTATTCCCAAGATATATAAAACTCTTTGCCTGCCACTTCCCGCCCAGCCGCTCTTCCGCCTGTTTCTGCACGGATGTGGATAAGAGCAGCGGATTCATGTTCTCCGGCACCTGGGTAGACGAGGTGTGAATCACCAGGCAGCAGAAAAACGGCCCCTCAAATGAAATCTGATAATCTGAAAGATACTTCTCAAGCTCCTCTTCACGTATCCTTCCTTCAATGAGTGTAGTATAGAAATTGGCCTGCAAAAGCGGAAGCGAATCCATGTAATACTGCTGTAGAATCTGTGTGTTCCTCTTCTCGCTGATGTCCTGGTCCAGCTTGATCTTAAGCTGTGTAAATACATTTGTCAGTTCCATGGAATTAACCGGCTTGAGTATATACTCCTCAACTTCCAGATGAACTGCTTCCTTCGCGTACTCAAACTCGTCAAACCCTGTAAAAATCAGAATCCTGGTCGCCGGATACTCTGTCCTGATGCGGTCAGCCAGTTCCATTCCGTCCATATACGGCATTCTGATATCTGTCATGACCACATCCGGCTGGAATTCCTCCACCAATTCGAGGGCCTTTACGCCATTCTCCGCATAGCCGATCACCGAAAATCCCAGCCCGTCCCAGTTCATTTTCTTCATAATGACCTGAATGACCTCTTCCTCGTCATCCACTAATAGTACAGTATATTTATCCATGTCATTTTCTCCAAAATGCATATTTCTCACTCGTTTTTTATTATAACAAATGCACAAATAAATGTAAATCTGAACTCCGTTCCATCGTTCAGAAAAAGGAGCGGCAGACCACAACCACATGATCCGCCGCTCTGTTTTTTAATTAGAATCTACTATTTTTTCTGAACGTATTTCAGGCAGTCAAGGGTTACTGCTACCAGAATAATAATACCGGAGAATACAAACTGCAGATTTGTATCAATTCCAAGGATTGTCAGGGAGTATGTAAGCGCTGTGAAAATAAATACGCCGACTACCACACCTGAGATCTTGCCGATACCGCCTGTAAATGACACTCCGCCGACTACGCAGGCCGCGATCGCGTCCATCTCCCATCCCTGTCCATACGCTGCGGATCCGGAGCCAACCATTCTGATGCACTCAAGCCAGGAGCCGAATCCGTAAAGGATGCCTGCCATGACAAACGCTCCGACCGTTACGGCAAATACGGAAATACCCGAAACAGACGCCGCTTCCGGATTGCCTCCGACAGCGTACAGGTTTTTACCGAATGTTGTCTTGTTCCATATGAACCATACGATTATAACCGCCGCTACTGCCCAGAGGATAATCGTTGGGAATCCGTTGACCTTCGGTATAACTATGTTCGGGATCGCAGGCTCGATAGCGCCGAAGGATACTCCTTTTGTCGCGTATGTAACAAGGCCGAAAATCACAAGCATGTTCGCCATCGTTGAAATAAACGGATGCATTTTAAACTTCGCGGTAAAGAAGCCTGCAATCGTTGTAAAAAACGTACACAGCACAACGCACATTACCAACGCGAAAATCACTCTTATGCCAACGGGCATTGTCGTAAAGTCAAAAATGTGTCCGAATACACCGCCCGTATTAACGCCCTGATGCATGATGATCGTTGCCGTTGTCATACCCATTCCCACCATTCGTCCGATGGAGAGGTCTGTACCTGCGAGGAGAATCAGAGCCGCCACGCCAAGCGCGAGGAACATTCTCGGAGAAGCCTGCTGGAGAATATTCAGCACGTTATTGTAGGTAAGCAGCGGTGAGCCCTTGACCATCGGCGTGATGATACACAGAGCGATAAAAATGATGATAATCGCAATATACAGGCCGTTCTGCAGAAGAAAGGCTCTGCGGTTAAATGTATATTTGTAATTCTCCCATTTCTGCGCCCGTGACTCCGCGAAAGTGAATCTGGACATGCGCAGCATATCGATCAGATGGTACTTATACGTAAACGCGGCATGACTTCTGTCCTTGATCTGCTGGAGGTCTTTCTGGTAGTCCATCTTCGCGTCGAACTGTCTGTTTTTGTAAACATATTTCTCGTCCTTGATCTCCTGATGGTCAGACAGTTTTGTCATTGTCTGCTGATGCTCTTTTTCAAGCTCCGCCAGCTTTTTCTGATATTTTTCTTTTGCAGCTGTTTTCTCTGCACTGCAGCTTGCTTTCACCGGCTGATAATATTCCTTGTCAAAGTGTGCTTTAATGTAGGCTTCTGCGTCCGAGATCAGTTTTGAGATTTCTCCTTTATTCTGAGTTTCAACTGCCTTTGCCTTTTCCAGTTCTGCCCTGAGCGCTGCAATCCGGTTCTCTTTTTCTCCTTTTGTAAGAGTCCGGTCTCTTTTTACATTGTCAATCGTGTTCTGATAAGAGACAACCTTATCTGTCCCCTCTTCTCTGAGGCTGTCAATCTTCGTCTGGATTTTACCGATATAATCGTCGATTGGCCGACGCAGCTGCATTTCCTGGTCAGCCGTAAGGATCTTACCATTAGCCATATTCTTCTATCTCCCTCACTATAGGTATTTTGCACTGAGCCTTAAAAGTTCTTCCTGATTTGTCTCTTTTGTATTAACAATTCCGGAAAGATGTCCGTTGGACATAACCCCGATGCGGTTCGTGATTCCCAGAATCTCCGGCATCTCAGAGGAGACAACAATGATAGTCTTTCCCTGTTTCGCCATATTAATGATCAGCTCGTATATTTCATATTTCGCCCCGACGTCGATTCCTCTTGTCGGCTCATCCATCATAAATACCTGCGGATCACGCTCCAGCCATTTTCCGAATATCACTTTCTGCTGGTTCCCCCCGGAAAGACTCGTGATCATATCATCCGGCCCCATACATTTGGTGTGCATGACTTTGATCTCGTTTGCAGTTGCCTTTACCATCTTCACATCCGAAAGCGCAACGCCTGATTTGTACGCGTTCAGATTCGCTATCGTGGTATTAAATGTAAGGTCGCTCTTCAGAAAAAGCCCGTTCGCTTTTCTTTCCTCTGTGATCATGGCAAATCCATGATCCATGGCTTCCCTTGCGCTTCCGAAATTCATCAGACGCTTATTAAAGTAAACGCGTCCGGCGGCCCTTGTACGAACGCCGAAAATCGTTTCAAGAAGCTCCGTCCGTCCGGCTCCTACCAGGCCGTACAGTCCGAATATCTCGCCCTCTCTTACATCAAATGAGATATCCTGCAGATGCGGCTCAAACTTTGTTGACAAATGCTGAACAGACAGGATCACATCTTTTGGCATATTATCCACAGGCGGGAAACGATTCTCAAGGGATCGTCCGACCATTGCCGCGATCAGTTCATTCATATCTGTTTCACCGGACTTTTTCGTCATAACCAGATTCCCGTCTCTGAGCACTGATATCTCGTCGCAGATCTCGAAAATTTCATCCATCTTATGAGAGATATAAATCAGCGCGATCCCCTGTTCTCTCAACATTCTCATCATCTGGAACAGCTTGTCTACCTCCTGTACGGTCAGGGAGGAGGTCGGCTCGTCAAGGACGATCACCTTTGAATTATAGGATATCGCCTTGGCGATCTCGCACATCTGTCTCTGTGATACGGACATATTCCGCATCGGCTGATTCAGGTTAACGGTCATCCCCAGCTTTCTGAAAAGTTCTGAGGCCTCTTTTTTCATTCTTCCCTCATCCACCACTCCCATAGCGTTAGTGGGGTAGCGTCCGAGGAATAAATTGTCAGTTACATTTCTTTCCAGACATTGGTTTAGTTCCTGATGAACCATCGCAATGCCGTTCTCAAGCGCATCTTTCGGTCCGGAAAAGCTCACTTCCTTTCCATCCAGGAAGATACTGCCCTCATCTTTCTGATATGTGCCGAAAAGGCACTTCATCATTGTTGACTTACCGGCGCCATTTTCCCCCATCAGCCCCATGACAGTTCCCCGCCTCACATCCAGATTGATGTGATCCAGAACCCTGTTCCGGCCGAAGGACTTGCTCATGCCGCGTATCGATAAGACGACGTCATCTTTCTTATCTGCCATTCTTTTTACTCCTGTATATACATATTGATATTTTGGGTTATTAATATTATTAGGGAGAATTTCTTCTCCCTAATAACCGTTCTCTGTCATCAATAACTCTTACTGGCTCAGCAGAGATGTGTAAGAAGCAGCGTTGTCTGTCTTAACCATGTTGATCGCGAATGCGTCATACTGGCTCGGATTTCCAAGACGATTTGTGATGTTGGACTCTGTCTGTCCGTCGCCGCCGATGTACTCAACATTGAGGTTAAGCAGATCATCATAGTTCTGAAGCAGCGGCTGATATGTAGAGCTCAGGAAGTTGTCCGCAGCGTTGTAAATATTCAGCCATACGGATTTTTCCGGGTGCTCACTTTCATCAAGCTGATTTGATACCGGCTCATAAACCTTGGTAGAATCAGTGAATTCCTGATAGTTTTCAGCTGTAACCGCCACGTTCAGCGCATAGTATGAACGCTCGTCCGCATTGTATACATATACATCATCACTGAGGACATTGCCCACTTCATCCTCTGTGCCTATACCTGTATCCACATCGACTCCGTCAAGCGCGTTGCGCAGAACGCGGAGTGTCAGGTACGCCTGCACATCGGCATGCTGGCTGATTGTTCCGCCGTATCCCTCTGCAATGGCCGCTACTGCGTCGTTATTTGCGTCATACCCGAATGTGGGAACTTCATTATCTTTTGACCATGCATTGAACATTGACATTCCCATACCATCGTTGTTGGAGACAACTACGTCGATCTGATCTCCAAAAGATGACGCCCATGTCCCGATCGCGTTGCCTGCCGTAGCTGCATCCCATGTAGCTCCCGCGGAGTTTTTCATTTCCTGGGAAGCAAGCTCACGCACTGTGTATGTCTCCCCGTTTACTTCAATAGTACCGTCCTGAACTGCTGACGCTGATCCGTCTGTGTTGGTGCCCACCGGGTCACTGTTGACGCTTCCGTCTTTGTCAACTCCGGTTCCAAGAGCGGAGCGGACGCCTCTTGTACGTGCGACAGAGTCATTATGGCCGATGTCGCCGATCGCCAGTACGTATCCGATCACGCCGTCGCCATTGCGGTCGATTGAGTCAATGTTCGCCTCAATATAGTCTCTGACCATTGTTCCCTGAAGTTCAGCTCCCTGGTTCGCATCGAATCCTACATAATAAGTATCATCGTTGAAGCTTAAGGCTGCCATGTCAAGTTCCCCTGTTGAACTGTTGGAAGGCTGACGATTGAACCATACTAACGGCTTATCCTTGTTCGCCACTTCTGATCCGGATGTTTCCCCTCCGCTTGTCTGTCCGCTGTCGCTGCCCGTGTCCCCTCCGGATCCGCATGCAGCTGTTGAGAGTGCAAGCACCGCCGCCATCGTCACTAAAGCCATTTTCTTCTTCATACACATATCCTCCTTCTGTCTGGCATTTCATCTGTGCCGTTTGTTGATAGTGCCATTATATCCAATCCGTTTTTATAAAAAAATAGAATATTTTTCTATCTTTATTGAATATTTTAAGATTTTGATTAGTTATATTTAATATTATTTTTATTATTTCAGTAGGTTTCATGTATGTTCTGACACTTCTCCGGCGGCAGTTTTCCTGTCAGGTCAGATCCCACGATACAGGCAGGTCCGCACGGCTCGCTGCCCGCGGGAATAAAAGAGGGAGGGGACAGACGCCATACGGCGTCTGTCCCCTCCCCGGTCTGCTGTTTCCAGCCTTCTGTTCTGTTGGAATCTCTTACTCTGCTGTATCTTCAGAAACTTCGTCCTCTGCAGACAATTCTTCCTCTTCCGGGACTTCTGTTTCTGTTGTTTCCATGCCGTCTTCTGCGGCGGCGTCATCCGCTGTATCCGCCGGCGCATCTGCCGCATCTCCTGCAGCAGCCTCGTCCACGGCATTTCCTTCCTCAAAGCCCTCGTCCTCATCGTCCAGATCCAGCTCTACGTTCTCATCCATATTGATGTCTGTATTCAGAGCCACATCCCTATATTTCCGCATACCTGTACCGGCCGGGATATGTTTTCCGATGATGACGTTTTCTTTCAGTCCTACAAGGTGGTCTACCTTGCCCTTGATCGCGGCCTCTGTCAGAACCTTTGTCGTCTCCTGGAAGGATGCGGCTGACAGGAAGGAATCTGTAGCAAGGGACGCCTTTGTGATACCGAGCATGATCTGCTCGCCTGTCGCCGGCGTCTTGCCCTCAGCTACCAGCTGCTCGTTCACTTCATTGAACTCGAGCACGTCTGCCATTGTTCCCGGAAGGAAATCTGTGTCTCCCTTCTCCTCAATGCGGACTTTTTTAAGCATCTGGCGCACGATAACCTCGATATGCTTATCGTTGATATCAACACCCTGCAGACGGTATACCCGCTGTACTTCCTGGAGCATGTAGTCCTGCACCGCGCGAAGACCTTTGATCTTCAGGATATCGTGCGGGTTCACGCTTCCTTCTGTAAGCTCATCTCCGGCCTCCAGCATCGCGCCGTCCTGCACTTTAATACGTGATCCGTACGGGATGAGGTAAGCTTTTGATTCACCAGTCTCCTCGTTGGTGACAATAACCTCTCTCTTCTTCTTTGTATCAGAGAGCGTCGCCCGTCCGGCGAACTCAGTGATGATCGCAAGACCCTTCGGCTTTCTCGCCTCAAAGAGCTCCTCAACACGGGGAAGACCCTGAGTGATATCGTCTCCGGCCACACCACCGGTATGGAAGGTACGCATGGTCAGCTGTGTACCCGGCTCGCCGATAGACTGTGCGGCGATGATTCCGACAGCCTCGCCGACCTGAACAGCCTCGCCTGTCGCCATGTTCGCTCCATAGCACTTCGCGCACACGCCGTTCTTACACTTACAGGTAAGGATGGTACGGATCTTCACTCTCTTAAGCGGCTCGCCGCTGCCATCCACGCCTCTCTTCATCACGCGCTCCGCGCGGTGCGGCGTGATCATGTGGTTTGCCTTTACAATCACATTTCCGTCTTTATCTTTGATATCCTCGCAGGAGAACCGTCCTGTGATACGTTCCTGCAGGCTCTCGATCTCTTCATTTCCGTCCTCAAATGCATGCACATACATTCCCGGAATCTCCTGTCCTGGCTCCACACAGTCTGAATCGTGGATGATCAGCTCCTGGGAAACGTCTACGAGACGTCTTGTCAGGTATCCTGAATCGGCGGTACGGAGAGCCGTGTCAGACAGACCTTTACGGGCTCCGTGGGCGGACATGAAGTATTCCAGTACGTCCAGACCTTCACGGAAGTTCGACTTGATCGGCAGCTCGATGGTACGTCCGGTCGTATCAGCCATTAGTCCCCGCATACCCGCAAGCTGTTTGATCTGCTTGTCAGAACCGCGGGCTCCGGAGTCAGCCATCATATAGATGTTATTGTATTTATCAAGACCTTTCAGCAGCGCTTCTGTCAGCTCATCATCCGTTGCTTTCCATGTCTCTACAACTTCTTTATAACGCTCTTCCTCTGTGATAAGACCGCGCTTATAGTTCTTCGTGATCTGGTCCACAGTATTCTGCGCTTCCTCGATCATCTGCGGTTTCCGCGGCGGCACGGTCATATCCGAAATTGATACGGTCATGGCCGCTCTTGTAGAATATTTATATCCGATCGTCTTTACATCATCGAGCACTTCTGCAGTCTGCGTCGCGCCGTGCGTGTTGATCACCTTCTCAAGGATCTGCTTTAACTGCTTTTTACCTACATGGAAGTCAATCTCAAGCAGAAGCTCATTTCCTTCTACTTCACGGTCTACAAAGCCCAGATCCTGCGGAATAATCTCATTGAACAGCAGGCGTCCCAGCGTCGCGTCAATCACGCCTGTCTTAACCGTACCGTCCGGCATTGTCTTTGACACACGCACTTTGATCCTGGAATGAAGCGTAATATAGCCGTTCTCATACGCCAGAATCGCCTCGCTTGTGCTCCGGAAGAACATGCCTTCTCCCTTCACGCCCGGTCTCTCCTGGGTCAGGTAGTAGATACCGAGGACCATATCCTGAGAAGGAACGGCCACTGGACCACCGTCAGACGGCTTCAGCAGGTTGTTCGGGGAGAGCAGCAGGAAACGGCACTCAGCCTGTGCCTCCTGGGACAGCGGAACGTGAACCGCCATCTGATCTCCGTCGAAATCCGCGTTGTACGCCGTACAAACAAGCGGATGCAGCTTGATCGCCTTGCCTTCTACAAGGATCGGCTCAAATGCCTGGATACCAAGCCTGTGCAGCGTAGGAGCACGGTTCAGCATAACCGGGTGTTCTTTGATCACTTCCTCAAGCACATCCCATACCTCCGGCTGGAGTCTCTCTACCATCTTCTTGGCATTCTTTATATTGTGGGCTGTACCGTTTGCCACAAGCTCTTTCATAACAAACGGCTTGAACAGCTCGATTGCCATCTCCTTGGGCAGACCGCACTGATAGATCTTAAGCTCCGGTCCTACGACGATAACCGAACGTCCGGAATAGTCGACACGTTTTCCGAGCAGGTTCTGACGGAAACGCCCGGATTTACCTTTCAGCATGTCGGACAGGGATTTCAGCGCGCGGTTGCCCGGGCCTGTTACCGGGCGGCCGCGGCGGCCGTTGTCGATCAGCGCGTCAACCGCCTCCTGAAGCATACGCTTCTCATTTCTCACAATGATATCCGGAGCGCCCAGCTCAAGCAGTCTCTTCAGACGGTTATTTCTGTTGATAATTCTTCTGTACAGGTCATTTAAGTCAGACGTAGCGAAACGTCCGCCGTCCAGCTGCACCATAGGGCGCAGATCCGGAGGAATCACCGGAATCGCCGAGAGGATCATCCACTCCGGACGGTTTCCGGATTCGCGGAACGCCTCTACGACTTCCAGTCTCTTTACGATTCTCGCACGTTTCTGGCCTGTCGCGTTTTCAAGCGCAGCCTGCAGCTCTGTATATTCCTTTTCAAGGTCAATAGCCTCCAGAAGCTCTTTGATGGCCTCGGCGCCCATCCCCACACGGAACGCGCCGCCGCCCCACTTCTCTCTCTGCTCCTGATACTCTGCCTCGGAAAGAATCTGCTTGTTCTGCAGATCCGTCTCCCCCTTATCCAGCACGATGTAGGAAGCAAAGTACAGCACCCTCTCCAGCGTTCTCGGAGAGATGTCAAGGATCAGTCCCATCCGGCTCGGAATCCCCTTGAAATACCAGATATGGGATACCGGAGCCGCTAAAGCGATGTGCCCCATACGCTCGCGGCGTACGCTGGCTTTCGTAACCTCAACGCCGCACCGGTCGCACACAACGCCTTTATAACGGATTTTCTTATACTTGCCGCAGTGGCACTCCCAGTCCTTGCTGGGTCCGAAAATCCTCTCGCAGAACAGACCGTCCTTCTCAGGCTTTAATGTCCTGTAATTGATGGTCTCCGGTTTTGTAACCTCACCTCTGGACCACTCCAGAATTTTTTCCGGTGAAGCCAGACCGATCTTGATCGCATCAAATGTTAACGGTTGATATTGTTGTTCATTGTTATTTGGCATAGATATGGCTCCTCCCCATTATTCTTCATCGTAATCCGAATATTCATCAAACGCGATATCATCCAGATCACTGTCGTCCGGTTCCTCGTCCTCTTCCGGCTCAATATCTTCCAGTTCTTCTCCCACGAACTCCTGCTCGGTAAATCCGTGATCGCCGAAGGACTCATTCTCATCCCGGTATTTCCGGTCTCCCTCGATAATCCGGCGCAGGTCAGTCTCACCGTAATCCACGTTCTCCATAATCTCCACTTCTGTGTTGTCGTCGCGGAGCACACGCACATCCAGAGCCAATGACTGCAGCTCTTTTAACAGCACCTTGAAAGACTCCGGCACTCCCGGTTCCGGAATATTCTCGCCCTTGATAATCGCCTCGTAAGTCTTCACACGTCCCACGACGTCGTCGGACTTCACAGTCAGGATCTCCTGCAGCGTGTACGACGCGCCGTAAGCCTCCAGAGCCCACACCTCCATCTCTCCGAAACGCTGTCCGCCGAACTGGGCTTTTCCGCCCAGCGGCTGCTGCGTAACAAGGGAGTACGGGCCTGTTGAGCGGGCATGAATCTTGTCGTCTACCAGGTGATGAAGCTTCAGGTAATGCATGTGTCCGATGGTTACCGGGCTGTCAAAGAACTCGCCGGTACGTCCGTCACGCAGGCGCACCTTTCCGTCTCTTGAAAGCGGAACTCCCTTCCACAGCTTCCTGTGTTCTCTATTGTCAGAAAGATACTGAAGCACTTCCGGAAGCAGCTCCTCGCCGTGCTTCTTCTCAAATTCTTCCCATTCAAGGTTCACATAATCATTGGCCAGATCCAGAGTATCCATGATGTCATTCTCGTTGGCCCCGTCAAATACCGGGGTAGAGATATTAAATCCAAGCGCTTTCGCCGCAAGGCTTAAGTGGATCTCAAGCACCTGTCCGATATTCATACGTGACGGCACACCCAGGGGGTTCAGCACGATATCCAGCGGGCGTCCGTTCGGAAGGAACGGCATATCCTCCACCGGAAGCACGCGGGAAACCACACCCTTGTTGCCGTGACGTCCGGCCATCTTATCTCCAACGGAGATCTTTCTCTTCTGAGCGATATAGATGCGGACCGCCTGGTTTACTCCCGGTGAGAGCTCGTCGCCGTTCTCTCTTGTGAACACCTTTGCATCTACTACGATACCATACTCTCCGTGGGGCACCTTAAGGGAAGTGTCTCTTACCTCCCGGGCCTTCTCGCCGAAGATCGCGCGGAGCAGTCTCTCCTCCGCCGTCAGCTCTGTCTCTCCCTTCGGAGTCACCTTGCCGACAAGGATATCCCCTGCGCGTACTTCCGCGCCGATGCGGATGATACCTCTCTCGTCCAGATCCTTCAGTGCATCGTCGCCCACGCCCGGGATATCTCTTGTGATCTCCTCAGGTCCGAGCTTCGTGTCTCTGGCCTCTGCCTCATACTCTTCAATATGGACAGAAGTATATACGTCATCCTGTACAAGACGCTCACTTAAGAGAACCGCATCCTCGTAATTGTAACCTTCCCATGTCATGAAGCCGATCAGCGGATTCTTTCCAAGAGCCATCTCTCCGCCGGATGTGGACGGGCCGTCCGCGATAACCTGTCCCTCTTCTATAACGTCACCTTTGTTGACGATCGGTCTCTGATTGTAGCAGTTGCTCTGGTTGCTCCGCTGGAACTTCGTCAGCTTATAAGCTTTCTTCGTCCCGTCCTCATGGCGGATCACGATCTCTTTGGAAGTAGAACTCTCGACAGTTCCCGCCTGCTCTGCAACCACGCACACTCCGGAGTCAACAGCCGATTTTACTTCCATACCTGTTCCCACGACCGGAGCCTCTGTTGTCAGAAGCGGCACTGCCTGGCGCTGCATGTTAGATCCCATGAGCGCACGGTTGGCATCGTCGTTCTGAAGGAACGGAATCAGGGCTGTCGCCACTGAGAATACCATCTTAGGAGACACGTCCATATAATCGAACTTGCTTCTCTCGTACTCCTGGGTCTCCTCGCGGTAACGGCCGGATACATTCTTATTTACAAAATGGCCTTCCTCATCCAGAGGCGTATTCGCCTGAGCCACATGGTAATTATCTTCCTCATCCGCCGTCATATAGACAACTTCATCTGTAACGCGCGGATTCGCCGGATCGGACTTATCCACCCTGCGGTACGGCGCCTCAACAAAGCCGTACTGGTTGATCCTTGCGTAGCACGCAAGAGAGTTAATCAGACCGATATTCGGACCCTCGGGGGTCTCAATCGGACACATTCTCCCGTAATGGGAGTAGTGCACGTCACGCACCTCGAATCCGGCGCGGTCTCTGGAAAGACCGCCGGGACCGAGTGCGGAGAGACGTCTCTTGTGGGTCAGCTCGCCCAGCGGGTTGTTCTGATCCATGAACTGGGACAGCTGGGAAGATCCGAAGAACTCTTTCACCGCCGCGGTCACCGGTTTGATATTGATCAGTGACTGCGGGGAAATCCCCTCCTGATCCTGTGTTGTCATACGCTCGCGCACAACTCGTTCCAGTCTGGACAGACCGATTCTGTACTGGTTCTGAAGCAGCTCGCCGACCGCGCGGATACGGCGGTTGCCCAGATGGTCGATATCGTCGTCATTTCCCATGCCATACTCAAGATGCATGTTGTAGTTGATGGACGCCAGAATATCCTCTTTTGTAATATGCTTCGGAATCAGGTCGTGGATATCGCGGCGAATCATACGCTTCATCTCATCGACGTCGCCTGCGGACTCCTCGATGATGCCTGCCAGAACCGGATAGTACACCTGCTCTGTCACGCCCACTTCCTTCGGCTCAATATCTACGACTGCCTGCAGATCTACCATCATATTGGAAAGGATCTTGATATTTCTGGACTCATCCTCGCCCTCAACCCAAAGATATCCTGCCGCGGAATTCTGGATCGCGTCTGCAATCTCCCGGGTAATCTTTGTCCCTTTTTCCGCCACAACTTCACCTGTCAGCGGGCTTACCACATCCTCAGCAAGGATCTGCCCCACAACACGGTTCTTAAGCATCAGTTTTTTATTGAATTTATAACGGCCTACTTTCGCGAGATCGTAACGTCTCGGGTCAAAGAACATGCTGTTGATCAGGCTCTCCGCACTGTCCACTGCCAGCGGCTCGCCCGGACGGATCTTTTTATACAGCTCTAAAAGACCCTCCTGATAGTTCTCAGCAGTGTCCTTTCCAAAGCTTGCAAGAATCTTCGGCTCCTCGCCGAACAGATCTATAATCTCAGCGTTAGTGCCAATACCGAGGGCACGGATCAGCACAGTAATCGGCACCTTTCGTGTCCGGTCAACACGCACATAAAAAACGTCATTGGAGTCTGTCTCATACTCAAGCCAGGCACCCCTGTTCGGGATCACTGTAGCCGAATAGAGCTTCTTGCCGAGCTTATCATGCGCAATGCCGTAATAGATGCCCGGAGAACGGACGAGCTGGCTGACGATAACACGCTCTGCTCCGTTAATGACAAACGTACCTGTCTTAGTCATCAGCGGAAGATCTCCCATAAAGATCTCATGTTCATTGATCTCATCAGTCTCTTTGTTGTGAAGCCTCACCCTGACTTTTAGTGGCGCGGCATAAGTCGCGTCTCTCTCCTTGCACTCGTCGATTGTGTACTTTACATCATCTTCGCAGAGTGTAAAATCCACAAATTCCAGACTCAGGTGACCGCTGTAATCCGCGATCGGGGAAATGTCATCGAACACCTCTTTGAGCCCTTCATCCAGAAACCACTGATAGGAATCCTTCTGAACTTCAATGAGGTTCGGCATCTCCAATACTTCTTTCCGTCTGGAATAACTCATGCGGAAGCCTTTGCCGGTTTTGATGGGACGGATCCTGTTTTTCTCCATTGACGTTTCACTCCTCTATTTGAATCTCTATTATAATGAAAAGAGCCATGCAATAGTATAATTGCGGCTAATATGGCATACCTTTCCATAATAGTGCATTTTTTACTATATCACAAAGCTCTTTTTATTGTCAACAACTTTCATCAAGTTTTTCTTGACATTTTTCTCCATATATGATATTATTCATCCTTATCTGATACTATTCGACAACGACGCAAAAGACCGCAGAAGTTTTTCATCTTCTGCGGTCTGCTTTTTTCCGGTCAATTATTTCAGGTTAACCTCAGCGCCCTGCTCTTCCAGTTTCGCCTTGATCTCCTCAGCCTCAGCCTTGGAAACAGCCTCTTTCACTACCTTCGGAGCGTTGTCAACGAGCTCTTTAGCCTCTTTCAGGCCAAGACCTGTGATCTCACGTACAACCTTGATAACCTTAACCTTAGAAGCGCCTGCAGATACAAGCTCTACGTCAAACTCATCCTTCTCATCTGCTGCCGCAGCTCCGTCTCCGCCTGCTGCTGCAACTACAACGCCTGCTGCCGCAGATACGCCGAACTCTTCTTCACAAGCCTTTACAAGCTCGTTTAACTCTAATACTGATAACTCTTTGATCGCTTCGATCATTTCAGCTGTTGTCAATTTAGCCATTTTTCTTATCCTCCATTTTTTATTTTCTCAAATGATTGATTCTTATTTTCTCTACGGATTTCTCCATCTGCGCTTTACGCGCACTCCTCTGTGCATCCTGCGATGCTCACATTACTCTGCCGGAGTTTCAGCCGGAGCTTCTGCTGCCGCCTCAGCCGGAGCCTCTGCTGCTTCAGGAGCAGCTTCTCCATCCTTCTCCGCGATCTGTTTGATAACGCGCGCGAAGTTGGCAATCGGAGACTGCATGCTTCCAAGAAGTCTGGAAAGAAGAACTTCTCTTGAAGGAATCTTGGAAAGTTCTGTCAGTCCTGCAACGTCATAAACACTTCCTTCTACAACGCCGCCCTTAAGTTCCAGTGCCGGTGCGTCCTTTGCGAAATTGCACAGGATTCTTGCCGGTGCTGTCGCATCGTCCTTGGATACCGCGATAGCGCTCGGCCCTTCCAGACAGTTCTCAAGGCCTTCAAACTCAGTTCCTTCAAAAGCTCTCTTCATCATCGTGTTCTTGTATACCTTGTACGTCACACCGGCTTCTCTGAGCTGTTTACGAAGCTCTGTATCCTGAGCAACTGTAAGTCCGCGGTAATCAACAAGCACAACTGACTGAGCATCTTTGATCTCTTCTGCGATTGCCTGTACGATCGGCTGTTTTAATTCAACTTTTGCCACTTTCTGGTACACCTCCTTATTTATTTTGCCGCAACAGTTCAGCCATCTGATATCGGAGCCGCACTGTTGCACCTGCGTGTACTGCCAAAGTATATTCATTAAGAAAACCTCTGCGCCGCAAAGACACAGAGGTTGTAAATTCATACTCTCGTAATAAATCTCACTCTCCTCGGCAGGCGGATAAAATATCCTTACGCTTTTCAGCGCCTGCTGTCTTCGGCAGTTGCTGTATTAGATTACCACCTGCATTTCGGAATGTCAAGAGGTTTTTAAAATTTTCTTTTCAAACCGCAGCAGAACAGTTCAGCTATAAAGTTCACTAACGCTCTTGTTCAAAACGTCCGAAAACAGGGGCTGTTTCCTGGGCTTTTTCAAGCCGGGAGTCAGTGAATATATAGCTGCTGCGAGAAGCAGGCGCGGCTGGAAACCTTTCGCATCCGAAAACCCTCAAGCCGCGCCAGTTGTGCTTTACAGCCTGTTTAGGGCAATGACATTTCCGTCTGGAAATGCGCAGGAAGCGGAGCGGACGGTTTGAGTAAACTTTCTGGGGAAGGAGACAGCCGGAAGATGTGACTTTGGAGGAATCCGCTGAAAAGCTTAAGGGCGGAGAGATGTTGTTAAGCGGCGCGCAGGGATTGTCTGAGCGGAGCAAGTTGCCCGGAGCACCGCTTTGCCTTTAAACATCTCTTCGGCCTGTTAGATTTTCCGGATTCCGGAACGGAACGTCTTCCGGCTGTCTCCTTTCACAGAATACATATCGCAAAACATCCGCTCCGCTTCCGGACACATTTTGCCGGAAAGTGTTATTGAACTTTATAGCTGAACTGTTGCTTTAAAAGGATATCACACTTTTTGTCTATTCATCTGACCGGAATCCTCACTACAGGCGCCAATGTATTCATCAATATCCCGGATAATATAATCCTCCCCCATAGTATGCAGAGCCTCAAATTATTTCAGAACATAACCATAAATATCATATCTGTCAAAGAGCTCCGCTACGTCTGCCCCGGAAAGCTGCTTATAATATCTGTATCTCTCCATACAGTAAATCAAAAAATTCGTCTCTCTGCTCATCCGTCACGCCTCCTCCGGATAGTCATAACTCCCTGTCAAAAGCTCATCCTGGTACATTGTATATAATGTCAGCGGACTATAATGCCATAATTTAGTTTTTTCATTGGAGAGTTCCCGCTCTCCGCCGCAGCTTCCCGCCCCTCGATCATATTGAGGTAATCCCCCTTGTCGATATGCATCATCGTCACCTGGTTCCGGAACCGCCTAAAGCCATACACGCTGTCCACATTGCGGATCAGCGACTGGAGCCGCTCGTCGGGCACACAGACAATGAGCTGCAGATCCAGCTCTCTGGCATACCTCAGGCACACCTCGCTACGCTCCTTATCCATCTTGGAGAACGCCTCGTCCAGAAGCACGAGCCGGATCTTCGAATCCCGGTTGCTCTGCTGCATATACAGCATGGCGAATCCTGCCAGGAGCGCCACATACTTGGGATTCTGCCCCTCTCCTCCGGAGTCCACGCCGGCCATATCGTCCACATAATTCTTCTTTTCATTTCCATTCTCGTCAATGGTCTGCTCATACATGCTGAAATTCAGATAGTTCCTGTAGTCCGCAAACCGTTCCATCTCCTGCCTGTGGCGCTCGCGCCCGGCTCCATCCTCATCCCGGGGCGGCATGAACTTCTCGGTGAGGAGCCGGATCTTCTGCTCATACTTACTGAAAAATTCATCTTCCATCAGGCTCATCTGTCCTTCGAAACCACCGCGGTCCACCACCTTGCTGTCCAGTTCCTCTGCCATCAGCATCTCATAGAATTGTCCGTTCTCGTTTCTGGCAGGAAGGATGTCGATCTGATAGATACTGTCCGAGAACCGGATTCTGGACAGCATCCGATTGATCTCCCGGCGGTGTCTGTAGGCCGCCTTGATCTCCCCGTGAATGGTTGCGATCACATTGTCCCTGAGAGAATGGTAAACAAGCTCGTACTGTTTCTGGAATTCTTCCTTATATTTGGGTTCGAAGTCGTGGCGGCACCGCTCGAGCACTTTGTCGTATCCATCGTTCTCATGCTCCACGCCCGAGAAGCCATAGGAGGGATACTCCTTATTAAATCGGTTTCTCGCCACGGCCCGGGCGTCATAAGTTTCCGCCTCGCGCTCTGCAAGGCCCTCCAGACGGGCTCTCTCCCTCTGCCGGAAGGCCGCCTCAGACTGCGTTTCAAGCGTCTCCTTCACCTCCCGGAGCAACGCTTCATCCATCACGAATCCCGTCTCAAGGTTCTCAAGCCGCTCTTTGATATCCCGGATCTCCTTCTCCAGATTCCCCCTCGTCTCACCGAGACGGATCTGCTCCTTCTGCAGCCTGCGCGATACTTCTTCCGTCTCCTCGATAGACCGCTCCAGCTCTGCCTCCCGGGCTTTTAGTTCCGTCGTGCGGGTTCCGTCTTTTAACTCGGCCAGTTCCTTTTGCAGCTGTTCTTCTTTCTTGTAGTATTTTTCCAGCTCTTCCGCCGCTCCCGCGAGACGCATGATCTGATCCGTCTCCTGATTCAGGGCTTCGTACTTCTGAGCCTCTTTGAGTTCCGCCTCCGTCTGGCGGCGCAAGATCAGGCCTTTCTGAAGCTCCAGGATCTCATCCTCCAGCTCTTTCAGTCTCGCGCGGGACACCCTTGTCCCGATACAGGCATTCTTCGTATAGTCCTTCTTTCTCAGATGGCGGAAACGATATCCGCTGTAAGAATAGCAGTCCGGGGTCACACCGTCACGCACATTGTCCAGCTCCTCCACCGTCTCACATTTCTGAATCCGGCCCAGGAAACGTTTCAGGCACCAGTCCACATAGGATACATCTGTCTTCACCGCTTCATACAGGGAGCCAGCCTCCGCCCGAGGTGAGTCCCCTTTCACCGCCGCGCTGTTGATCAGATCCACTTCCTCAAACCGCTTCATCTTCCGGAAGATCTTCGCCGCCTCGAGCGCATACGCAGGCTCCGTGATCATACTCATCTTGATCCGGCCCAGACGCCCCTCCACGGCGTCCTTCCACTTTTCATCTGTGATGTCGAACAGATCTGCCAGGATGTGCACATGGATCGTCCGTCCATACCGATCCCCGAGCGCGCTCTGAAGCTGCTGGCGCGCTGCCTTTAACTCCTTCGGATACGGCTTTCTGTCATTTTGCATATCCTCAACCGCTTCTGTCTTCTCATCCAGCTCTTTTTCAGCCTTGTGAATCTCCGTCTTAAGTTCGGACAGCTCATCCGAAATACTGTCAAGAGCAGCGTTCAAATGCTTTTTCAATTCCCGGACGCCATCCTCCGTTGCGCCCCCTTCCCTGAAATCACTGATCAGCTGGAGGGCACGGTTGCTCACATAGTCGGCAGCCCCGCCTTCCGATTCCCAGCGGGAAAGCCCCTGAAGGATTCTCCTCCACTGCTCCGAATTCCCCGCAAGGAGGCGGCTCGTCCGACGGGTCTGATCAAGTTCCTGCTGCTTCCTTCCATAGTCGCTCTCCTTGATCTCAGCCTTAACGTCCACCAGCTCATCCCGCGCTCCTTTTATTGCAGCCTGGAGCGCCGCCTGCTCTTCTTCCGTCTTCCGGGCCTGCTGTCCGGCCGTCTCAAGGTCACTTTCCCTTGACTCCAGCCGGGCCCGGCTCCCCTCGATATCAATGTATTTGAGCACCGTCTCCGCATGGATCTTATCCGCGCGGATCTTAAGAAGCTCCTGGTTGTGAACGTGGATCTCGTCGAGCATGGCGATCCGTTTCTCCAGATCCTCCACCCGCTCCCTGATCTCCCGGTACGCCCCGAGCTGCTCACTGATCACAGCCACTGTATCCTCTTTGCTCCTGGGGAACATATAATCCCGGATAAACTGGCCTGTCCCGCTGGTCATCCGAAGGGCGATGGCGCTCTTCTCCATCGTGATCATACGCCCCGGCTCCACATAGCCGAATATCACGTCGTAGAGCGTATTGATATACGCCTCCCGGGAGGGGTAGACCCGGTTCACGTCCCCGTGTCCCCGGTCGTCCGTGCTGTTCTTTCTCTGCTCCGCCAGCTTCCGGATCTGCCCGATGGAATAGGGAACACCGTCACAGAGATACTCGTCCTCCGGGAACTTTCCGGAATGGCTGAAATAATTATATTTTTTCAGCTCCGTATCATTCTTCCCCACCTCGAAGGCCGCTCCGATGCAGGTGGCAGTATGGTTCCCCGTATCTTCGATCTCCAGCACGATCTGGGAGCAGAAATCCTGATCCGCACGGTTGGCGCTCCCATCCTTCTGAGCGCCGCGCAGATAGCTTAACACACTTCTTTTATTCTTTGAGTCATCGGCAGCCTTATTCAGGAAATTGGCGGAAACGCTCCCGTACAAAACGACCTGGATCGCGTCCATAACCGTGGATTTTCCCGAACCGCTCTTCCCGCTGAACAGGTTGACATATTCGTGAAACTCAAGCACTTTATGGCTGATTCCACCCCAGTTATTGATCAGCATCCTCGTAAATAATTTCTTCGGCCGTTTCAAAATCTTCCGTCTCCTCTCCGTACTCTTCGATCAGGGCGTTAATATCCCCGGCAGTTACATACAGGTTGATCGTACTGTATATGTAGATCGGCGTCTCGTCCTCCACGTCCCGGACCGCTCCGGGCACATCGATCACCTGGTGGGCCCGCATCAGATAGAGCGCGCCGCGCCACTGGGCCGCCGTCAGCTTCTCCGTAATCAGGTTCGTATTTCTCCCGTATTCCCGGATCTCTCTTAAGGTCGTCACCGGCGCTTTTAAGCCCTCTCCCATGATCTTATCCCTGTAGATCAGCTTCATGAGCAGAAGGACAAGCGTCTCCGTCAGGTTCAGTTTCTCCGGAGCAATCCCATCCCCTGTCAGACGGAAAATATGCTCCTGCGCGTCGTGGATGAGCTCACAGCCCAGCACCGACACGTAGTCTTCTATGAAATTCCTGTGGCGCGCACAGATCTCATACTGCGGGTTATCCCGGGGCGTCAGCGTCACAGGGTCATACTTCACCTGCAGGATGCAGGTCTGCCGGAACAATGCCTGTATGGCTCTCCTGATCTGCTCCGCTTCAGTAACCGATACTTCTTCCAGATATGTAAACATGGTTCTTCCTCTCTGCTCTATCTTATTGCAGGCCTTCCCTGTCATTGCCCGGCGCACATATTCCTCTGATCTCAAGCCCGGAGAATCGGAACCCCTGCGCATTCTCGCGCTCTTCGCCAAGCGTAATTTCCCGTCCGCTCTCCGCGTTTTCCGTGGCCTCCTGCCAGACGAAGAACAGTTTCTCCAGGTCCTCCACAGAGCGAACCGTATCCTCCGTCACGCGGAACACGCCGTCATGCTCATTCTTCCGGACAAACTCCCAGATCTCTTTCTGCGTATAAAGCGGCTTTAAAACAAAGGAATCCAGCGGCCGCTCATCTGCCGTCTCCGGATTCACCGCCTGCGGGCGGAACTCTTCTTTCCGATAGTCCTTCCTCTGATACAGGCTGTTCTCCGTCATCACTCTGTAGGCCGTGCTCATTTTCATCCGCTCTGCCAGGCGGTTTAGAATCTCTTCTTTTTTCTTACTCTGATTCAGCAGATTGACAAGCACCACGGTCTGCTCTTCTTCCTGAACTCCCTCCTGAAGAATATACCGGATACGCGCCGCCGCCCTTCCGGCAAACACAGTTTTCTGCTCGATCAGCTTATTATAGCGCCGCTCGATCGCGTCAAACTGACGCTCAATCCGTATCAGGGTTTCCGCCGCTTCCTCTGTGAGTGCGATGGCTGTTTTGCATCGGGCATATTTCACAGAATCCGGTTCATATCCGGCCAGCTCCCGTTCAAAGCGTATTCTCCTGGCCTCATTTTCGCCCAGGTTTTTATCAATCAGCTCTTTCACCGCCTCTTTGTACCTGTAGAAGCTATCCGTGGTAGTCAGTATGGCGTATTTCCTGCTGTCGCTGTTATTGATCTCCTTTACAAGAACGTCCTGAATCCCCTTGAAGTCCTTCTGAAGGGAAAGCTCGTCAAAGTACTCCCTCATCCCGTCCTGCATGTTCGCCAGCATCTGCACCAGCCGTTTCGAAGTCCTGAGCGCACTTTTCAGAATGTCGTTGTTCTTCTCCACGTCAGAATTGTAAGTATACAGATGACTGTATATAGTCATGACACTCTCCCGCTCCATACTGTCATTCTCATCGAAGAGCCGCTCAAAAAGCTCCACATACATCTGACTGTACTCCGGGAAAGTCACAACATAGCTGTTCAGCGTCTCGTCGTAGTCCTGTCGCAGCCAGCCCCAGTCCACGAAACGTTTCAGGCACATGGAAGCCATATTCGCACGGGTCAGGAATTCCCCTTCCTCGTCCTGATTCTCCTCATCCCACAGAATCGTCTCCGAGGCGATCTTCTCATTCATCACCGCCCGGCACTCCTTTTCCGTAAGGCCTAAGACCGACCAGGAGCGGCTCATCTCCTCATGGATGGATACCAGGAAAAGCAGGTAATAATCTGTATATTTACTTGTGAATACTTTGTAGAAATCCCGGGGGATTTTTTCCATCAGACTCATGGGATGCCTCCTTTTTACTCCCGATGATTATAGCATCGGGGAAAAAAAGTGTAAAGACCGGGCGTCAAGGACTCCGTGTCAGCAGTCATACTGCGGATTCCGCTGAAGCTCCGCGCTTATAAGCACTTCGCCTTCATCCACCAATTCGATAAAAAGTTTGTCGCCCTCCTGTTGATAAGTCAGCACAGCTCCATTGGAATCATATGTATTTTCATATGCTCCTTTTTCCTCATTCCACGCGAATTCATAACTATCATCATATTCTCCCCGGTTACAAAAACTGATGCTCAATATTGTTTGCGCATCTGTTGTATTATATCTATAGCTTGAAACATATACTTCACTATCGTCTGACCGATAGACATATTCTCCATAATCAATGCCCGGCTTTTCCCCCTCAGCCCATTCTCTTGATTCGGCTATTGCCCTGTAGCAGGCATTTTCCAGATACTCCACCTCATTATCTACACGGACATACTCCCAGAATCCCATATTATCCGGCCAGGTATTCTCACCAGTAGCCTCATATCCCTGGAGCAGATATTCCTCCTGCTCGAACTGCCCCACAATTTCACCCCACTCCTCCTGGCTGGCTTCTTCCCCATTTATCTTCCTCGACAAATCCGCAATGTTCGCTTCTAATGTAACCTCCGGAAGAAATTCTCCGTTTTCATAGGTATAGTAAGACATATTCATTGAACTGCCGGTATTTCCTGTACATATATACCACTTATCGCCTTTATGTGCCAGAACAACCCGATCTGAGACTCCGGATGTAAGAGGGGTTCCAGAAAACAGCGGTTTCACCTCTCCCCTTTCATAGCCCCATACTTCCAGTACGTAATCAGTAATCTGATTCGGTAAGTTCTTTGAATCATAGGCGGCTTCTGTTTTGCAGATCACCAGCTCATTAGTTCCGTTTCCGTCAAAGTCCACAAGCCCTGCGAAACAGAACCCGAAGCTCTGAAATAGTGCAGTTCCTGTAGCAAAATTGTTTGCATTACATCCGCTATTGTAGTCTGTATTTAACAATTTTTCCGCATATGCCTGATATCGGCTATAATTCTCAAAGTTCTCTGCATACTTTTTTACCACATCATCTTCCGCCACAGGAAGTTCTTTTATCTCTTCCAGCATCTTTTCAACTTCATCGAATTCCTGTGCAGCCGCTTTGACATGCATAATCCCAATATAAGCCTCTGCCAGATCCGGATTCAGCTCCAACGCTTTTTCATATGGCGTGACAGAATCCTTATGCAATTTTCTGTTAATGTCTCCCTGCATGAGATAAAGGTCCGGATTATCCTCTTCTAACTCGAGTGCTTTCAGACATGTCTCCTCCGCAGCAATATAATCCATTTCCTGAACAGATTCGTCAGTCTCCTTCATATAAAGCTCCGTAAGAGCGCTTCTCGCTTCCGGATCTTTCGGATCAATATCTATCGCTTTAAGGAATGAAGCCTCAGCGCTCTCATAATCCATTTCTTCCAAATATCGCTCTGCCTCTGCGACACACTCCCCATACTGTTTTTCCTTCACTTTATCCAGCACGAAAAATGCCGCTCCAATTCCCGCAATGATAAGCAGACTGGCGCACAAAATCACCGGGATTTTTTTATTCCTTTTAGTCTTCTTTTTTTCTCTGTCTTCTTTGTCCTGAGCAACTTCCGCCATCAGACCGGCTGACATCTCTAATTTCCCGCCGCATTTTCCACAGTATTTTGCATTCTCTGTGTTTTCATATCCGCAATTTTTACATTTCATATCTTTTCCCTTTCTTCGATAACTACTCTAAACTCTCCAACACACCCCAATACTCCGTCGGAAGTTCCAGCTCCGGCTTATCGTTAATCCTATATGCCAGAGGATCTGTTTCTTCCTCTACTTCTTCCAGTCTCTCGGGAATTCCCCTCATTTTCCCCGCGCATATCTCTGCGCTCCCCGGATCTCCATTCTGCAGATACAGCTGATATCCTACATAAAGCATATTAAAATAATCCAGGTATTCCGTCAGATTATAGCGGTAATACACAAGCGCCTTCTCTTTATATTCAATCACTGCGCCAAAATCTCCTTCCGAGTAAGCAGCCCGCGCCTTTGCGTTATTTGCCAGTGCGTTTTGCGGGTTCAGGGCAAGGATTGTATCCGCCAGCTCTTCCATCTCCGTTGTACTCTCCGCCTCCACCAGCAGCTGCTGCCACGCATTCGTATTCCCCGGGTACAGGGAAACGGACTGCGGATACATTTTCAGGTAATATAAAGCGGAATCTGCTCCCAGCCAGATACTTACTCCCCCTACAAGACCCGCCCACAATATCAGAATCTTTTTTCCTAATGCTTTCTTCCCGGCTTTCTCTTCCGGAACATCTAACGCAGCAAGCAGGATCAAAAATACGGATATAAACTGCAGGTTAAAATCCATCATGCTGTGAAGCATTACTACAGCAATAATCATCCGGTCACGAAGGCCGTTCTTTATAAATCCCCTGATTACCGCCCAAAGGAAAATGACGGTTGGTACCCATCCTATATCCAGCAGAAACTGAAGCAGTTCATTGTGTATATTTACAATGGAATATACGCCTGTCTGGAAGGAGCCCTGAGTAAAATAATATCCCATATACCCAAGTCCCAGCGGATGTCTCAAAATCACAGGTAATGCATCCTTAAAATACAGCAGCCTTCCTAGAAACGTGCTTGATGACAGAGATGTCGTAAGATAGCGGCCAACAGATTCCGCGTCTCCGGTAAGCCACGCATAAAGTCCCGCGAGAAACACAATACCAACAGCTGCTCCGCACAATACCCATCGAATCCTCTTGCCCTTCATAAGGAACAAATAACAAATAATCGTAAGAATAAACAGGATAAATCCGGTACGGCTCCCTGACAAAAGAATCCCCCCGATAAGAACCACAAGATACACGACACTGCTCTTTGTCCATTTTTCTCCCGAGATCAGAATAATAATACCAATCAGAAGATACAGGGCAAATGTATTTGGGTACTGAAAGAAGCCTGCCAGACGACTGTTTACAATAAAATACTGATCTATCACCGGAAGCATGCTAAGCACCGCTGACAGCAGCACCATCATCACGCCGGATAACGGAACATAATCCAGAAGCGAAGCCTTCTCTTTCTGTTCTAATTGGGAAACCGCCAGTACAAACAGCGGTAACGGCAGAAACTTAACCATACCAAATAACGCCATACCGGAATCCACCGCCCAGATTGAGCTGATTCCATACATAACAGGAATTATTACGGCAGACAGAAATAAAGGGTTCACAGGCAGGATAATCTCCCCTCTGCATCTGAAACAGTGCCAGAGAATCCCAAGAAGGATAATACAAATGATCCCTGAGCCCCATTCATAATAAATTCCAAAAAGAAACGGGACTGCCGCAGTAAATATTTTCAGCGGCTGCGGACTTACCGTTCTTCTGGTCTGCGTATCCCGTTTTATATTCTTGCCTTTTGACATCTCTTCCTCCCTACATAACTTAACAGAATAGAAAACTCCCGGCAGGGAACATGCATAACAGTTCTGCCGGGAATTCTATCTGCGATTTAGCAACAGTTCAGCTCATGAGACTGAACCGTTACGCAATTTATTCTTTATTCAGATCTTTTTTCTTACCACTGCTACTCCTGCGCAGGCTGCCAGCGATATAAGTCCCAGTACCATCCACAGGGTCGGTGCTGATTGATCTCCCGTGCGCACCGTGCCGCCTGCCGCAATTTGTCCGGAGTTTCCGATGCCGCCGGAACCGGAGCCGGATGTGCCGTTGCCTGTGCCGGCCCCACTGCCTGTACCTGTATTGGTTCCTCCTGCATTTTCTTCTACAATCGTAAGATAAGTACTAATACTGTCATCAATATAATTCAGTGTTACTGTATGCCTTCCAACTGAGAGTGTATCCAGATAAGAGGAGGCAAACGTAAGCACTGTAGAACCATCTTCTACTGTATAGTTTGACGGATCAACCAGTACCCCATCCATCTCTACACTGACAAAGTCTGCAAATTCACCGGTACAGTAAATCACCACATCCTGCCCTGAGCCTTTAACGTACACCTCATCCGTCCTTTCCGGGACAATTTCCAGTTTTGGCTCGGTTAAGGCCACAAACGTAAATGAATTCTCATTTGCATATGTTTCCGCCGCCGTACCTGCATATCCGTAAATCGTAAACCCTTCAACAGGCGTCAAATCCCAATATTCTCCCCACTGATCCGGCTCTCCTTCGTACCCGACTCCCGCTTCCTCGATCTCGGTCACACTCTTCGGGATCGTGATGCTCGTCAGGCCTGTATTGAAAAACGCGCGCCCGCCGATTGAGGTAACTCCTCTCGGAATTTCGACAGACGTAAGGCTTTCACAGTTATAAAACAATCCGTACTGGATGCTGGTCAGGCTGTCCGGAATATTGACGTCTGATAAATTTGTACAATCATCAAATGTAAATTCTCCGATTGAAGAAACACTGTCCGGTATGGCAATCTGCTTCAGATTCGTATTCCCCTGGAATACGCCGCCTGTAATTGAAATCAAATTTGCTGGCAGGGTAATTAATTCGCTGTCATTTGCTGAACCTGCAAGTATGTTATTAACAATTAGTAACCCATTTTCCGATAAAGCTGCATCTTTCCATGGAGTTCCATCAAAGGCTGATCTCCCTATAGCAGTTACACTATCCGGAATTGTAATGTCTGTTAAGCTCCTACAATTTTCAAATGCCGATTCTCCTATTTCTGTCACGCCAGCCGGAATATCAATCTCCTTTAAATTTGAGCATCCCCAAAACAATGAGTCTTCAATCACCTCAAGATTTTCCGGAAGATTTACTGTTTCCAACGCATTACATAATTGGAACGCTCTCCAGCCAATGTTAGTCACACTATTAGGGATCGAAATCTCGGTCAATCCCTCACAGCTATTAAAAGCCAGAGCTCCTATATTTGTTACACTATCGGGAATTAAAATGCTGGTTAATCCTGTGCACATCTGAAATGCTTGATAGCCAATGCTGGTAACACTATTTGGAATTTCCACTGACTTCAATTCTGATGCTGCCAAAAATGCGCCCTCTCCAATACTTGTTACACCGTCCTCAATTATAACATCCGATATGACATATGCCCCCCATGGATAAGTTGTATATCCCCATTCATCACGCTGAGCCTGCATTTCCCCTTCGCCAGAAATAGTCAGTGTCCCATCCGAACTCAATTCCCATGTCAAATTATCCCCTAATACTCCAGATACATGCTCTTCTGCCTGGATATCAGTCTCTCCGTCAGATGCATCCTGAACCGCTGCTGTATTGTCTGGCTTTTCTGCTTCTTCTGCATCTGCAATTTCACTTTTTTCTACTTCATCTGCGGAAATATCTGTATCATCCACAACATTCATTGTATCCGCATTCAAAACGATATTGTCAGTAATATTTTCTTCTGCAGATACATCTGTTCCCGCTGCAAAAGCCTCCATCACCGAAGAACCCGCAAGCAGTGTCACAGACAGCATCACTACTAAAACTTTCCTTTTCATCCTTATTATCCCTCCATTTGTTTTCATATACAGATTTGATAAATCCATACATACATTTTATAAAAGACAGCTTTTATACTGATCTTTTCCTTTTCATTAATACCACTGTACACGCAGTAAGTGAAGCACATCCCAACACCGCCCGCAGCGCAATATTGTTTTGATCTCCGGTTTTCACCGTGCCGCCTGAGCCGATTCCCCCCGCACTGCCTGTACCATTGGATGAGCCGCCAGTACCATTCTCTGTACCGATTCCCGTGCCGCTGCCTGTGGATGCACTGCCTCCGGCAGCATTATCCCCCTCTGTCCCCTCATCTTCCGCCGCCAGAGCCGCCGTCGTGGATGACCCCAGAAGCAGTGCCATTGACAACGTCAATGCCAGTACTTTCTTTTTCACCTTCGTTTTCCTCCACTTTTATTTTTCGCTTTTCTCTATTCTTCTTAACACTTACTTCTTACTTAACTCCTGCCCCTCCTTCACTCTCTTTCCCGGGCTATTTCAATCAGACTGTCCAGGTCGTAAATCCCGGTTTTTCTCACACTTCCTCCTGGACAGTCAAAATATAGTTCTCCGTCTTTTACATCGCATAAGTATGGCAGCTCCGCCAGTATGTTTCCCGCTGTATCCAGCAGTTTTCCGTAGCATACGCCGTCTGCCGTTATATATTGTGTAATCAGGTACTCTCCTGCCTGCGTCACATAAGTAAGATACGCATCCTTCTCCAAATCAGCGATTTTCTCTCCGGACTCCCTGTCATAGAGCTGCGGCGTCCCATGAAGCGGCGCTTCCACGCGGAAATCTTCTGTCAGAAATTCCTCATCCAGGGTCAGATCCGGGATTTCGGTCTGCGCCTCTGAAATCAGTGATCCGTCAGCCGCGCTGTATGATAAAACCCTGCCGTCATTATAGGTAACGTCAAGCCGGGGTTCTCCACTCTCCCGTATAAACTGCTGATCATATACGTTCTCTGGATCATCCAGCACAGTCTCAATGATCAGATTGCCTTCTGAATCGAATATCCCAAAGTGCTGATAGGAAAATAGCGTTACCGTATTTTCATCTGTACTGACCCGCGCCTCGTCGTGCTCAAATGACGGATCATAGCTCATTACTTCCGTATCCGCTTTCTCCTCGTATCTCATAATACTGATCGATGGCGTATCAATTCTTGCGGCGTATATCCGGTCATCACTTATCTGCAGAATACCTGTTTTTTGTTCATTCTCAAACTCTGTTACCAGTTCTGCCTCTGAATTAAAGATCAGGATTTTGTCCTGCGTGCTGGCTGCTGTGAACCGGTCGCCGGCAGCATACTCAAGTATCTCTTCATCTGTCGTCACCAAAGGCGTCTGTCCTCCTGTCAGTGGATCGATTTTCACAAGGATATTATGGACCTGAACATATACCCCGTTCTCATCAGTTTTTGCATGAAAGCTGCTTTCCGACTCCATACCGACCGCCTGAGTTTTCTGAACTGCATCTATGATCGCGAATACGGAACTCCCTTCGCCTGACGCGGAAAACGCAAGGTAATCACCGTTAAATCCTCCTTCAAAGCTATTGTAGCCAGAAGTTTCATCCAGTATCTTCCACTCACTGCCGTCTTTTAAGTCAAATACACTCAATGAGCCGTCCGAAAAGCTTGCCGCAATTCTTGTCCCGTCTTCATTTATTTCAAACAGATTATTATAAGGATTTGCAAAGCTATCGCTTACCATAGAAGCATTCTGACGCCTTCCGTCAAAGTCTATCTCCCCCGTCTTTTCTCCCGTTTGCGTATCATAAATCACCGCACGGCTTTCGTCCTTATATACTGCCGCGACCGCGCTCCCGTCTTTCGAAACACTGACCGCTGTACCGGGTTCTCCTTTCCAGAGATCCCTGTTTTCCGAAATACCATATGCGGTAACTCCGCCTTCCCCTGCATATACGATAGTGTCATTATCTATATATTCGATTTCTGCCATGGCTGAATCCGCCGCAGGCAGTGAAGCAGTCACTTCCGCTGTCTGCGTGTCTATCACTGCGATTTCCTTTTCGCACATACAGGCTGCTGTCATTCCATTCGGAGAAACCGTCAAGTACAGTGGGTTTTTCTCCAGACTCACAACGTCCCATTTTTTAAATCCATCGGCCAGATCATAGACTCCCAGCACGTCAGTAAGAGCTTTCTGCGCTTCCGGAGCGGCAGACGGCGTAAGGAGTCCGGTTTTCTCCGGTATCGCTTCCAAAGCATACTGGACCGCCTGGCCGGTGTCTCCTTCTGCCAATGCGTTCTCAGAGTATTCCGCAAGCTTCAGCCCTGTTTCCTCAGACTGCATTCTCTTAAGCCCAATGAACACAGCAGAAACGCCTGCACAGAAAAACAGCGTCAGCGCCGCACATACGATCCTGTTGTTTCTCCTCCTGCGCTTTGTGCGAGGATCATTTTCACGCAGATGCTTAAAGTCCCACAGCATCTCTTCCGCAGTCTGATATCTCAGATCCGGGTTCGGATTCATAGCCTTTGAAATAATATGTACGATCTGCGGGCTGAACTCTTTCTCAGACAGCGGCTGCACTTCATCCGCGAACTTTGCAGGGCGTCTTCCGCTCAACAGATGGTATAAAGTCGCCCCCACACTGTAAATATCAGACCGTACATCAGGCACAACCTTCTTATATACTGTCCTGGACTTCATCTCCGAGAGCGTAACCGTCTCCGACTCCGTTCCGTTATCTACGGTTTCTGTCTCTGTACCATTTTCGGCAGTTGCCGTCTCTTCTGTCCTGTCTGCAGTCTCCGCTTCCGTCTCCCTCATTGATCTGCCGTCGCCCACAGAAGAGTAATCCAGGCCATAGTGCTCCGGCGATGCATAGCCTTCGCTCCGCCCGACTACATTCTCCTCACCGAGCGCCAGCGCGATATTAAAGTCGATCAGGCAGATATCGTTATACGGAGTCCTCATCAGATTCGAGGGCTTAATATCGCTGTGTACATATCCCCGCGGCGGATCCCCATGAGTCGGACTGTGCAGATAACAGAGCGCCTCCAGAAGCTGCTCCGCCCAGCAGATCACCTGCGGCTGAGGAAATCGCTCGCCCCTTCTCAGAGGTTTATCAAGGCTTTCCCCCTCGATGAAATCCATTACCGTATATGTAATATTGTCCTCTGTAAAATAGTCATAGACCTTGGGAATATACGAATGTCGCAAGTCCTTCAGAATATCCACTTCACGGCGCAGAAGTTCCGGACGGGTCGTAATCTTCCTCTTATCTGCCTTAAGAACTACTTTTTTCCCAAGACGGAGGTGATTCGCAAGATAGACATTTCCCCCGCCGCCAGAGCCGATCTTTCCGATTATCTCATATGTTGACGCAATCACCTGTGACATTGCCGCACCTCTTTACTCAGACCTTTTCTCCTGTGGGCCATATTCCTCATCCAGCTTTGCCTTCAGCCTTCGCCCGGATATCCTGGAGACAACGAAAAAAATCACCGCCGCAATGACCGTGATGCCTGTAATGATAAGTCCACTGTAAAATATTAATTCATTAGAAATCAAGTCCATACACCTGATCCCCCTCTTAAAACCACGTTTCAGTTTGTATTAACGTTATTATTATACGCTTTATCGTTATATTCTGCAATAAAAAAATACAATTCACGGTATTTTGTGATATTATATAATTATCCAAAATAAACGTTATCAATTTTATGGAGGGTATGATTTGATTGATATTAATACACTCAGAGAATATTATAATAAAAAAAGAGTATTCATGAGCCAGCACGCATCAAACAGATGTATCGAGCGTGGTATTACCCAGAAGGACATAAAACACTGTATTATGACCGGAGAAATAATAGAACAATATCCTGAAGATTTTCCGTGGCCAAGCTGTTTAATATTTGGATACGGTGAAAAAAATATAATATTACATGTAGTTGCAAGTGACAATGGAGAATTTTCAAAAATTATAACAGCATATATTCCTGATAGCACAAAGTTTAAGGATGATCTAAAAACCAGAAGGGAGAGAGATTAATGACTTGTTTATCCTGCAAAAGCGGCGAAATGACCGAATCTACAACCACCTACACAGTGACTCTAAAAAACTGCATTTTAATTATTAAAAATGTCCCCTGCGTTAAGTGTACACAATGTGGCGATGAGCTTTTTAATACCGATATTTTAGAAAAAATTGATGACATCATTTTAATGGCTGAAAAAATGGCCAGCGAGATTTCCATTATTGACTACACAAAAGTTGCGTAAAATTTTACCGAGACAGAAGGTGGCTGTCGGTTAATACCGATTTTTACCCGACAGCCCTTCACTTTTCAATTATAGGCTTCCCTAACCATCAGTACTGTAATATCATCCCGCTCTCCGCGTTCTCGGAGCAGTTTCACATGTTCCCTGACACATATCCTCATCACGCTTTCTTCCACCATATACTCCGGGGCAAACTTCCCAGCCAGCTCTCCATCCTCCGTTTTATGCCAGAATCCATCGCTGCACAGGAGATATACTGCACCCTTCCTGATCTCCCCGCTCTGATAGACCGGACGTATATTTTCTGATGCGCCAATTCCCTGGATCAGGATGCTGGACGCATTCTTGACCATGCCTGTATTTGTCGTGTACTGTCGCTGATCAGATGTAATGCCCGCGAAATTCTGATCTCTCGTCAAACGCCTTACCTGATCTGTAATTTCGTATACTCTGCTATCGCCCACATGTGCGATATAATATCTTTCCTTCTCAAAGAGCACTGCCGTCGCTGTCGTCCCGATCTTTATCTTATTCAGCTTTCCATATGCCTGTATCATCTCATGAGATGTTTTGAACAGATTTTCCCAGGATTCGTACAGGCTGTCTTCAAATTCATCCTCCGTCTCCTTTTGCCGAATAGACGAATACACAGTATGATACCACTCAGAAAACATCTGCAGCATCTGTGCACTCGCCATCTCCCCCTCCTGCAGGCCTCCCATGCCGTCGCAGACGACTGCGAGCACACTCTCTGCATCGCTGCTTCGTTCCGTCCGTTTTTCCAGCTGCCCCGCGGAATCGGCCTCACCCATTCTAAGTATCAGCATAGAGTCCTGATTTACATTTTTCCGTTTTCCCTGATCTGTATACTCCACCGTCAGATATCTCATCTCGTTCCCCCTTATCTGGAAATCCGGAACTCGAATTCTTCATCGCTCATTTTAATCTTAGATCCAGAGAGAAGAAGCATCGGCGGATCCTCCGGCTTCAGTTCCGTGCCGTCTACAAAAGTCTTATTCTTTGAACCGTTATCAGCGATAAATACCTGCCCGTCACGCACATACAGCACAACGTGAATCCGCCCTATCCCCGGATTCCCCGGAATGCAGATGTCGGAAACCGAAGAACTCCTCCCCACTCTTACGATATCTCCTCTGATTTCAAAATTCTCATCCGTGCGGCAGCGGTGCAGAAGAAATCTCTGCCTGGGATGCTCCTGCCGTACCGGGATTTCTCCGGGATGCGGCTTTTCTGGCTGTTCCGGCTCCGGATGCAGCATCAGAGTTTCATCCTTATCGTCATAAGTCTCTATATTTACTGTATCTCCGAAATCCATCTCCAGGTTTTCCTGACATCTGATTTCAACCTTCTGCGCCGGAATAGAAATCTGTTTCACAGGCATATCTATTCTATCCGCCTTTTTTTCTTCCTGTTCCTGATTCAGTATCTTGCCAGGCAAATCCATTCCCGGTATCTTAAGCCCGGCAAGAGGCATTTTACCAGTAGCCCCAGAAAGAACCCCGGATTTCTTCTCCTGCTTTTTCCCGAACAGAAGCTTCTTTTCCCCCTTCTCCTTTTTTCCAAAAATCCCAAATCTTTTTCCCTCCGGTTCCTCTTCCGACATATCAGAATAAATAACATCCATTTTCCCAATTAAATCCTCAGAATTTTTTAGATGACTTTTTCCACCCTTTTTCGCTGTATCCGGTTTTACCGATAACTTCTCTTTCTCCGTCTGAGGTATAAAAGCAGTCATGTCTTCATCCCGTCTCCCCGCACGCATCGGCGGTGTATATATGTCCCGCCTGGCTTCCCCTGACTTTTCCCCAAGGATTGCGTTCTTTACGGGTTCCTTTTTCTCCTGCATCCTTCTGTGTTTCATCTCGGAGATTTGTTCTCTGAATGACTGCATGGAGAAGCTTTTCCCGCTGCCCAGAAAGCTGACCAGTTCTGCAACATAGCTACAGTCCTCCGACTCGTCATATGGTATATCGAAAAGCAGCCTTTTCAAAAAGTTTTCCGGTTTTTCTCCACTCCGCTCAAGCGGAAGCACCACCATTGATACTTTCATATTTTCCGTATCCACGTAGATAAATGACTCGTCAAACAGATAGGAGGAACTCTCCAGCATGTAATCCTCAGCCTTGAGCACCGCATCAGCCATTGACCCCAGGATGTTAAGAATTGTTTTACGGTTTATTTTGCCCGAAAACAATTCCATCATACTCTTTAATCCCGTCACATTGTACTTCATATGGATTTCATGGTCTATCTGGATATACGAGAACGGAACTATCCCTTCAATCCTGTTGTTTGACAGCATTTCCATTGTAAATGTATCAAGGACATCTTTCTCTCTCTTTTCATATATCAGATATTTTTTTCCGTCCTGCTCGTCATACCTGAACAAATCCATTTTTCGTTTCCTCCTTCATAGTTCTATTTAAACAGGTTCAGCTGGATCAGCCGCTGTACGTCTTCTCCCTGCGACATCTGCTCCACCACCGCTGTTCCCTCTGACGAAAAATGAGATGCTTTCGTAAATACCGGTTCTATCACAATATTGCCTTCTTCATCAATATACCCCCACTTATCGCCAACGCACACAGCTGCGTATCCGTTCTGAAAAGATTCTGCATTATCATAGGTACATTCAATTACCATTTCCCCGACATCGTCAATGAATCCCCATTTTCCATCTATACACACCGCAGCGCATCCTTCAGCCGTGAATGCTTTTGCATCCTCGAACACAAGCTCTCCGATCTCTTCCCCCTTTGTATTCACCAGCATCCAGAAGTTGTCCTTTTTTACAAAGATTCTTTCCTGCGCAGAGCAGAAACCGATCTCGTCTGTTACAATATCATCATATCTGTCATCATTTTTTGCTTCGCCGTTTTCATCTACAAGCGCCCATTTCCCATCCGTTTTTCCTGCACCTGTCCCATTCTTCACCGCCGTTAGTTCATCCCATATGAAGTCCCCGGCTGGTTCCATGTCCCCGTCCAGATATCCGTATTTCCCGTCCATTTCTGCCGGTGTTCTCTCCTCACTGAACGTACCCGGATTCTTATACTCCGGATCCGGAACCTTTCTTGTCTGCCCGTCTTCATCAATGTAGATCCATGTTCCGTCCGTCTTCCGGGCAAGGGCGAATCCATCCTCTGAGAAAGGATACAGCTCCTTATATTCCGCAGGGATCAGCTCACTTCCCTCCGCGTCCGCGATTCCGTATAATTCATCATCCAGTACTACCATCGTATCATTTACGATTTCTCCATATTCTTCATATCGGCAGTACAATTCGGTATAGCTTCCCTGCAGTTCCAGAAACCACTCCCGGGCATTCTCATTATCCGGGTAATTCTCGGTAAAGTCTCTCAGATATTGAACCGCCCGGTCTTCATAACCATTCTTCTCATAATACTCCATCAGAAGATCCAGCGCCTGTGTATCTTCCTGAAAGTTCTCTGCCGTATCCTCACAAATAGAGATAAATTCTCTGTCGTCCCCGCTGTTCAGCAAAGCCTGCGCTCTTTTCACATAAATCTCCGCATTCTCCGGATCATATTCCAACGCCGCCTCATATTCCTCAGCCGCGTCCACGTAGATTTCCTTTGCTTCAAGCTCCTCCGCCCGGTCCAGGTGTGCTTTCAGCTCCTTCGGCTTATTGGCAGCTTCTGACCCTGCCGAATACCAGGACAGCGCCAGCAGGGCCACAAACAATATTATTACATTCCTCTTCATCTATGCTCTTCCCCTTTTCCCTATTTTGCGCAGTAATAGGTTCACACCGCCTGCGAAACCAGCCTCCACACTTCTCATCTCTGCGCAGTTCCATCTCACATGCCGAGCGCCATCGCCAGTATCACCCCTGCCAGAACAAAAGGCGCGAACGGGATTTCCTCTTTCATACTCACTTTCTTAAGCGCAAGCATAACCAGGCTGTATAGCGCCGCCGCAAGCGCTGTCAGGAATACCAGCGGCATAATACTTCCTGCACCGACATAAGTTCCGATCACTGCGAAGAGCTTCACATCTCCCATTCCCACGCCGCCTCTGGATATCAAATGAGCGATCAGGAACAGCCCTCCTCCCAGCAGGAGTCCCAGCGCCGATGAGATTAGCAGCGCCAGTCCCATGGACGGAACCAGAATCCACTCAGCCGCAAGTATCACCGCCCGGATTCCCAGCAGCAGGAGCAGGATGCGGTTTGGAATCCTCCGCTCATGCTGATCGATCCATGCGATCACAAACATGCCTTCCAGAAGCATCAGATACCTGGCTATCTTCAGGATACTGTAAGAAAAGAGGAGGAACTCCGCGCCAAGCGCAATTCCTGTCAATATCCCGGCCGCAGCCAGTATCCGGAAACTTCGGGCTTTCATCTGTGTTTTTATCCAGTTGATTCCAGAACTCAACACACCAGACTTCATCATCCGCCCCCTTTCTCACCAGATCAGCGTAGACGCGCTCTGGCGGAATTCATACTGCCCGAAATCAAAATTCGGGAAAAGTACATTTTTCATCGTATATGTCACTACGATCTTGATATTTGCTTTCTCTCCCTCCCGGGTGGAGACCCATTCGGACTGTGAAAAATCCAGGCCGTCCAGACCGCCCACAATCCCCGTATCTGACAGAAATTCATCCGGATTGTCAGAAATCAGGCTGATGGAATCTTCAATTACATCTCTCGTCAGTTCTCCAGCGATCTGTGTCATAATCAGTTCCCTTGTCTCTGACTTCGCAAGGCTGAACACGCCTTCCACAAGTTCATCAGAAGCTCCGGCCGCCTCAGCCAGCCCCTGGATGGAGCTCGCCGCCTTTTCTACGTCCGCCTGAAACTTCTCACTCTTTTCATTCGAGTCCTGCATCTTTGCGGAAATCTGTGACTTGGTCAGCACATAGCTGTATGCCGAGATCTGCTTTGCACTCTGGGTAATCGCGTGGTGGATCAGCACCTCCGCCTGGACGAACCGGGCCGCATTTATGATCGTGCAGAACGCGATGATAAACGGGATCAGAAAAAGCAAAGCCTCTACAGTCAGTGATCCTCTGGAATCTTTCAGTTTCTCCTGTGTCTTCATGTCTGTTTCCCTCTTTAATAGTTCATCATGCAGCAAGAATATTTCATGTTGACTTATGTCCATGTTTCCCGACTTTAGTACCCGAGTATGCTCTGGTATAGAACCGTATAAGTATCATCCGGGAATCCCCAGCCTCCGCTGCCGAAGTCCGACCACTTCCTCATGAATGTCGTCCTGACTTTTACCTTAGCTTCAACCTGAATCATTGTGTAACTGCTGATAAGGTCAACTTTTTCCTCCTCATCTCCCTGGTTCTTATCTACCTGAATACAATCCGCAATCCTGCTCAGAATATCCACTTTATGTCCGGCCAGAATGGATACATTCAGGAACACTCTCAGATATTCGGAATAATTAAAAGTTACTTTCTCCGTATTATTTCCTCCCAGAGTCGTCCAGGTGGACTCATCTTTAAATATCGTAACCCCCTGGCCCTGTTTGATCTTTATCATATCATCCGCTGTTTCCACTCCTGCATATCCCAGCTTAATTACTGCTTTTATGACAGGAATCAGATAGGGAGCTCCCGCCGCTATCAACGATGCTGCCGAATGAGCTATCCCATTAATTGTGGTATTTGTAAAGGCAAAAAAAGAATTAAATAACATCCGTATTCCGAAGATCATCGCAATTGTATTCCCTACATTATTCTGAGACGACTGATCGCCCCAGAGGATATACTCCGCCTCAGCCTGATATGCCGGCCGTCCCGTTAAGTCATAGCCGCTCAGGCTGATGATATCCTGGACTGGTTTTTCCTGGCCGTCCGAGGTTTTATTCACAGTATAATAGGAAAACATCTGCATAGCATATTCTGCAATATACAAATTCTCCAAGCCGTCAGCCACAATCTGATCTACACAATCAAGAAATGATATGGCCGCACTAATCGATTCCTTAAATTCCGAGATAATATTGTCCCGGGCCCCGCTATTGGACACATTAGCATCAAAATCCATATCTGCTGCCCCGTCTGCGTCTCTTACGGACGCTCCTGCTTCCGAGGACGGCAGACGCACTTCGACCTCTGACCAGTTGAATGTAGGATAACTGTCCGTCTTTGCAGCTTCTTCCGCCGCGTTTTCGCTCTCCCGCAATGTCTCATTCGCCTTATTCTGTTCGTCGGGCGAGCCGTTTCCAACTCCTTCTTTGCAGTACTCCTGCAGTTTTTTGTAAAACGGTTCATTGTTTATGCTCCTCTTTACAGAAGAAGTCGATATCGTAATATGAATATAATTATTAACATAACCGTTTCGAATTTGGTTCACAGAATCATAATCAGGGCTAATTTCGTTTACTGCGGATCGTGCATGAGATTCATATGTTCCAAACTGGCTGGACGGAGAGGCTGAAGCTACTGACTCATCGAAAAACTTCTCATTTTTCAACGCATCCTGGAATTCTCTGAAAAATCCCTCGTTCGACGCCACAGCTGCACACAATGCATCTAGCTGTCTCGCATCCGTGCTTCCCTCACCGGTGCTGAAGAAATCCCTGTAGTACTCTATGTCTTCCCCCATATCACCGGATTTTCCCACTTTCTCCAACTCAGTGTATTTTTCGTTCCAGGAGTTAAATTTATTCTCTGCTTCAGTCAGTTTTTCCTTTACTGTCTCTAGCCTATCGTATGCGGTTTTTGCTGCTTTCTCCCCATTATCTGCCGCTTCACGCCATCCATTCAGCCTGTTATAATGGCTGCTGATTGTATCATTAACAAGCTTTAAAAGTGCGGTGGAATAACCAGAAATACGGTCAGACTGTGCCTTGTAGTCATTTACGATCTTTTCAAGCTCTTTCCGCTCACTGTCATCCGTGACGTTTTCCCGGGACTGTTCTTCACTCCCATCCTGGTTTTCCGGGCCTGAGTCCTCTTTCGCCTTATCATAGTCTGTGAGAAGCTTATCAACCCCTTTCAGATGACTTACAGTATTCGAATAATACATTGCATCCGCATAGGCGTTGAATGTCCCGGAACTGATCGGCACAGACAGATTCACCTTTTTTGCAGCATCTATATATGCCTCCGCTATTTCTTTCAGATCTTCACTCTTTGCATTTTTGTCATAATTTCTGCTTATTTCGTCTCCCTGGATCACTTCTCTCATCAGAAGTGCCATCGACATTATTTCTTTATAATCACGCTCTGTATTCTCCAGCTCCTGACGCACAGTATCGTCAGAAGGAAAGCTCTCTATAGCTGAGTTTAAAGCTTCAAGAGACTCTATTGCATCCTCAAACGCATCCTGGCAGTCTTCCATCGCCTGGCCGAAATCAAGCTGCGCTTCCGTTGATTCCGCCATCAGCTTCGTATCTTTAAGCATGTCAAACTTATTCAGCACCAGCTCAGTCAGGCAGACCGGAGCGCGGTATTTCATATATTCGATGATCTGCTGTTTCTCCACTTCCGTCCTGTATATCTCTGAACCAGCTACATTGACCGCTTCAAAGTTCTCAGACATCAGATCCAATATCCTCTGATAATCCCCTTCGTCCGGAAGTCCACTGCCGCTTAAAGAGGTATTAAAATACCCTTCCAACTCCTCTGACATCGCCATGGGGGATTTTTCCATAACAAGAATGCCGTATTCATCGTGAAGCTCTTCGTTATACTGCGCCAGCCCCGCATTCATAGCCATCTCTCCCGCGTCTGAGATGATGACTTTCGCCAGATAGATTCTGGAAGCGTCTACAGTCAGTCCGGCCACAAGGATAACCGGAAGGAGGATCAGACTAAGAAATACCGAGATCGTTCCTTTATTTTTATAAAAGAGTCTCATAGTTTCCTCCCCCTCAATTCAAAATTTTTGACAACACCTTGTCCGTCTCTTTCAGAAATTGTTCATAGCTCTGGGACAAACCGCATTTTTCCATGATATACGATACCAGATCCGAAGCAAGATCCACGTTTCGGACGAATTCACTGGGGTTCACGGAATAACTGTATGCTGCCGTCCTTATAGTTCTGCTGCCATCGTATCCGAGATATGCCAGTACGCCTGGCATGGACAGAGAGTGAGTAATCGTCACCGTCACGTCCGTTCCCCAGAACCCGGGATCTATCTCTACTTCCGGAGCACTGACTGTGCCAAGAGCGATCAACGTAGACTTCCTGGCCGCGTCCGCAAATCTTGAAGTGTAACCGCTGCTGTCCACGGTGCTTCCTGTACCGATAGACAACGCTGTCCCCAGTTCCCTGTACATGCTGGTCGCATGACTTGTATAAGCACCATAGTAAGATGCAATGGTATCCACGGACGGACCACTTTTCTCTCCCCAGTCAAAGTCGATCTCATTATCCTGCCCCATCCTGAATTCCTCATATCCAAGATAAGCGTCTTCCCGTGACGCGACAGCAGCCACGCGATGCACCTGATACAGCATCATATATTCCTGCATATTAAATAAAGCCAGATATAACAGAGCCATCACGGTACAGAGTACAAGAGGCATGTAGATAGAGGCCTCCACCATGATGGCTCCGTTTTCATTTTTTAAATGTTTCATTTTCTTTTATATGTATTCCCTAATATTTCACACGCATATGACAATGAACCTTGTTCATCCTATAAACTCTGTAAGCTGTTCAAATACAGAATTTACTGCTGATAATAGTTGTTCTCTAAAGATAGCTGCTACTGCCAGAATAATTACAATGAGTACAATTACCGCCACCATATTAGAATCGCCTCTCTCATCCGCAATCAGTTTATTCTGCACTGTAAACATAAATTTCCTCAATGCATTCTCTAATTTTTCTCCCATTTTTCCTTCTCCCTTTTCATAATGATTTCTTTTATCTAAGCAAAATGGTTTCCCATTTACTTACATGGTTAAAAATACCGGGATCATAATCATTCCCAGGATTCCGATGAAGATCATCGCCGTCGGAATCATCAGTTTGGAATTCGCCGTCTCTCCTTTTCGCTTCACCAGGTGCTTTTTCTCCTCCCACATCTCATCTGACATCTCTTTCAGGAAATAAGACACCTCCGCATTTCCCTTTTGCATGTTCTGGATTACTGTGGAAGTAAACCTTCTGATCTGCTTGATTGAACAGCGGTCTGCAAAGTTCCTGTAGGCTGCCAGTTCTGATACACCGTTCTGCATCTCGTTCACTGTCGCCTGCATTTCCAGGTACAGCACCCGGTCGTCGCCGTCGGCAACCTTTTTCCATGCTTCCCGGAGCGTCATGCCGGAATTAACCAGCAGTGTCAGCTTCAAGAGCACCTGGGGCAGATCCGCCAGGAGTTCGTCCCTGCGTGCTTCCAGCTTATCATTAAGCAGTTCTTCTATGTACCACATAACCAGAAAAGCCATAACCGCGCCGAACAGCACTGCCAACGGCTCATTGGCCATAGCGCCAAGTATAAAGAATAAAACGAGCACTGTAAAACCGTATGTCCACTTCTCTGCATTAATCACATAGAAGTAATACTCTGCATACTGCCGCCCCTGCACCTCTGCGATCTCCTTGACTCTCCTGCGCCCCTTCTTGCTCCGGCTGTTGATCCTGAGGATCTCCATCAGAGCAAAGCCCACTGTAAACAATTCCGGATACTTATATTGTTCCGGGTCGATCGAACTGACGATCTGCGCATATGACGCTTCATATCTCTTCGCAAACAGAATCCATGCCGCAGTCATTCCCGTTGCCAGTACCAGAAGAATAAGCTGTACTGTATCCATACTTTTCCCCCGCTTCACACCTTAATATCTGTTATCTTTTTCCCCATTGCGTAAGCCAGCAAGAATATTCCAATGCAGATGATCTTGACAAGAACCGTTGCAGGAGTGTTTGAACCTGCCATTCCTGTCCCCAGGCCTTTGAGCATAACGACAATCACAACCGGCATTACCATCATAATGTTCAGCTCATTCTTTGATCCGGCAAGCATCGTCTCTATCTCCATCTCGATCTCAATTTTATCATTGATAATCTCCCGCGTATCAGATACAATTCTCTTCAAATCTCCGCCTTGGCGGTTACATACCTCGAATACATTCGCAAAGCTCATGGCATCATCAAGTCCGCTTCTCCTGGCAAAGTCCAGGAGCAGTTCTTCTATATTGATATTGTTGTCCAGTCCTGTGCAGATGATTTTCACTTCCTGCACAATGTCCGCGCCGTCCCCATAAATAGACGCCATATCAGACTCTGCGTCCCGAAAGGCCTCCACCGTATTCTGTCCGGCAGAATATGAAGCCGTAAGCGATTCAAGAAGATCCTTAAACTGTGTTCTCAGTTCAGCTGTCTGTTTCTTCTTTCGGTATTCACAGTAGTATTTCGGCAAAACCACTGCACATACGATCCCTCCGGCAAGCGCCAGAATCAGGTTGTTAAAAAAGGCGAACAGCACAACCACACCGGCTGCAAAACCCGCTGCCCATGAAACAAAGTAATCACCGGGTTTCATGTGGTAGACATGGTAATCCTTGCCAACGCCGAGCAGCCCTCTCAGCTCCCGGTACTGCTCCTTCTTCTTTTTCTCTTTTTTCTGTTTCTGCTTTTTCACTTTTTGCTTTTTGGCTTTTAAAGTGTCTGCCGTGTCGGCTCCCGCCGCCTTTTTCTCTGCTTTCCTCTTTCCAAACATGGTTATATAACCTCGTTGATCCCTGCAATTCTCAACTTATAATCGTTTATAAACGGCCGCTCTGTCCGTACAAGCCGTCCCGAAACTCTTTCCAGGGTGCTTTTCTCATCTTCCTCGAATTTATAAACAGGATTGATCTGGATTTCTCCATTCTCATATCCGGTAATCTCGCTGATCTCCATCGTTCTCCTCGTCTTGTCCCTCAGCCTGGACAGATGAATAATAATATCCACCGCCGAGGCAATCTGCTGTCGGATTGCTTCCAGAGGAAGCCCCTCTGATCCCTGGAGTACCATCGTCTCCAGACGGCGGAGCATATCTCTTGTCCCATTGGCGTGTCCTGTACTAAGCGATCCGTCATGTCCTGTATTCATAGCCTGCAGCATATCCAGCGCCTCACCGCCTCTGACCTCGCCCACGATAATTCTCTCCGGTCTCATACGGAGAGATGAACGGATCAGATCTCGTATCGTAACCGCGCCGCTGCCCGATGTATTCGCATTCCTTGTCTCCATCCGGACCAGATTGTCAATCCCCTCAATTTGCAGCTCAGCCGAATCCTCAATCGTAATCACACGCTCATCATGCGGAATAAAAGCTGACATAGCATTTAAAAAAGTCGTTTTCCCGGATCCTGTTCCTCCCGATATGAAGATGTTATACTTTGCCCTCACCAGAATCTCCAGGACATGAGCTACTTCACGGGTAATTGATCCATACTTTAAAAGCTGTTCGATCGTCATCGGGGTCTTAGAAAACTTACGGATCGTCACAGTAGCGCCGTTCAGCGAGATCGGAGGCAGAACCACATTTACACGTGAACCGTCCGGCAGCCTTGTATCCACGATGGGATTTGCCTGGTTCACTTCTCTTCCCGCCTGGCCCACAATCTTTTGTATGATATCTTCCAGTTGTTTTTCATCATCGAATTTCTGCTCCAGCTTAAAGAGTGTACCGTCCTTTTCTATAAAAATGTCATTCGGCCCGTTAATCATCACCTCGGTAATCTGGTCGTCTTTTATAATTGAATCCAGAAGCCCCAGCCCGCGGATGGAATTGAATATTCGCTCTGTTATATCCACCCGCTCTTCAATTGTGATGTACTCGCCCTTCACCTCTTCAATGATCAGGCCCTCTATCGCCGTTTCCAACGCATCGTCTGACATCCCGTTCAGATTATACCGTTCAAATATTTTCTTTTTCAGCTTCTTTACTATTTGTAACTTCTTTTCTTCCGTCATGGCAAATCTCTATATCCTGCTTAGTACATCAATCTTAGCTATCTCACGTATCAGTGCTCTTCCCGCAATTCCTTCAAACCGATGTATTCCTCCCAGTACAGGAACTGCCGTTTTTTCCATCTGAATCCCTGTCTTAGAGCTATAACGGTTATACAACAGAATCATCTTGTCCAGAATACGAAACTCCTGCCTCTCCTCCAGAATACGGACAACTTCACAGAACCGTTCAAACTTCCCGTTACCGCACTCACTCCCATCGGCTATATATGCAATACGGTCCGCCCGGCTCTGCATCAGTCCGATTATGCGCTCCGTTATACTTCCTGACAGATCAACAACCACTTCCTCGTATTTCTCCATATGTGCCAATACAGAGAGCAAAGTCTCTATTTCCTGGTCTTTTAGTTCAAACATATCATACGCATTTTTACAGGTATGGAAAAATTCCACCCCTGACGCATCTGTTTGTATAAGACTTGCCAGCTTCAGCGCCAGATTACCGTTTCGGCTCTTTAAAGCATAGATTACATCCGAAAAGCTTAAATTTCCATCGCCTGTAAAATAAAGATCTGCATCTCCCAGCCGCTCCAGATTCAGATAAAAAATGTTTCGCCCCTCTGCCGCGCTGCGCAGGGCATAAGCTGCAGCCGCTGATGATGTTCCACTTCCGCCCTGGGCAGAGACGAAGAATACAACCCTTGCACGTGAATCACCTTCATTCTTTCTAAAATCCGGGGCGTTTTCCGCATAAATTCCGAGAATCGACTTATAGATATTTTCTACTTTCTGATACCGGCAGACTGCGGGTATCCCATCTATCTCACTTACATCTGGAGCATCACAAAAACAGCCTTTCACAATACGAAAACCGATTCTGCTTTCATCAATCTCTGTCGGCTGATCCGAAAACAGAATATCCGCTCTTGTTTTTTTCAGGCTGTTATACATCATTTCTTTATCCGAAAACAGCATCAGACTTATTTTATCTTCATATTTCTTTTGAAAAGCTTTCGCAAGACGATTTACAAATTCCGTATTATGGTCTAAAATAATTACCTTTAATTTCATCTCTGTTTTATCCTGTTATCACAATTTCAACACGTTATCACGTTAATATTATACGTCTTATCGTTATATTTTGCAATATTGATTTCCCGTATAATGAAATGACATGTTCGTGGTATTTTCGGGAATTTTCTGTATTTCAGATTAAATTTCCGAACAAACTAACTTATATTTCGGAGGTGTTTCTTGTGAATATATTAGATAAAATTACCCGGCTCAGGCTGGAACGAGGCTGGTCGGAATACCAGCTTGCAGAGAAGTCCGGACTGACCCAGTCCACTATTTCCACCTGGTATCGGAAAAATATGCTGCCTACAATTCCATCGCTTGTTAAAATCTGCGATGCATTCGGACTGTCTCTTTCTCAGTTCTTTCTTGAAGAGGACGGAAAGACAATTCAAATAAACGAACAGCAGCGGAGATTATTAGAATCCGCAGCGCGGCTTGAACCGAAGCAATACAGCGCGCTGCTGGATTTTCTGGAGACATTGCCCTGAATCATAAATATCCCGCCCAACTGCCCTGAAGATGATAGCGCTTTTATTGTTGAGGTTCCGGAACTTTCCGGATGCATGTCTGATGCTGAAATTACAAGCGATGCAATGGCTAATGCCAAAGCCGTTATGAAAGAATTGCCGGCCATTACGTAATCCATAAGAAAAAGGTACGGAACCCAAAGGGCGGTTAATATATGCATAACTTATCCAGTATATATTTATCCATATACGACCGGCGAATCATTAATCTCTTCCTGACGACCCCTTTCTTCTGCCTCCGTTTTCTTTCTATTTGTTTCAATTTCGATGTCTATAATCTCGTCATTATTTTCGTTTGTCATGATGTTACTGTAAGCAAAGTCCACCTTGACTATTTCTTTCCCCAGCTGGCTTTCATCTGTCTCAATTCCAAACCAGCGATTATTCCAGGATGTTTTATCCAACGCAATATTCTCTACTCCACTTTCTTTCAGAAGTTCATTCGCCCTGTCACAGAACTCTTGCTGAGTCGAAACATATTGTGCACCTTCTGCCGTATAGCTGGTATACCCCGAGGCATATACAACCAGTTCTGATTGATTCCGAATAGTATAAGCTCTTAGTTCTCCTGTGTCTCCCTGTCTAATCTCTCTTGTTATCCGATACGATTCTTCCATACTGCTGCCCGTCAGCCTATATCCGTAAACCTCTTCTTTATACTGTGTAATATCCTTACCGGCAGAAGCAGTCAAATCTTCCTCTTCTGACATTTCCGCCCAGACAAGCCAATTGTCATTTATCACAGCATAACACCTGCTCTTGATTTCCGGGTTGCATAAACTGACCGTATATCCTCCTGATCCCGCCACTCTATAATCATAAACATATTCAGCGTTCAAAAATATGCTTCCATTTTCATCATCCGCCAAGTAGATGCAGACCAGTCCGTCTTCATTTTCAGACGGATGTACTACTTTATAAAAAACCGCACCGCCATTGGATCCTTCTATAAACTCCTCATCATATGTTGTTTTCCTACTCCCGTCTTTCCGCACCGTATTTGATACTCGTATGCCATAAACAGGGTTATCCGCTAAACCATAGCGCTCTTCAATATATAATTTAATTTCATCTTCATACTCTTCTTCAGCATTTCCCCAGTCATTCTCAGATTTTGGGTAGCCGGAGCACGCACACAGTACAACTGCAGCTACACCTGCCACGATTCCCATACTGCCAATTGCACACCTGGCTATGCTTTTTTCATTCTTTCTACTTTTCATTTCACAATTCCCCGTTACTTTACGCCTACCTATTTCTATTCCGTTCCCATACCCGGGGCAAATTCCCCAATCTGAAATTTTTACTGCAACTGTTCCACACCGCTCCCATGAACAGAACGATACTGATCCACTGTGAGGTCGACAATCCGCAGAATATCCCCCTCTCTGCATTATCATTTCTGAAAAACTCAAGGACGAACCGAATAACGGCATATCCCGCCAGATATATTTCAACGCTTAGCAAATCTTTTTGCTTCCTGTTTATATAAACAAACAGGGAAAACGAAAGTAAAAGTTCCGTTGCCGCCTCTATCCCCTGAACAGGAAAGAGCGCTGCCTGACGCGGCGCAAATAATGATTCTGTATATGTAACCGCTCCCGGTCCGTTATATGGAATCCCGTAACAGCACCCGGTCAGCAGACATCCGATTCGTCCAAATGCATGTGCAAGAGGTATGACCGGAATATAAATTTTTATATATTGAGGAGTATCAATTTTCAAAAGTTTTCCGCAAAGAATCACCCCTGCAAATCCCCCTGCCAGTCCACCGTAAAAAACAAAACCGCCGGTAATCAGGCTATTCAGATATCCGCTCTCCAGCAGTCTTGAATAATCAATCGCCGGAAGCGATACAACAAGATACAGGAGCTTTGCTCCCACCATAGCTCCAAGCCCGGCGGCTCCCGCAAGAGACGCAAAATCATTAAAATCCATTTGATATACGCGCGTCTGAACATATCCGGCTATTCCCGCCGCGAGCACTCCCAATACAATAAATAAGCCGTAATATGGGATTGTCATTGATCCAATTTGTACTCCCACACTCTCTACCATTCTTTCTTTTTTATTAATTGGAGATGCACAACCATGCATCTCCGCTTTTCAGTCAATAGTATCTTTCCCATCAATGCCTATGACAATGCCGCCAGGCCTCCAACACATGCGATACACGCAATATACATGAGCAGGCACAGGATAGTTCCGATAATAGAACAAACAAACCCAGCTGACGCAAGTCCCGACTGATCCGGTACTTTTTTTGCCTGAGCTCCCATTATAATCCCGATAATTCCAAGGATCGCTCCAAGCCACCCCAGGCTGCCTGCGCTGAATAGCCCAATTACAATTGAAATGATTCCTAATACTAGTGATGCTACTGCCATTTGTTTTTCTCCTTTTCTTTTGTAAAATTTTATATAGTAGCAGTTCAGTCAGCAGTTATGAATTTTCTGAACTGTTACATACGCATTCATTGGTCTACATGGAATCTGGATTGATATACCAACTTCCACCCACCTTAATAACCTCAATAGTTATAGTTTCTTCGTTTTTTGTTTCAGCATTTGATTCTCCACCTTTAACCGTCCCTGTCAGAGTAATCTCGACCTCTTTCCCCTCTTTAATTTCAAGCACAAGATCACTTTCCGCCAGAGCATCCTCTATCTCTCTGATCTCCCTTTCCGACAGATCAAATGCATCCTCTATCTCATAATCAATTTCATAATCAACATCTGTCAGGTCAATACCTGCAAAATAGGAAAATGAGTCTTCTAGCTCCTCTGCCATCTCATTTCTGTCATAACCGGTTTCTTCCTCAACCAGTTCAAGCATCTCGTCAGGAAATGCTTTCATAATCTGTTTCCCGTCCTGCTTTTCAACTCCTTCTATCAGGTTTTTGATCGGTGTTTTATAGCCGCCCCCAAAAAACAATCTCAGGATAAAGGCCGCAACTATCACCAGTATCACAATCGCGCCAATCGCAAATATCGGGACTTTTTTCTTCTTCCCGGCTGCCATTGCTCCGCCTGACATATTCCCTCCTGACGATATTCCTCCCGACGGATATCCGCCAGCATTTCCGCCGCTCCCCGCCGGATTATTATGCGGTGTTCCCTGCCCTGATGATTGAGGCGCCGGAGCTCCGCATTTCGGGCAGAACTTAGTCCCCTCCCTTAACTGGTTTCCACAATTTTGACAATACATACTCTTCTTCCTCCCTTGTATTTTCTAACAGCAAGACTGTTACTATCTGTGAAGTTCAAAATCCGACAGCAGGACAAATACGTCCCCCGTTCCGTCATCTGAATAAAAGCGAAGCTCAATTCTCAGCCAGGAGATCCCCGTCAGTTCCAGATCAACAGTGACAGGCTCTGTCTTCTTGGTAATATTATATTGAACAAGCTCAGTATCATCTCCGAGAATCACAAGTTTCGCCCCGACATCATCAATCATTTTATCTGATACCGCAATTGTTCCTGTCAGTCTGGAATATTCTCCTCCAAGATGGTATTCAGCAAAAGCCGCACGATCTTCGGCATATCCATGGTTCCCCCAGGAGCTCGAGCCATAGGTCTCAAGTTCTAACAGGTTCGCCGGAGAATAGATATTTCCAAAAACATCATTTCTTGTGTGGTCATCAATCACTGTGATGCGGTCATTTCCATTCGTCATCTTCATATCTGTCAAATCTATAACTTCCTGTTCCATCTCTCTGTTGTCTTCTGCTGCAGAATTCTCTGTTAATTCAGCTGCTTCCATCAATTCGGCGTCTGCCAGCAATACATAAACATCCCCTGTTCCATCAACAGATCTGTATACAAGATTAATCTTCAGTACATCTACTCCACTCAAATCAAGTTTAAATTTAATCGGCTCTGTCTTTCGTTCCACATCATAATACGCCAGTATCTCATCATCCCCGAGAAACTCCAGGCGGGCTCCGACTTTTTCATCAGAAGTCATGTCAGACACAGCGGCCGTTCCCGTCATAGATTCATACTGATTCTGGATTTTATATTCCGCAAATGTCACACGGTCTTCCGCATATCCATATTCTCCCCATGCGCTGGAGCCGTACGTATGCAGCTCCAAAGTATTACCCCCGTTATATGAATTGCCGAGCGTATCCATCGTGCTCTCCGCATCCGTAAAGCCATCGCTCGCATTCACTGGAGTCATATCTGAAAGCTTCATAACTGCCGGGCTTTTCTCCTCAGCTGCAGTTTGCTCAGATACTTTCAGGCTTTCGTCTGATTTTGACTCGTCCGCCGTTTCAGATAGATCCTGCCCCGTATCATCCTCTCTCTCCGCCACAACACTCTCTGATACATTCTTTCCGGCAAATTTAACCGCAGTAAATATTCCGGCAGCTCCCACAACTGCGACAGCCAGAACGCTGGCTAGGATCATCGGTATTTTTGATTTCTTTTTCTTGCCTGCTCTTTTGCTCTTTTCCGTTTCTTCCTGCTCTGTTCCCGGATTTTTCTTTCTGTATGCGTCACCTTGCCCTGCTTCCTGAATTTGCCTGTTCCCATATTGTATTTGGCTTTCCCGCCTGGCCTGCTCTCCTCCGCCCACAGCCGCGCCCTTATATCCCGCAGCATTTAAAAGCGCATTTTTCATAGCTGTAGCAGACGCGAATCGCTTCTTTGGGTCAAAATCGCATGCGCACAGAATGATCTGCGCCAGGGCAGGTGAAGCGTCACATGGCGGCGGAAGAGGCTCGCCGCTCATTCTCCTTCTCAGTGCGGCCATCCGTTCATTCGGATTCATAAGCTGCTGTTCTGTATTTAAGAATGGCAGCCGATTTCGGTTCATCAGCCGATAGAGAACCATTCCGAGAGAATATATATCTACAGTTTCGTCATACTGTCTTCCCCGCTCCACTTCTGGCGCCATATAGTTATAAGTCCCTTTCTGCGAGAGTCCGCCTGTAACATTTTCCAGCTTCCTTGCAATGCCGAAATCCCCCAGCTTAAAATCTCCGAAGCTGTTAACAAATATGTTTTCCGGCTTAATGTCCCGGTGGATCACATTCCGCTTCGCGCAGAGTTCAAGCGCCGTACATATGTCGCATCCAAGCTTAATCACCTCACGCTCGTTCATATGCTTTGTCTGGATGTAAGTGTTAAACGGAGTCAGCAGTTCCATCCGTATGTAAATATCCCACCCCGGCCGATTTATCTTCTCCACCACTTTGTAGTCTTCAACGCTGACGATATTCTGGACTCCCTTCAGGGATTCCATCAGCTGGATCTCCCGAACGAAATCGTTCACAATTCCCCGGAGATAGGTCATCGTCCCATCGGCGCTCAGCCCCTCAGAACGAAGCGACTCAATCTCCGATTCATCCTGAGGGATAGAGATTACTTTTACTGCGGTGCGGCTCTCAATCTGATGATCTCTGCGTACCGCCTCATATACCACTCCGAAGGATCCCTTCCCGATCTTTCTGACGATCTGCCATTCCGGCCATACGCCCTGTAAAATATTTTCTTCCATCACATTCTTTCCCCTTCTTTTGTTACATTTTGTATATCTGCGCAGGCTTACTTCACACCCCTGTCAGAAATTTTCTCAGCTTCCCGCAAGCCTCACTTCGCAGAGAATAATTGTAATATTATCTCGTCCTCCCTGATCAAGAGCCTGGCTGAGCATCCTTCCTGCCGCTCCCTTCACTATACTTCCTGCCCCTCTATCTTTTTCTGAACTTTCCTGGACAAATATACTTCTGAGCTGTTCGTCTCCGAGCATGTCTGTAAGTCCATCTGAACAGATCAAATAAATATCTCTGTCCTCATACTGTGTTACTGTAGTATAGGGATCAATTATCATTTCATTCGGCGGTATACCGAGATATTGGTACAGGGGCGGTTTGACTCCGTAAGCTGCTATTCCGGTATGATCGACCGATAATTGTACAAGTTCTCCTGAACGGTATCGGTAAATCCTGCTGTCCCCAATGCTGCACAGCGCCGCGCCGCTGTCCGAAAAGCACAGCATCGCTGCCGTAGTCCCCATGGAGCTGATCCCATGCTCAGCGGCATAGCGGCAGATCTTCTCATTCATCATAGAACACATGCCTCGCAGCGTTTCTTCCGGATTGTCTTCTATGACCGTCTTTCCCGCTTCCTGCGCTGCCAAAAGCGATGCTGTTTCACCGCACTCCTCCCCGCCCAGGCCGTCAAAGACGCCGAACAAAACGTTGGTTTTACTCACCTTCAGCATACCTTCCTTAATCGATACGGAAGAAGCTTCCTCATGCCCTCTCCAGCCATCTGCACAAATATAATTATCCTGATTTTGAGTTCTGCACTTTCCCGCATGACTGATACACGAATAGCTGATCTGATGCTCCACAGATATCATTCTCCTTTAAAATTCCATATAGATTATTCTCTGTAAAAAGTTATCGTCTCCTCATCGTCAAACGAATATGTTCCTGTCGAATTAGAAGCCTGTATCGGTGTCATCAGCAGAGTATTATCGTCTTCAAATTCATATTCATACACCGTCTCATTCTGATCGCCCCATCTGCCGGCATAATACAGAACAATCCGGCTGCTTGACTCGTGCCACTCATAAGAAGCCGCCTGTGACTCTTCATCTTCTATAAGTGACGCATCTCCGCTTGTCTCATCATGCGGAGCATAAAACACAATTCCATTCCCGTCCTCATTCATCCATTTCCCTTCCAGGCGGTCCAGATCCGTCTTTCTTCCAATTACTCCGAATAGAACCACACCTATCACCGCAATAATAATTATTGAGATAATCGGAAGTATTGGAAACTTTTTCCTCTTCACCGGAGCGGCGCTGTCGCCAGCGGTGACGGTACTGGACAGCTGTTCCGCCGGCGATAGACTCTCCTGATCATACGGAGGTCTTTCATTTATCGGGCGGCCGTCTCCCTGATCCAGCACTGTCAGCTTCTCATCCTGTTCAGGCACAGGCGTACCCGGTCTTTCTCCGTTTACCTCTTTCCCACATCTGGGACAGAAACGTGTTCCTTCTCTCAGCTGCTGACCGCAATTTGAACAAAACATTATTTTTGCCTCCTTTATTTCTTCCTTGCCCGGTATATCTCCGGGTTGCCCCCGCTCTTGGGCAAAGTGTTTTAGTTCCGTCTGTATTTGCTTTTTCATCTTTCGCACGGCTATATCAGATAAGTCATACAAAGCAGCTGTAAACGTATTATTCCCAACCGCCTACAAACCCCGTTCCTCCATTTACGTTGTATATTCCGTAATATGGAAGTGTTTCCATCTCCGTCACATCTGTAAACCCCTGCAGCCACATCAGAAAATTATCCGGGAGGTTTTCCGCAGAAATACCCGGCATAAATATTTTAAATTCCTCTCCGTCTTCAAGACCATACGGTAAATCACTGATAACATACCTCACGCCATTTTCGTAGTATTCATCTCCGGGTTCAACGTTCAGTTCTTCCAGGTGCATTGAATATTCATACTCCCCCTCCGCTTCCGGCAGGGAAAACTTTCCGCTGAAATTGCAAATATAAGTTGTACCATTCGGATAGTTTTCGCCACTTTCACCCATCTCCGAATCATGATACTGTCCATGAAAGGTTCCATCCTTTTCAAGATTGAGTTCTGTCGCCCATCCTCCGGCTCCGCTTGTAAATACAAATTCAGCCGGAAGCGTTTCAAAAACAGTGCTGTCGCCTGACGCCGATTCTTGCTGAGCAGTGTTCTCTGTGTCCTCCTCTTCGGGAACGTTCGCTTCTGCGTCTGCTCCCAGACTGATCACTCCCCATTTACCATCTGACTTAACCCAGCATTTCCCTTCATATACCGGAAGGATCTCCTCAAACACGCTCGGTGCAATCACAAGGCTGCCTTCTGCGTTTCTCATCTCCCATACACCCTCTTTGACAAGGGGAATATATCCTTCTGTTGCAGCGTAACAGTACGCCAGATCCTCCTCCGTGTAATGCTGCCAGGATGCGTCATATTCAAGCGGAACTATCTCTTCTCCCTCTGGATTCACATATCCCCACTTTCCATTCTGCTGTACTGCCAGAAGCCCGGAACTCTCCGAACCACATTCATCATAAATAAAATCTGTTTTGAGCTCATCACCGTTCCAGATCGCATATGGTAAAATTGCTCTTTCAAGCCAGACTTCTCCGTTTGCAGCATCTGTCGATTTTGTTTCTATAGCTTCATCATATGTGAGCGGCATCTCTTTAATAGGAATCGATGTTGTCAGCTCATACAATTCCCATGTTCTGTTTCCTCCAGTAAATAGCATACTTTCAACTGTATTATGCAGCCCGCCACAATAGTAATATTCCCCCTGTGATCCGAATGCATCTCCGAACATAGCCACTGCCGGTTCCAGCTCACCCGACTCCGCCAGATAAAAATCACTCATCTCCATACGGTATTCGGAAGTATATCTCGGCTCCTTCAGCGTTACCTCATAGTATCCCAGAATTGTCCCTACTGCAGTATAACCCATCCCTTCCAGCAGATTGCCCTCCATATCTAACAGGCCATACTGTTCTCCCTGCCTGATGACCGCATAGTCCGACTCCATCTGCCTGCATCTCTCATTCTCCGAAGCAGCATAGAAGTCGCGGCTCTGCAGATAATAGATCTCATCCGCCTCTACTTCCGGCTCCACCGCCCATGTATACAACTCCAGAGTCTTCCACTCCTCTGCTTTACCTGACAGCTCTTCTTTCGCATTGGCCGATGATACGCTGTCCTGCCCCTGACGGACGATCTCCACAGCCTTCTGCGGCTGGTGATCCGCGATATACAGATCCGCCAGTTTCAGATATGGTTCTTCCTTCTTCGGATCAATCGAGATCGCTTTCAGGTAAGATGCTTCCGCATTTTCGTAATCCAGCTCTTCCAGATACCTGCCCGCATCCGCCAAAGCATCATCATACTGCTCTTTCACCTGCTTCTCATGGAGCAGAAGCGCCGCAGCAATTCCAGCCGCGGCGATAAGAATCCCCCCGGCCAGAATCCACGGCCATTTCTTTCTTTTCCTACGTTCCGTTTTTTGCCGTGTATTATCGGATTTCCCCTGCTGTTCCGTTTCTTTTCCCGGCTTCTCCTGTTTCCCATCAGCAGAATCCGCCTGTTCCACCTTCCATCCGCATTTCGGACAAAATTTTGCATTTTCACTTAATTGCTGTCCACATTTTCCACAGTACATCTTTTTTCCCTCTCTTACTCTCATTCCCATTTTGTATCGTTTCTCCACATGCCGCCGCAACGTACATAAGGAACTATAATATAAGCGTAAATCGTGCCCGTCCGCTGCCTCAGTCTGACATATACTCATATACCGCGGACGAGAGCTGTATGATCGCCGCCCGTCCGGCCCCCGCGTCCGCAAGCTGACTCATCATCACGCAGAGGATATAATCTCCGTTTTCGCCACAGATGATTGCCGCATCATTCTCCACATCCCCCAGTTCTCCCGTCTTATTCGCCGTCTCTACATCAGACGGTACTCCTGCCGGAATCTTTCCTACTCTCTCCTGCTCTCTCAGACACTCCAGGATCTCATCCGCCCCGTCCAGGCTGCCCTCATATATTTCCCGCAGGAATCTCCCGCAATCCTCAACAGATGTGTAATTATCTGCCTGCGCATTGGACTCCAGCATCAGCCTTCCCATGGAAGTGTCATTATAGCCATGCGCTGTACAGAACGAATTGACCGCGGCCATCCCCACATCCGAATTACCCGAACCCAATCTGGTCACAAGAGTATTTGCCGCATTATTGTCGCTGATGGAAAGCATATTTCGAATCAGGTTATCTGTTTCGCCCCCATAGCTTTCCTGGGATTTCACTGTTTCATAATTCTCATAAACACAGCCTGCGATATATAGCTTGATCAGGCTGGCTGATTCCATCGGAGCGCTGTTCACTGATACTTTTCCTCCTGAGCCGATCTGCTCTGCGTACACAGAAACAACCGTACCTTTCTCTTCCTCTCCGTGGATCTGACTGCGAATCACCTCTTCCAGCCCTGCCGTCTCCTGCTTCTCGTAATACATATCGATCCCATCAGCAATCCCCGATACCATTTTTTCACGGTATCCGCCATCAGCCATATTTCGGTCATCCTGCTCATTTGTCATGAACCCCATTTCCAGGATAATGACCGGAATCTCGCTCCAGTTGATCCCTGTCATCGTATCGTCTTCCTGAAGCCCAAGATTTGTCATTCCTGTAGCCATACAGTAGGATTCCAACACTGCACGTCCCAGATCTGTACTTTTTTCATGCAGATTTCCTACATATGGATTGTCAGCTGATCCCGTCAATACCAGTGCCCCGCTTACACCGGGATCCGTACTCCCGTTCGCATGAATCCGAACCGCAATATCCGCACCTGCCTCATTCGCCTTCTGCGCGCGCTCTGCATTGCTTATTGCAGTTTCATTATTCTCTCTGGTCAGCAGTACGTCATATCCTCTGCTCTCCAGCTCTCCCTTAAGCATCAGGGAGATATCCAGATTCAGCGCATATTCCGGAATCCCCGTATACGCTCCTGTCGTTCCTGATGAAGCCTTTGCCTTCAGGGCTCCGCTCCCGGGCGCGTTTTCTTCCAGCCCGCTCATGTCAATCTCCGGGGACTGATGGCCTGGGTCAATGGCGATCAGAATGCCTTTCTTCCGGGAAGATTCCATTGATCCGTCCCCCTCACCGGAGGATTCTTCTGTCCCTTCTTTCCGCGCCATTTCTTCTGCATCTCCCATTGCTTTTTGAACGCTCTCTTCCACAGGCCCGGTCACAGACATTTCCTCTGTGGATTCCTCATTTCCCGAAAAACGGCCGCATCCCATGAACACCAGCATAAGCGCCGCCGCAAATATGATAAATGCTTGTTTTCCCCTTACTTTCATTATCTTTTTCCCTTAGCTCTGTCAATTTGCGTCCAGCTTATATCCGTCCGGACTGATAGAAAACTCCTTCTCACTTAAAAACTCCGCGTTCTTCTTTTCATAGTCATTCAAAGTTCCCGAATAATTTTTATCAAAATCCGCCGGATCATATTTTCCTACATACCATGATTTGGAATTAAAGTAATTCTGCAGCTCCTGAGAATCAAATCTTCTCCCGCGTCTCGCATAGATCTCATTCTTTGCATAATTGATTTCCTTCAGAGAAAGCCCTTCAATATCCGCATCTGTCAGATATCTTGAATCACTGTCCGGAATAATATAATCTTCCCCGCTCTTTTCTGTATCTTCCTTATCTTTCAACTTATCCGAAGTTTCCTTTTCCGCCTCTTCCCCTGCTCCGGACTGTTCTTCTTTCCCGGCGGATGTATCTTTATCATCCTCCTGTACTGCTTCTTCCTGAACGGCTTTCTTCTCCTCTTCTATCAGAAATTCTAACGTTGATTGATGCCTTTCTTCCGCCTCTGCAATTGTATGATGCTCGTCCGTAACAATCCACACAGTCACTGCCCCAGCCGCAGCCAGTATCAGAAAAAGCATAATGAGCACAAGGGGCAACCTTGATCTTTTCTTTTTTCCTTCTTTCCCGTTCAGTGGTGTGCCACACTGATCGCAAAATTCAGAACCCGGTTCATTCTGCACCCCGCATCTCGGACAAATCATAAGTATCTCCTCCTTTTGCCATATATCAGGCCAGGGTATATATATCCCCACCGCCGTCAGGATATCTGTTCCACACATGGATCTTCATTCCCCGGGGAAGGTAATAGACCCTGTCTTTTCCAAGCGGCTGTCCGCTCTCAAGGAACACACTCATCCGCCTCAGGGGCCTGATGCAGTATTCCGCATATTCCTCCGCATAATATACTGCCGCTATCGCTGTATCACGCTCCCCGTCAGACATGGAAACTGCCGATTCATCAGATACAAAGAAACTCTCTTCCTCATACTTCAAAGGATACGCCTTCCCCCGGAATCTGCCGTTTTCCCCCAGAACTGCCCCGTGGAATTCCAGGTGTCCCCTTTTTTCCGGCGTGTCACCGCCATATTGATTCAGGAAACCTCCTCCGCTCGGAATATCTTCTGACACCGGAATTTCTTCCTCGCCGGCAGGATAAACGGGGTCATAGCCAAGTATTCCACTTTCTGCATCATACCCTCCGTCATATCCAAATTCCTCCGGATAAATATCCGTCAAATCACCGGATTCTTCTACATACTCTTCTGCTGCATTCCTTTCCGCCCTGCGCCAGAGCCAGATCCCCAGAAGGGAGAGGATTATGACTAAAGTATATATCCCCAGAAAAATCCCGATGGCCTCAATGTATATCTGTCCAGTATAGTGAAACCATTGCCCCGGGAATTCCGCGGACTTCTTCTCCAGCTGAGACAGCTGATTTTCAGCCGCCAGAAAAAAGCACACAGTTGCGACGCAATCCAGGAGACTGCAAACAAATGCTATGATATAGGATAACTTGCTTTTCAGTATCACCACAAAAAAAAGCTCCAAAAGTGTCAAAATTCCAAAACCGGCTATCCACCAGGAAAGAGGCGAAAAAAATATATGCATATATCCCTCTAATGTCCCCGTTCCTGTATATGGAATATAACGATAATACCCAAAACCTATTTTCATAAGTTCCAGAAGTGTTCTGTCTTCTACCAGATTCACGACCGGACAGAATATCCAAGCGGCAATACTTCCCAGAAGAAGCACTGCTATGATATATTTCAACACATTTTTCATATTTTTTCCGCCCTTCCTCATTCATAGAGATTCCATGTATCCGGCTCACTGCCGGCATCGAGTATTACTTCTCCGGTCTGAAGATTTACATCTGCTGTCCCGACCAGTCTGTTTGCCGACGGCATTCCTCCGGATGCTATAATCCTTTCCGCCTCTTCATCCGACATCTGATACCTCAGCATCATTGAATAACCATTCTCAGTCTCTGACACTTCTGCTGAAAGAATTATATATGTACCGCCATTTGTCTCTACAGCGTTATAGTGATCTGTGACCAGCATCATCACTTCATCCTTTGTCAGATCTGCTGACTGATCGGTGTCCGCCGCAACTGCTCCTGTTGTGCCCTCTGAAGTTTCTTCCATCCCTGCTACTTTATCCAAAGCGCCGTCTGTTTCAAACGTATTACGATTTTCCAGTTCGATTACACCCCATTTTCCGTCCTTCTTTACCCAGCATTTTCCTTCATATACCGGGAGAATTTTTTCAAATACTCCTGGAGCAATAACCTGCCGATTCAATATATCACGCATCTCCCATTTGCCATCCTTTACAAGATTAATATATCCTTCGGACGCTCCGTAGCAATAGGGTTTCTTTCCGTTTTCTCCATTTATGACTTCATTCCATGAAGCATCAAATTCCAGCGGAATTACCGCTTCCCCTTTCTCAGTCACATATCCCCATTTATCATCCTTGCATACTGCCAACATTGAATTTGATTCCGATCCACATTCATTGTATATAAAATCTGTTGCCAAATCTCCAACAGTATATATGGCATACATCGCTGATAACAATTCCCCCTTCTTCAGTTTTCCATCCTCGCCTTTTTCCATACTATATTGTCGAACAGGAATAGTCCCTGCCGGCTCTGCATCATATTTCCATCCAATAGATTCATAGATATTTTGTATTCCATTACTGTAATAATATTCTTGTGGATAAAATCCACTTGATCCATGTATCGGTTCGACAACCTCATCAGCTTCATTAAAATAAAATGTATCCCATTCTCCGCCCATTTGTTCAATATAAATTGGAGTATTGGATCTTAAAAAACATATGCCGCCATAATTGTATATTTCGGAATAATTAATTTCTGTCAGCAATGTCCCAGACATGTCTATTATTCCAAAGCTTCCATTCTTTTCCACAATAGCCCAGTTCGAATGTTTCTGTTTATAAAAATCATTTAAGGACAAGGTATCTTGTTGGTTATCTAAATAATAAATATTATCAACGTCTACTTCGGGCTTCACAACCCAGGTATATTCCGACAATTTTTCCCACTTTTCTACCAATTCTTCAACTACCGCTCTGTCCTCTTCACCAACCTGCTGTACCGCACGGCTGATTATTTCTTTTGCTTCAGCCACCTTATCTCCCGCCAGATAGATGTCAGCCAGCTTGAGATAAGGCTCTTTTTCTTTCGGATCAATGTCAATTGCCCGCAGATAAGAGGCCTCTGCATTCTCATAGTCCATCTCTTCCAGATACCTGCTTCCATCTGCCGCAGCTTCCTCATACGCCCTCTTTGTCATATGCGTGTTCAGCGCGATCCCACCTGCTGTCCCGGCTGCCGCCAGAATAATAACACCTGCCGCAATCAGCCATCTGCGCCCGCCTTTTTTGTTTGAGGTATTTCTCTTTTTATCCCTCAACCTGCTGTCTGGGCCGTTTTGAGATTCGATCCTGTTCCCGCATTTCGGGCAGAATTTTGCTTTTTCCGTCACTTCCTGCCCGCAGTTCCCACACTTCATACCTGCATCATCTCCTGTCTGTTCTGCGAATATTTCGCATATAGCACCACTGTAAGAAGAACGCTGATCACAAGCGAGAGTATCCAGATCTCCCCATAAACCCGGAATACCCTGAACCAGATCAATTCCCAGGTATCGAATGATAACTCGTCATATACTTGTTTTCCAACTCCTATAATTAGGGAAATCACAAACGCCGTCACCCCCAGGCTCACATGATATTTTCTCTTAAATATATCTACGATTACCGCAATAACTGTCCCGAGAATCAGCGCAAAGAAAAACAGATAACAGAGCAGTCCCTGCTTGCCATCATCCCCCAGCCATTCAAAGGCCAGCTCTGTCGCCTCATAATTTGATACAAACGCATTCGTCCAGATCAATGTCAGAATACCACTGAGAACAAGCAAGATATAGTCCGTTGCCTTCAGCCCCGCAGCCGCACCGGCCACAGAAGCCGGCGACACACTCCTTCCCGGCTGCTTTCCCTGGCTCTTTCCATCCTGGCTCTGATATGCATGCAGCTCAGCTCCGCAATACGCACAGAATCTGGCGCCATCCTTATTTGCCTTTCCGCATTTAGTACAGAACATACTTCTCCTCCCTCTTATTCCGAAACAAACACCCTCTACAAATGCTAGCCGATTTTGCTTCCACACTTAATGCAGAACATCTGTCCCGGCTTTATCTCGCTCCCACAATTTGGGCATACAGCCGGCTCTTCTTTTGGCATTTCCGCGACCGGTTCACTTCGCTGTATCCTCGTCCCGCAGGAAGTACAGAATGCTGCCCCCTCTTCCATCAGCGCACCACAATTCGGACATACCGCTCCTGACTGCGGGCCGGGTACGTTCTGTACCTGCTTCTCAATCTTAGTTCCGCACGCACTGCAGAATGCAGAATCTGCCGGGACAGCAGCCCCGCAGTTCGGACAGTTTACCGTATTTTTCAGCCGGTTCAGCTGATCCCTGTACTGCTGTGCCTGAGCCCTGATTTCCAGGATCTCACTCCTCCATGCCTGAAGCTGACTGTCCTCTGATTCTCCATAATTTTCAAATACATATTCCCCGATCCTGCGGTATACTTCCGCCTGCTTCTCCTCGGACTCTTTGATCGCGGCAGAAAGCCGTACTGAATCAGTCACATCTTTCCCTTTATTTAACATGCTCCTTCCAAAACTCGATATTTTGTTGTCTAAATTGTCGATAAATGACGCCATTGTACTTCTCTCCTTTTCGTTTTATCTTATTTTCTGTCCACAGTTCCCGCAAAACAGCGCTCCCTCTTCCACCGGTTCATGGCAGTTTGGGCAGATCCGCGGCTCCGGCAGAAGCTGAGCCTCACCTTCGCGCGGAAACGCTTCCCACTCTTTTTTCACTTTTGTGATCTCGTCAAAGAGCGGCAGGAGCTGCGGGAGCGGATCTTCAAACGCCCCTTCATAATATGCTTTCCCCAGCTGCTCATAAAGGGATTTTATCCTCCTGCTGTAAGCCTCTTCGTTCGGGAAAAGCATTCTGCCGCTTATTTTTTCCTGCCCATTTCCCATAAAAACTGTTTCATCCTCATCCATTGTTACATCTCCATTTCACACTTATTTCTATTCTCTTTCCAGTTCTTCAAGAAGTCTTCTTCTCTGCCGGGAAAACCACCATCTTGTCACAGACAGAAGAACAATACACACAATAATGCCTGCAGCCCCGACAGCCGTCATTATCATTCCCTCTGTTACTTCCATCACTCGAGCCATCCCCCATTCACTACCTGTTGATATACATTTTCCAAGAGCTGCATCTCTGCATCCGTATCATTATTTTCAAGCTGTTCATAGTACATCTGCACCGCCTTCTGATATAAGGATGCAAACTCTGTATAATCTCTATCCTCGTTTTTCTTTAGCTCCTGCCTGTCGATTTCAAGAAAGGCCCTTCTTTTCTCAATGTTATAATCATCCCCATAGAGTGACTCCATCTGATCAAGCGTTTCAGTTACCCTATCAATATTGCCCTGCTTCTGGTATACAATTGCCAGATTATCATATGTGGCATAAGTATCCCATCCCCTGGCAGCTGTTTCTTCCAGGACACTGGCAGCCTCTCCCAGAAGTTCTGTCTGCCCCTTATCCGCCAGATCCATATCTACCTGTATCAGACGCTCCAAAATCACCATCTGGTTTTCTTCCGGAAGGTTCTCTCTTGCTTGGAGAAGTATATTCCGCTCTGTCTGCTCATCACCCAGTCTTTCATAGATTTCGCTCATTAGAATATACGCTCTCATACGAAGCTGTTCATCCTCTGATATTTCAATACACCGTCTGAATTCATTTTCCGCTGACTCATAATCTCCAAGTGACGACTCAATTTCGCCTTTGGCATAGTGCACAGAGTCCTCATCCAGGCCGGAATCAACCGCCTGCTGCAAAACCTCTTCTGCTTTCACAGAGTTCCCTGTATATGCAAGCGCAATCGCATAATCCCGATAATAAACAGCTTCTGACACAGAAGAGTTAAAGGCCTCTTCAAAATCTGACGCCGCCTGCTCATATTCTTCCAATTCCATACTGCACTCAGCTTTCAGACAGTATATGTCTGCTTTTCTGTTTTCTATATTCAGCTTTTCATTCTGAAAGATATCATACTCTATAAAATCAATACACTTCTGGTATTCTCCCTGTTCATACAGATTCAATGCCTGCTGATAGTAGCTTTCCGTTTCCGTGGAAATAATCGCCAAAGCCTCATTAAACGCTTTCTCTGCTTTATCGTATTCTCCTGCTTTCCGGCTGTCAGACTGTTCTTCAACCAGCCTGTTGTACTCATGTACCTTTTCCAGCCGCATTGTCCGAATTCCGTATCCGGTCAATATAATAAAGCCGCCCATTCCCAGAACTATACCTATCCTGATCAGCCGCTGACGGAATAAGAGACTTTTATATCTCCGGTCTTTCTTATAAATTCCCTGCAGAGCCCGGAACATCTCCAGCGCACTTTTGAAACGGTGTTCGGGATCGTAGTTCATAGCCTTTAATATCACTGCAGCAAATGCCTCGCTTACACATCCCTTTAGCATCATTTCATCTTCGGATGAATATCTCCCGTTTCGTGGTGGTTTTCTGCCAGTTGCCAGATGGAATAAGGTTGCCCCTGCACTGTAGATATCACTTTTTTCATTAATTTTTTTATACTTCGGCAGGCTCCTGGAAGTTTTGGAATCCAGCGCAATGATATGCTGTTCCGGCGAACTGTATCCTTCCGTATATCCCAATACTGTTGTACCGTCCAGATAAAAGGATATATTAAAATCAATCAGACAAATGTTTCCTTCCGGCGTAAGCATAATATTGGCCGGCTTTATATCCCCGTGAATTACCGGCGGTTTCTGACTATGAAGGTAATTCATGGCACTGCACAGCTGCATTCCCCATCGGATCAGCTGATTCTGCGTAAACGATGCGCCACCTTCCAGTAACTCTTTAAAAGATCTTCCCGGTATAAAACTCATCACCGTATAAATCTCATCGTCAATTGTGAGGAAGTCCATAACCTGCGGCAGATATGTATGTCTCAGATTTTTAAGTATATCCGCTTCCTGACGGTTTACCGCCATATTAGTACTTTTCTTTTTTATTCTCTTTAGAACGACTTCCTGTTTCAGCCGTTTATGCCAGGCTTTGTACACCGCCCCTCCGCTTCCCGACTGCAGATATCCAAGTATCTCATATGTCTCCGAAAAGGCCCTTTTTTCATTCTTCATATTCCCCCTGCTCATTCCCCCTGTTGTCTTCTATAAACTCGAACACCTCATCATCTGACAACCTGAATGTCATTCTGTCCGAAAGCTTCACCGGAGCATCAATCCGTCTGCCATCCACAAAAACATGATTTGATGAATTCAGATCTTCCAGCCAGTACGAACCATCGTCCCAGTACAACCGGGCGTGTTTCCGGCTTATTGTCCTGTTATCCTGTATCACATAATCTGCGCCGGTCTGCTTTCCAATCAAGAACCCGTCTTTTTTCACCGGTACAATTTCTCCTGTTTTGAGACGCTTAATAGCCGCCGAACTCTCCTGGCTCTGAACAAGTACTGTACTGTCATCCCCATACTCTGTATTTGATACAAACACTGTAGGCGCATCTCCGGAATATTCCGCCTTCTCCGTTTTCTGTTTCTTCTGTGGTGGAATATACTCTCTGATAATGACTATTTCTTTAAATCCATAGTCCGAAACAGGCGGTATATAGAGAGTATTTTTATCAACCCATCCTTCCATTGATTGTTTCACTTCATTTACTCATCCTTCCCGAATGTCTGAACATAATTTATAAACTCAGAACATTTTAAATATCACCTTCATGTCAACGCTAATATTATACGATTTATCGTATTAAAATGCAATAATTACTCTTATTAGTATTGGGCAGGAAACATCTGAAGTGCTGTATCAGTGGGCGGATTCTATATTGCAATAAATAGCGAAACTCTTATAATTAATCCATATAAAGGATTTTGCGCCAACCAAGAGAGGAGGCATTTATATGTCATTTTGCCCGAATTGTGGAATGCTTGTGAAAAAATCGCGATGGAACAGGATATGAAATGATAGTTTACAATGTGAACGGAACAGAAAATCACCGAATTTGCGGCTATATCTATAGCAATAAATATTTGGAAACTTTAAGAGATTATATTCTGAATATCTCAGAATTTCATTTCCCAGAATATGGCGTCAATTTCATACGGAAATTGATTCAATAACCAACACCTCTTAAAAGAGGCTTTATATCCTCCCCTACCGAGTTTACCCTGTATGATATCCGTTTTTTATTAAATACCAAAAGCAAAGAGCTTCTGCAGAATTTTCCCTGCAGAAGCTCTTTTTATTATTTCTATTTCTTTATTAATCCTAGATCTATGCAAGCTTTGTCGGGTTAACCTTCACGCCAGGGCCCATTGTTGATGTAAGAGTCACGCTCTTAAGGAACTGTCCCTTAACCGCTGCCGGTCTCGCCTTGTTGATTGCATCAATAAGCGTCTGGAAGTTGTCCGCTAACTGCTCTTCGGTAAAGGAAGCCTTACCGATCGGCACATGGATAATGTTTGTCTTATCAAGTCTGTACTCGATCTTACCAGCTTTGATGTCGTTGATCGCCTTTGTTACGTCCATTGTAACTGTTCCGGCCTTCGGGTTCGGCATAAGTCCCTTTGGTCCGAGAACACGTCCGAGACGTCCAACAACACCCATCATATCCGGTGTAGCAACAACTACGTCAAAGTCCAGCCATCCCTCATTCTGAATCTTCGGGATCAGCTCGTCTCCGCCTACAAAGTCAGCGCCTGCCGCCTTTGCTTCCTCTGCCTTAGCATCTTTTGCAAATACAAGGATGCGGACTTTCTTACCTGTTCCATGCGGAAGTACAACCGCGCCACGGATCTGCTGGTCAGCGTGACGTCCGTCACATCCTGTTCTGATGTGAGCCTCGATTGTCTCATCAAACTTTGCTGTTGCTGCTTTCTTTACTAATGCAACTGCTTCTTCCTTCTCGTAAAGGTTCCCCTTCTCGATCAGTTTTGCAGCTTCGATATATTTCTTTCCTCGTTTCATTTTACAATAACCTCCTTGTGGTATTGGCGGGATTTGTCCCTCCCACTTCTGTGAATCTACTTCGCACAGCCCTGTCAGCCTTCTCTTTCCCGAGGACACCGGATAAGAGAAATCCGAGAGGACTCAAATCATTCTGCCAGGTAAATACAGAGCCGCGCTCTATTCCTCTACAACGACTCCCATAGAGCGGCATGTTCCAGCCACCATGCTCATTGCAGCCTCAACGGACGCTGCGTTTAAGTCTGGCATTTTCAGTTCAGCGATCTCCTGAAGCTGAGCCTTTGTGATTGTTGCAACTTTGTTCTTGTTCGGTACGCCTGATCCTGACTGGATCTTGCATGCCTTCTTGATCAGAACTGCTGCCGGCGGTGTCTTTGTGATGAAGCTGAAGCTTCTGTCATTGTATACTGTGATAACAACCGGGATAATCAGGTCGCCCTGATCTGCTGTTCTGGCGTTGAACTGCTTTGTAAATTCAACAATGTTTACACCGTGCTGTCCAAGAGCAGGACCAACCGGCGGTGCCGGAGTTGCCTTTCCAGCCGGAATCTGCAGTTTGATATATCCTTCTACTTTTTTTGCCATTTCAATTACCTCCTTGTGGTACTTACGGGGATGTTCCCCTCCCACTCATCTTTTAATCCATTTTCTTCACTTCTGAAAAACCAAGTTCAACCGGAGTCTCGCGGCCAAACAGCTCTACATTGATAGACAGGCTCTTCTTCTGCTCGTTCATGCTCTGCACAACGCCCACAGTGCCTTCCCATGCACCGCTTAAGACAACGACTGTATCTCCGACTCCAAAGTTGACAACGACATTGTCGCGTTTGATGCCGAGATTCTCCATCTCGCTCTCCTCAAGCGGAACCGGCTTAGATCCGGGGCCTACGAACCCGGTAACTCCACGGGTATTTCTCACCACATACCATGTATCGTCATTCATGATCATGTGAATCATAACATAGCCCGGGAACATCTTTCTCTGCACCGCTTTCTGGACGCCGTTTTTAAGCTCAGTCACTTCCTCCAGCGGAACGCGCACTTCGAGAATCTGGTCTTCCAGATGACGGTTCTCGATCGTCTTGTCAATGTTCGCCTTCACCTTGTTCTCATACCCGGAATAGGTATGAACTACATACCATTTTGCCTCTGACATAAAATCACCTTTCTGCTGCGGCCAACTATTTCACCAGTAAATCAATCCCATATCTCAGGATCACGTCAACTACAGCGATCACTGCCCCGAGCAGTACGGAAACAGTGACAACTGCCGTGGTCTGTCTTGCAAGTGTCTTTTTGTCTGGCCAGATGACTTTCTTAAACTCTGCCTGAAGCCCCTTGAACCAGCTCTTCTTCTGAGTTTTCTTTTTCTCACTCATAGATCCACTTCCTTCCGACGACTACTTTGTTTCCTTGTGCAGTGTGTGTGACTTGCAGAATCTGCAGTACTTCTTGGTCTCCATACGATCCGGATGAGCCTTCTTGTCCTTTGTCATGTTGTAGTTACGGTGTTTGCACTCCGTACACTCCAGAGTAATTCTTGTGCGCACAACTTCCACCTCGCTTTTTTTCTTAATTCATCTGCTTGTTACTGGCGGCTGCGAAAACCGCCGATTTTTAGGCATAAAAAAAAGACCTAACTTCCATTCGCCGTAGTATTGTACCACGGCGGCTATGTGGTAGTCAAGGTCTTTCACATATTTTCAGCTATAAAGTTCACTAACGTCCTTTTGCAAAATGTCCGAAAACAGAGACTATTCCAAAGACGTATTCTGCGGGGATGGAGGACGGCTCAGGGCTTCGCTCCAAGGGATAAGTGAAACTAAAAGCTGCCACAAGAAGCAGGCGCGGTCGGAAATCTTTCGCAGCCGAAAGTCTCCAAGCCGCGCCAGCTCAACGTTTCAGCCTGTTTAGAGTAATAACACTTCCCTCTGGAAATGCGCAGGAAGCGGAGGGGATGGTTGAAGCGTAAGTTCTTAGAGAGGGGGCGTGTGGGGACTGTGACTTTGGAGGAATCCGGGAAGGAGCAGTACACACACGTCCCCTTTCAGAGGACACGTTGCAAACATCCGCTCCGCTTCCGGACGTGAGTTACAGGAATTGTTAGTACGCTAAATAGCTGTTATGCATCAGCTAATCTCCGCCCCTGCCGGCATCTCTTTCTCCGGCACCACCAGGGACAGATTTCCATCTGCGTCTTCCGCGCAGAGCAGCATTCCCTCTGACAGCACTCCCGCCAGCTTCGCCGGTTTCAGGTTAACAAGCACCATTACTTTCTTTCCAACCATCTCTTCCGGTGTGTAATGCGCTTTAATTCCGGAAACGATCTGCTTCACCTGGCTTCCGATCTTTACCTGGGAGCAGAGAAGCTTCTTTGACTTTTTCACTTCCTCACACGCTATGATCTCTCCCACCTGGAACTGCATTGCGCCGAACTGCTCAAATGTAATCTCGTCTTTTGGCTCAATATCAATTACGGCTTTCTCGTCCTCGGCAGCTTTACTATCAGCGCTTTTTTCTGTCTCATCTTTATGGGGATGAAGTTCCTCAACTTTTTTCATAACTTCTTCAAGATCGAGTCTCTGGAAAAGGATCTCCGGCTTATCTGTCACATGTCCTCCGCCAAGCTGAGCCAGAATCTTCTTGCTGGTGGATGGCATAAAGGATTCCAGAAGCTCAGCGCCCGCTGAGATTCCCTGGATCAGGTTCCACAGCACGGTCTCCAGCCGGTCTTTCTTTGCCTCATCTTTCGCCAAAGCCCACGGCATTGTCTCATCAATATATTTGTTGCAGCGTTTGAAAAGATTGAAGATCTCTGTAATCGCGTCAGCCACTCTCAGGCCATCCATCTTCTCGTCAACTGCCTTCGGTGTATTCTCAATGACAGCTTTCAGATCCGCGTCCACATCCTCTGTCACACCCTTGTCTGTCACTGTTCCTCCAAAATATTTATTGGTCATTGAAACCGTACGGTTTACCAGATTGCCAAGCGTATTCGCGAGATCTGAATTCAGGCGCTCTACCATCAGCTCCCATGTAATGACCCCGTCATTCTCAAATGGCATCTCATGAAGCACAAAATAACGCACTGCATCCACGCCAAAGAAATCAACCAGCTCATCCGCATAGAGCACATTCCCTTTGGACTTGCTCATCTTCCCATCTCCCTGCAGAAGCCAGGGATGTCCGAACACCTGCTTCGGCAGCGGCAGCCCCAGTGCCATCAAGAAGATTGGCCAGTAGATCGTATGGAACCGGATAATATCTTTCCCAATCAGATGAAGGTCTGCCGGCCACAGCTTTGCGAACTGCTCCGTACTGTTTCCGTCCGCATCATATCCGATCCCGGTAATGTAGTTTGTCAGGGCATCCAGCCATACATAAACCACATGCTTCGGATCAAAGTCTACCGGAATTCCCCATTTGAACGACGTTCTGGACACGCACAGATCCTGAAGCCCCGGAAGGAGGAAGTTGTTCATCATCTCATTCTTCCTGGACACCGGCTGGATGAATTCCGGATGTGTGTTAATATACTCAATCAGACGGTCCGCATATTTGCTCATTTTAAAGAAGTATGCTTCCTCGCGGGCAGGCTGCACCTCACGTCCGCAGTCCGGGCACTTCCCGTCCACAAGCTGGGATTCTGTAAAAAAGGACTCGCACGGCGTACAGTACATTCCCTCATAATAACCTTTATAAATATCTCCCTGATCGTACAGCTTCTTGAAAATCTTCTGAACCTGTTTCTCATGATCCTCATCTGTTGTACGGATAAATTTATCATAAGACGTATCCATCAGATCCCAGATCCTTTTAATCTCAGCGGACACATTGTCTACAAACTCCTTCGGGGTAACTCCCGCCTCCTCCGCTTTCAGCTCGATCTTCTGCCCGTGCTCATCTGTTCCTGTCTGAAAGAACACATCATATCCCTGGCTTCTCTTATAGCGGGCAATCGCGTCCGCCAGAACAATCTCATATGTGTTGCCAATATGCGGCTTTCCTGATGTATAGGCGATGGCAGTTGTAATATAATATTTCTGCTTCTCTGACATATCGTTTTCTCTCCTTCCTGAATCAGACCAATGAATTTCCCAAAAAGATCTTCCAAAAGAAAACCCGCCTTCTTAAAAAATAAGAAGACGGGCCGCTGCCGTGTTACCACTTCTCTTCACCTTCCCCTCACGGGGAAAGGTCTCAGTAAGTGCCTGATCTGCACTCCTCCGCTGTAAAGGGCGGACCCTTCGCAGGTCGCTATGAGCACTTAGCGCTTGTCTTTTAAGCGCTTACGTGCGATGCATGCCGCCGCAGCTGGCAAGGTCCTTTCGAGCCTGTCAAGGCGGTTCGCTATGAGCACTTAGCGCTTGTCTTTTAGGCGCTTACGTGCGATGCATGCCGCCGCTGCCGGCAAAATCAGTGTGTTCATAGTTCAGTGCGCTGCTCAGAAGCCATATTCATCTGCTTTCCACCTGCCCCTCTCAGCATCAGGCATACGCTCCGCACAAAACGGATAAGAACGCCTTCCGGGGCTTCTCTGTAAGATCTCCGGCAGATTACTCTCTTCGTCACTGCTTTTACGAGTCTCATTGATCTTTTAATCTGTAGAAAAGGTTAGCATATGAACGGGAGAATGTCAAGGAATGAAGGAATTCGCCATAACCCATCTCTCCAAAAAATCCAGCTCCTGTTCCGTATGGAACCAATGTCCCGCATTTTCCATAACAGTCAGCTTGCAATGGAATTTATCGGCGAACTGCCTGACCACGTCAAAATCAGTCATTCCATCTTTTTCACCATACAAAATTTTAGTTGGAGCATTCCATTTTATAACCGGATGTTCCACCGCATATCTCCAATAATTCCATGACAGTGTCTGTCCAAAAGAGGTTATAATTGTTTTTTCATTCTGCAGCTGTTTCTCTGTAACATTCGCCCGCCGCATCATATTTTGTATCATCTGCTTCATGTCAATTACAGGGGAGACAAACAGACAATTCTGAAGCGGTTCATCTCTAAAACTCTGCATACCGAACCACGCCCCAATGCTATTGGCATATAAAGAAACCTCGATCCACTGACTTTTTATAAAATCCATTATAAAATTCAGCTCAGGCACGACATCCCACGGGGCAAAATCAGACGGTCCCTCTTGTCTTTCTCCATGCTCCGGCAGATCAATACTCAGAATCTGGAAACCGCTTCGGCATAAGATGTCAGCCAGGCCAGCCGCTTCTTCTTTACTTCCATTCTGTCCATGAAGATATAAATAAATCTTCGAAGCTGGAGCGCCCCATATAACTGCTGGGATATGCCCGATTTTTATTGCACTTTTTATAACGCCCAATTTTCTTCTCCTGTCCTCTCCAACTGCTCTGTACGGCCTGACTGAATTGCTGAAATATTTTTTCTTATAACTGCTTCCGGCCAGTCCCACCATTTCATCTGAAGCAGTTTTCCTATTGTTTCCTCATCAAATCTTCTCCGGATCGTTCTCGCCGGAACCCCGCCCACAATCGTATAAGGCGGCACATCTTTCGTGACAACAGCCCGGCTCCCGATAATCGCACCATCTCCAATAGTAACTCCTGAAAGAATCACCGCTTCAAAGCCGATCCATACGTCATTTCCAATCACAATATCTCCTTTGTTGTCCCACGCTTCTGTAACTTTTTGCTTTTCAAGTCCCCATTCTTCAAAAAACAGAGGGAATGTATATGTAGACAAAGAAGTCATTGTATGGTTTGCACTGTTAAAAAGAAATTTTGCCCCACAGGCAATGGAACAGAACTTTCCGATCATTAGCTTGTCCCGATTAATCGGATAATGATATAAGACATTGTTTTTCTGAAATTCTCTCGGATCATTCACAAAATCGTTATATATTGTATAGTCTCCCACTTCGATATACGGATTTGTAATTACATTCTTCAGATAGATTGTCTGTGTGTCCCCCGTCCTGGGATAAACCTTGCTTGTCACAGCCATTTAATATCTCCTCCTTGCCGCTCCTAGGTATAAAACCATTTTATCCGCCGATGGCTGCATTCTCAATCTACAGAACATTACAGATCCGTTTTGTAAAAAAGAGAGTCCCTTTTTCCAGAGACTCTCCTGGCATTGGTGTACAAGCATCAATACGCTCTAAACCGCCTCTTGTACACCGACGCTATTTTCACTTCTGATAAATTATTTTTCTAATCGCATATACAGAGAGGCAGTACCGGTCAGCAAGTTCTTCCGCAGAACTCCCCTGACGATATTCTGCTGCAATCCTCTGATTGCGCTGTCTCAATTCCTCCCGATATCCGGACATTTCACCCCATGATTTATGCTGGCCGCCCTTTGCCGGAACATAAATATATCCTGCCTGGACATATTTTTGCAGTTCTTCGACTAACACATCCGGGAGAATTGCATTCGCATTTATATATTTCATATGCAGGCTTCCTCCTTGACTGAATAATCCAGGAAGCAAAGCCAGCAATATTATAATAAGCGACGATTCAAGCTGTCTCCACGCAAATGTCGCTTCCTATACTGGCTTTGCGTGGAGCCGTGCATCGTTGCTCCGTTTTTTATTCTGACACATAATACTCACCACCGTTAACACTTGTGCACCGATCCGCTTATTCCCATCCACAAAGGGATGTTTTTTAACAAGTCCAAAGCAAAGCCTGGCTGCTTTTTGCTGGAGAGACGGATACACATCCCCTCCTCCAAAGGTTTGAAGCGGAGTAAAGAGCGCAGAATCCAACATTCCTTCATCCCGCAGACCAGGCGATCCGCCAGTCTCAGCAATCAGCTGGGCGTGGATAAGAAGTACCTGTGATTTGGACAGCCGGATCATTTAGCAAGTACCTCATAAGCCTGACGGTTCTTTTCAATCAAGCGCCGGGAAATGGACATGGCATCCTCATCTGCTGCAAGCTGCTCCTGTTCAGCTGACGAAAACTCCATAACCAGGTAACGCGGAACATTGTTTTTTAAAATGACTACTGCGCCGTTCTCATCTACAAGGCGTGCCACTTTGGAGAAATTCAACCTATTCCTTGTTGTTTTTGTACCCCAGGAGTTAATGAATAATAGCTGCCACAGGAAATGTTAGTGCGCTAAATAGATCCCCCCCGCTGTCAGTCTAATATCCTCCCATCCACGGATATTGTAACCACCTGCCAGGGAATAAACTTCCCGCTGTTCTGCAGCGCCGTCTTTGCGGCCGCCTCTAATCCGCCGCAGCAGGGCACTTCCATGCGCACGATTGTCACGCTCTGAATGTCGTTTTCCCGGATAATCTGGGTCAGTTTTTCACTGTAGTCCACTCCGTCCAGTTTCGGACAGCCGATCAGCGTGATCCGCCCTCTCATGAACTCCTGGTGCATATTTGCATAGGCATAGGCCGTACAGTCTGCCGCGATCAGAAGTTTTGCCCCGTCAAAATAAGGCGCGTTTACCGGCACAAGCTTGATCTGGCAGGGCCACTGTCCCAGCTGAGAATCCGGGGCACCGCTGCAGGTAGCTGCATGCGCCGGCCCTCTGTCTGAGCGGTGAAAACGCTTCATCTGATGTCCCGGGCAGCCAGAATGTGGTGCGCCGGCAGTCTGCGCATGCTTCCGGACTTGATCCTGTTCCTGATCTCCTGCCTGCCCCTGCTTTCCCGCCTGCTCCTGAGCCCTCTTGCGCATATTCTCCTGAACCGCTTCTTTATCATATTCCGCGGCTTCCCTCTCTATAAAAGTAATGGCTCCTGTCGGGCAGGCCGGCAGACAGTCGCCCAGACCATCGCAATAGTCATCCCTTAACAGCTTTGCCTTCCCGTTTACCATACCGATCGCGCCCTCATGACACGCGGAAGCGCATGCGCCGCATCCGTTACATTTCTCTTCGTCAATATGAATAATCCTTCGAATCATAAATATATCCTGCCTTTCCCTTGAATTTGTAAATTCAGTATAATATAATCGAAATCAAATTTCCGTTGTTTTGACAACAAAAAGGGAGAAAATTTATGATCTTATCGGAGACTCAACTATTCCATGGAATCGAGGAAAATGATATAAAAACTCTTTTAAATTGTTTAAAACCGCAAAAGCGTCACTACAAAAAAGGGGAAACCATTCTGGCGGAAGGAGCTGTTACGGAAAATATCGGTATCGTCCTGACCGGGCTGGCAATTATCGCCCGCGACGACATTTGGGGAAACACCAGTATTCTCGGAAATGTCGCCCCGGGTTCAGCTTTTGCGGAGGTGTATGCCTGCATCCCCGGCCAGCCTCTATTGATTAACGTCTCCGCCGCAGAAGATACTACTGTCTTATTCATCAACGCAGACCGGATCTTGTCGTCCTGCTCCAGCGCCTGCCCTTTCCACACAAGACTTGCGCGTAATCTTCTGACTGTATGTGCCCACAAAAGTCTGCATCTTTCGCAGAAGATTCTTCACACCAGTCCAAAATCCATCCGCAGCAGACTGATGTCCTATTTTTCAGAGTGTGCCACATCTGCCGGAAGCGATTCCTTTGATATTTCATATAACCGCCAGCAGATGGCAGATTACCTGAACGTGGACCGCAGCGCCATGTGCAGTGAGCTCTCAAAAATGCAGAGAGAAGGGCTGATCAAATATAGGAAAAACCACTTTATATTAAAAAACGGGCCGCAGAAATGAAACCTCTCGGATTCATTTCAACGGCCTTATTTCCGTTTTCCTTCAATAAGACAACTATTTTATCTCTGCTTTTTTGTACACCCTGTAAACAATCGGCTGCAAAACCAGAGTTACCGCTGTATACACTAGAATAATTATTGCCGGAATCCCAATAACCTTTCCTCCGATCTGCATCAGGCTGAAATCCCGAACCCCATTGTAGATATCCAAAAGCCGGTCAGGAAAGAACGAGCAGACCTGCGGCAGCGTAACAATTCTGCTTAAAAACGGAAATACACACAGCACAACGAACGGCGCGATAATCGCAGTTACAGTGGAGCGGGTAAGGGCGGACACCAGCATTGCAGCCGTGGCGGCAAACAGCATTCCTATATAGCCGCCGAATACAATCAGCAGGTACGTCTCTAAAAATGTTGCATTATAAAAATCTCTCCACATTTCCAGCTGGATCGGACAGCCTGCCCCATCTGCTCCCAGTATCAAAAGCACTGCTGCTGTGTATATAATCAAAGCCGCCGCATACACTGCTGTCGCAATAATAAATCCCGCGCCCAGCTTGGAACCGACCGCTTTATTTCTCCCCAGCTTTGTTGAGAAAAATACAGCGTCCGCTTTCGTCTGAAATTCATCTGAAAAAATCCCCGACACGAAGAATCCGATAAAAAGAGCCAGCAGCAATATAAACGTGGATATATTCTGCAGCAGAGCGGCCCATCCGTCATAATATTCATAATAAAACGGCGTATCCAGGTTTTTATACTGACTGAGCAGAAATTCCTGCTGCTCCCTTGAAAACGTCTCTTTGCCGGACGCAAACCATTCCTCCAGCCCGGAAATGCGTTTCTCGTAGACGTCTGCCGCCTGATCTTCTGTAATACTGTCGATCGCATAATAATCATACTCGCGCCACGGGCTGTTCGCATTATTAATCAGATCTATAATCGAAGAGATTCCCTGTCTCTTTTGATATATTTTATCCTCGTCTTCCATGGAACCTGACGCATACTCAGAATTAATTGCCTGGTTCTCCCTGTAAACGTCTCGAAGCACATCCTCTGTCAGATATCCGGCCCATTTATTCTTTTCTTCTCTGAGATTTCTGGCTGCGGCAATGCCTGTTTTGTGACCGCCATTCTCATCTACATACTCCACTCTGTTGACAGTCATCACAGATACTGCCAGCAGCACAATGGCCAAAAGAAGCAGCGCAATTTTATTCCTGCCTTTTAAAAATACTTTTTTTATCTCATATTTCAACATCTTCACTCCCCGCCTTTTCACCAAAGTAATATAAAAACGCGTCTTCCAAAGTAGGCTTCACTTGAACCGCATCCGGCAGAGGCCGATCCGCTGAAACGATTCTCAACTCTGCTCTATCTTCCTCCGATTTCATATTTGATACTTTATATTTATTTATCATGAAAGACACCTTTTGTTTTTCTACACGGCAGATCCATACTGTCTCCGGCATGTTCCCTACAATCTCATCCAGAGCTCCCCGCCGGATAATTTTTCCGCCCTTCATCAGCCATATTTCATTTGCGATATACTCGATATCTGAAACAATATGCGTTGACAGCAGAACCAGCCGTTCCTCTGAAAGCTCACTGATCAAATTGCGGAACCGGATTCTTTCATTTGGATCCAGACCGGCAGTGGGTTCATCCAAGATCAATATCCGGGGATCATTCAGCATGGCCTGGGCGATTCCCGCGCGGCGTTTCATCCCTCCAGACAATGTTTTCATCTTTTTCTTCGCGGCTTTCGAAAGTCCGACCTTCTGAATCAGCTCCTTTGTCCTTCTTTTTGCCACAGCCGGGCGCAGCCCCTTGATAGATGCAATATAGAGCAGATAATCCTGCACCGTGAATTCCGGATAAAACCCGAATTCCTGAGGCAGGTATCCCAGGAGCTGCCGGTATCTGCCATCCAGTTCCAGAATATTTTTCCCTTTATAAGTAATGTTTCCGCTTGTAGGTTTAATAAGTGTACATAGCATTCTCATCAGCGTGGTCTTTCCGGCGCCGTTTACTCCCAGCAGGCCATAGACTCCGTTTGTCATGGTGAGACTCACATGGTCAACCGCTGTAAAATTCCCGAACTTTTTTGTCAGATCATTTAATTGCAATTCCATTTTGGATTCCTCCCAATAATTTGTACATTTTTCAATATTTGACAAATAGAAACGCCGAACAATCTAAGTCCACAACCCCCCCCCTTTCCCACTTCCGTACCTCTATCATATATAATCAACCGTCAGTACAAAAATATAGCGGCAAAAGTTTAAGATTCTCTTTAGAAGATATTAAAAACTGCATAAAAAAAGCAGGCTGTTTTATCAGCTCTGCTCATTTTATATACTATTCTTCCTCTTCTGTATCCATTGAATTTAATACAGCAAGAATTTCATCTATTGATTTTCCGGAAGCAACCACCGCATTATACAGCTGCTCTTTTTTCTGATCCTCGATCTGCTTTTCGATTTCCTTCTTCTGGCTGCGCAGAGCTTTGAGTTTTTCTTCTGCCCCCTCAATCTGTGCGGTCACATCAGCCAGCCTCGCTTCTAATGAAATACTTTCCTGCTTTTTTCTTCCTCTGGGCATATAGAATCCTCCTCTTTTTGTTCGTTATTATAACACCATCTCCAAAGGATTTCTACTGGTTTTCCGCTTTAACGCGCAAAACATCCTGTATGCCATAGAAGGTACGCGCCATCTTCTCCACATAGTCGTACCCGCAGTTCATGGCCGAAACCGGGCCGCCTCCTGTAGTCACGTACAAGCATTAACAAATAAGATTCTTTTCATATTAACTCCTTGTTGCTCTTTATTTTCCATTGTACCTAAGAGAAATTTATCTTTCAAAAATTGCATTTAGATTTCGTTCCTCCGTTTCTATAATCAGCTTTTGATTAAGCCGAAATCGTCTTATTAAAAAATCCCGAAAGATGCTGCTATATCCATTTGATCACTAAATCCAGTCTGTTTCACATTATGTAACGGCTTATTAACATTACTGTACAAGACCATATTTTGTGATATCTTCATCATTTTTCTCCTTTAAATATCCGTCCCTTTAATAGTAAGTCCTCTCTGTATACCTTATCGGCTTAAAATATCCAATAATAAACAGCGACATCTCATAGGCCATAAATTCTCTATCTTCCATACAGCGTTACCCGGATCAGGAAACGAGCCGCAACAGAATCATCAACAGACACTATTCCCTGATATTTTTCCGCCGTCCTGTTAACGGATGACAATCCAATCCCGTGATTAGCCACATCCGTTTTCGTCGTTCGCAGTTTTTTCCCTTTCGTCTTTAGCAGCTCTCCTTTATAATTGTTCTCCACTGTTATAAGGAGATTACGTTTGTCATATTTTATCCTGAGCCTGATATATTTTCTGCCGTCCGCATTTCTGGCTCCTTCAATCGCATTTTCCAGCAGATTCCCCAATATCAGGCTTATGTCCGCGCCTTTAAACGGTATCTCCGCAGGGATAAACAGATCTGACCGGAACTCTATCCCTTCTTTTTCTGCTGTCATGTTCCAATATCTGACCAGAGAATCTATCACTGTATTTCCGGTATTTGCGGCTTCAGACGGTTTTAAATTTCCATTCTCCATGACATCGTTCACAAAGTCGATTATCTTCCCGCACTCCCCTTTTTCCGCATACGCAAGGATCGATACGAAATCATTTCTCATATTATGCCTCACATCTCTCATCTGCTGCATAGAAAGCTCAATTTCCTTCTGATGTCTTTCACTTAACTCCAGCTGTTGTTCGTAAACCAGGTTCATCTGTCTGATATACAGGTCGTCCGCCAGTTTTCTGTAAATATAAAAGATTAATACATTTATGAGCAGCAGCACCGCCACAGAAATCAGGGAAAAGGATTCCGCGTATTCCCACTCTGATCGATAAGCTAACATAAATACCGTTCCCATAATATATATACTTCCTGCCGAAATAAAAACAAGCAGAATATTGTGAAAATCCGGAATCTCCATAGGTGCTGCAGTAATTGCTTTTCTTAAAGCCACTATCACAATAAAAAGCAGCAGTTTTGAGATAAATGAACCAAAGAGTTGAGAATTTGCAAGACGTTCGGAATAAAGCATAAGCATATTATTAATCAACATCTCTGACAGCATCCAGATCGCATCAAATGTAACTGAAAAGAGGCATTTCTTCCAAAACTTTCCCTCAAATATATTTACTGCCACTACCAGCGTACACACTAACGTCACACCAATATTATAGATCGGCGTCAATGGCGCCCCAATGATATCCAGTATTCCAATCTGCCAGACAACAAGCAGCACAACTCCCAGGAGCACCTGGAGACTCTTCTTTTTCATTGTAAAAAACGTCTTAAAATAAAGGAAAAACAAAAAAACAGTAAATAATCCAAGTATAATGTTGATTCCGCCTGCAGCCCACTTATCTGCCGACATAAACAGTGTCCTCCATCTCACAATATTGTTCGCTGATCAGTTTCCTTCGGTCTGCGCTAATAGAGATTTTTTTCCCATTGTCCATTAAAACAAAATCATAAGATATTCCTTCCACATGTTTATAATTTACCAGAAAGGACTGATGGACCCGCAGAAAAGAGGCCGGAACAGCTTTCAGTCTCTCTTCTATTTCGTTGAGTTTCCCATAAAACTCAAATACCTCCTTTTCCGTTATCCCCCGAATCTTCCTCCGATTGCTCTCAAAATAAAGAATATCCCGAATCAGGACTTTGCGGTTTATCCGCTGATACTTATAGCGAAAATAGCTGTCACTGCTGATTATATCCTCATACGCTGCCCGAAAGCACTCTTCCATCTGCGCCGGAGACACCGGCTTTATCAAAAATTGGAATGGACGTACCGAAAAAGAGTCTCTCATATAATTCTCATGGCAGGTGACATAAATAATCAAAACTGTTTTATCATACTTCCTTATCCTTTTAGCGGCAGAAATACCATCTTCTTTCCCCATTTCTATATCAAGATAAATCATGTCAAAAGAGGCGCCGTCTATAACTGCGTTGACTAAACTTTCTCCGTTCCAGAAGACATCAATTTCTGCATCCACAAAATTCTGCTTTGCTATATTCTGTATTTGGGTCTTCATATTTTCAGCAAATCGGGTGTCATCATCGCAAACAGCTATGTTCAGCATATTGTCACATCTCTCCTTTGTGTTTCTTCTTTTCCTTTGTTCGATTAATCATTAAGCCCCCTGTTCAAAACGTAATAGAAAAGTCCCGGAGCTGCGGCCTCCGGGACTTTTCATCAACTTGCCATGAGCAGGCTTTTCTTTTTGCCTGATGACATTACAGCATATGCCATCAGACATTTCATGTATACGTATTTTTAGTATTTATTGCTCTTCTTTGCATTTCACCAGCGCGTCCATCAGATCATAAAATGCCTGTTTACTTTTTATAATTTGTTGTACGAGCTTCCTTTCTGAGTCAGTATAATACTCGTTATACTGACTGAACGCCTCCTCCCGCTTCTTCAGCACTCTCTTCAGCAGATACCGCATCCGCCTTATCTTCCGCAATGTTTTCCTCAACCGATACGGCCACCTCAGAGTTTGACCCGGTCACATTTTCATTTATGTCAGCTATTTTGTCTCCAACCTGCTCCAATAAATCAGAAGATCTCGATTCAATTTCTTTTATCCGCTCCATCTTGCTGTCCAACGCATTGCCGCCGTCAGACTTTATTTCCGCCTTTAAGACTCTTGCCTCTCCGTCCATCTTTGCCTTTGCGGAAGAAACAATTTCAGCCTGATCCACCCCGGAAGACAGATCCATGATATCCATCATTTTACGCTGCTGATATTCTTCCTCCGTCATCACCTTCTTGTCAGCGGACAGAGCAGAATCCTTTTCTTCTCCATCTTCCTCGAACTGTTTCGCAGTTGCTTCTGCAATCTGTTTATCCAGCATTTCTAATTGCTTATCATACTCATCTATCTTATCCTGATTCACATATCCGCCTTCAAGTCCTCTTTTCATTTCGGCATCCTTGCTCTCCTGAATGAGCTGTTTCTGATCCATAAGCTGCTGAATGATATTCTGCTTTTTGCCCTGTCCGGAAATAAAAACAGAATCTCTGTTTGCCTGTTGAATTGCCAGCCCTGCCTGTGCCGTGTTATCATTATTCAGCCTGCTGATTTTCTGATTGATAGCAGCCGCGTTGAATATACCGTTATTTGCTCCGATTCCTGTTAATCTCATCTTCGTTTACCTCCCGGATCTTCCCTGTTTATCTTGAGTATTAAATTTAGAAACTGCCGCAGTTATCTACTGGTCGGTATCGCCTTTCCCTCCAACAGCCCCCGCCAGGATCTCCCTGACCGCGTCATACGTTTCCTGGAAAATCGAAATACCGTTCGGAGACGGCATAGAATAATCCACCGCTTTCCGCTGTTCAAAATAAGACTGATACGGATTATCCTGGTGTCTTCGCCGTTCCATTTCTTCATCAATCATGGCCATCCCTTTTTGGAATGTCTCAGTCATTCTATGAGCGACAGAGCGCACTCTGTCAACCTCTCCGTAAATGTCTCCTGCGTCCGCGTCTATCTGCCAGGAAAAATGCGCCAGTCCTTTTGAAAATGAATCGTCAAGCAGATCCGCGTATTTCGCATATTCATTCGCCAGCTTATCTCCTCTTCTCTGATTCACAGCGTTCAGTTTATCCGCTCCATCCCTCAGAAAAGTCTCCCGCGCGCTTTGCGTTGCTTCCAGCAGGGATTCCACATCCTCCATGGACAATCCCTCCGGCAGCGCCGATGTGCCGTCTAAAATCTGCCGGTATCTCTGGATCGACTGGTCAAAGGCTTCCAGCTGATCCCGGTATTCTGTCAGATCAGCTTCCATATGCGTCGAAATCCTTGCCCCATTCTCATATATCCACCTGAGAAGCCGCAGGCCGTCATTCGATATGCCTGAAAGAGGAGAGTCTCCGCTTCCTTCCGCCTTCAGCGCCTCAACAAGGGAAAGACTGTCCGCGCGCCGCGCATTCCCTTCCTGCTCTATTGACGCCGCTGCATTTTCCGCAATCTGGTTCATCGCATTATTCATCGGGTTCTTCTGCTGAAGCGAATTAAGGCTCCGAAAGCCGTCCGCCCCAAAAACACTCCTCCCCTGCGCAGGAAACAAATTTAAAAAATTCGTTATTACCATTTCCCACCTCTCCCTTTATACATAATGCCATTCTCCCTGTAAAATATAAAGCAGGTCCGCAGCAATAAGCGTGACCTCTTTCTATTTCATATATCGTCTGCTTTTTTACCTCATTAAGTCCCTGTTTGGAGATTATTCGTTAATATGTAACTTTCCTGACTGTTAATGTAACTTTATTTTTACTTCGTAAGTAGGTGAGCTTCAATCCATTTCTTAGGTGACATTGTAAAGGCATTCGCGCCAGCCTGTTTTCTAAACCCCTCGAATTCGAGGGGTTTAAAATCTGGATTATGTAGCCTTTCCCAAAGACCTAAAAAATCTATCACATCCCGATTCCTCATCCAGTTTTGAATAACTGCTGTCGGATCATCACTCTTATATCGGGCAATATCCGTCAAGGAAATAAATTCATTTTCAAAATCCTGCGTATAAATTCCGATATCAACTCCAGCCGCATGAATTGTATCTTTAATTATTTTCCCCATTATACCTCCCATAAGCAAACCATAATATTTTGAAACACCGTATCCTTTTCCCTTTAAGAGAAATCTACTGAGTAACTATCTTCATCTTCCCACATTTCCCGATATGCTTCAATATAATCCTTAATGCAGCCAGGATATATGTCCGAATACTTTCTACATACCCTTTTGTACAATCCCAGGAATTTTTCATTACACGCAAAGTCCAGTAAATAATCTAACAAATGTGACAATTCATCCTCCGACACAGTTCTGCTGCACACATCTTCAACCAATGGCAAATAAACCTCATAGGCTTTCTGATGTAATTGGACTATCTGCTCCGCAATCTGGTAAATATTTTCATCCATTTAGATTACCTCAAAATACTTAAGCGTCTCCGTTATCGCTTCTGCCTTTTCTTTCGGTGGACGTTTCCTTGGTTGCTTCAATTCCCCTGTCGCATTGGGTGCATCATACACTGTCAGACCTAATGACCTCTTTACCGCCGCAATATAAGCTGTATGTATCTTAAATCCATACTTCTGCTCCACATATTCCTGTATCATCTTATATGTGATTTTCGATTTCGGCTGATATTTCTTCACCCTCTCTGCAATCGCATCCAACGATATCTTATCATCGCCTTCTCCAAATTCTACCTTTACGTTGATAACACTATCGGTGATTTGTGGGACAAAAGTGCTACCGTCTCCACATGCACCGTCTGTGGGAACATATCCACCGCCCTCACCCTCACCAGCTCATATCCTTCCGCGCAAAGATACTTGAGATCCCTCGCCAACGTTGCGGAATCGCAGCTCACATACACAACCCGCTCCGGCTGCATCTTCACAATCGTCTGAAGCAGCGCTTCATCACACCCCTTCCGCGGCGGATCCACAACGATCACATCCGCACTGTACTCATAGTATTTGGGCAGGACTTCTTCTGCTTTTCCAACGTAGAATTCCGCGTTAGTGATTCCGTTGATTTCCGCGTTTGTCCTGGCGTCCACAATGGCCTGAGGCACGATCTCCACGCCATAAACCTGTGCCGCTTTCTTCGCCAGAAACAATGAGATCGTACCGATGCCGCAATAGAGATCCCACACAGTCTCCCCGCCTTTTAAGTCTGCGTATTCCAGCGCCAGAGAGTACAGCTTCTCTGTCTGAGCCGGATTGACCTGATAGAAGGAGAGGGGCGAGATCTGATATTTAAGGTTCCCGATATAATCTGTGATATATCCCCTGCCCCAGAGGGTCTCATAGGAATCCCCCATGATCACATTTGTCCTCTTGGTGTTTACACTCATTGTAATACTGGTCATCCCCGGAATTTTTACAAGTTCTTCCACCAGCTTCTCCACATGCGGAATCCTTGTGCCGTTTACGACCAGACAGACCATGATCTCCTTTGTCGTGAATCCGTAACGGATCAGCACATGGCGGAGCAGGCCGCGGCCGCTCGTCTCATCATAAGACTTCACACCATTTTGCTTCATAAACCGAAGTATAATCTCCAGAATCCTCTGATTCTCCGATACCCCCAGCGCACAGTCCGTATTGGCGATAATGTAGTGGGTCCGACCGGCATAGAATCCGGTGACAGGATTTCCGCTCTTGTCTGTTCCAAACGGAAACTGAGCCTTATTCCTATAGCCAAACGGGTTTGCTGCTCCTGCCGGCGGTTCCATCACACGATCCAGAAGCTCAGGTGTGAATCCGCCGATTCGCTCCAGATTTCCTCTCACCTTTTGAGCTTTGAATTCAAGCTGACGTTCATAGGACATCTCCTGAATCTGGCAGCCGCCGCATTTCCGGGCATAGGCGCAGAGCGGTTTTACCCTGTATTTGGACGGCTCTATAATCTTCATAAGCCTGGCATAGCCGTAGTTCTTCTTTGCTTTCATAACCTTTGCTTCCACGGTGTCCCCGATCACCGCATCTTTAATAAAAAGCGTATATCCGTCTACTTTTCCTATTCCCTCGCCATTTGTCCCAATATCTGTAATTTTGACAACTGCCGTATCGTTCTTCTGCATTTTCTCTCTCATCCTTTCTGAAACTGCATTTCCTTATAAAGTCCGTCCCACCCATTCGTAAAACAGGGACGCAGCCCGCCCGGCACTTCACCCGGCGTTTCACGTCCCTGATCCGATTTCACACTTATGCTGCAGCTGAACTTTTACGTTTTATACTCCAGATGTTCTCCGCAGATTTGACTCGAACAGCCTGTTATATCCCAGCCACTCTGTCCCTGTTTTTCCTTTAAAAATCTCTGTCAGCGTCTGCATCTTGGCATCCGCGTTATCAGCCAGATTAAGAGCCAGTGCCTCTGCGAGAGCTGGTTTCTTCGGAGAGCCGTATTCCAGTTCCCCATGATGCGCAATCACGCAGTGCTTCAGCTCGCTGGCAAGCCTCACCGGGAAATCCGGAATCGCGCGCAGAGCCTCGTCAATCATCTCCACTCCGATCACAATATGCCCGATCAGCTGTCCCTCATCTGTATAATCATTATCCGGGAATGAAGATAACTCCCGGGTCTTTCCGATATCGTGGCAGATCGCCGCTGTGTACAGTAGGTCTCTGTTCAGGATCGAGTACGCGCCTGCAAAGTATTCACACATATGCAGCACGCTCAGCGTATGTTCCAGAAGTCCTCCCGAAAAGCTGTGGTGAACTGTCTTCGCCGCTGAATGTCCCTTAAATTTCTTAATAAATTCTTCATCCTTAACAAAGAAATATTCCAGCAGCTGGCGCAGATAAGAGTTGCCGATCTGACGAATGTATGCTGTCAGCTCTTCATACATTCCCTCCACACTCTTCTCCGTTGTCGGCATATAGTCTGCCGGATTGTATTCACCCTCCTGGGCTCTCCTGATCTGTTTAATATTAATCTGCAGGTTTCCGTTATAACTGATCACATCCCCGTAAACCTCGATGAAATCTTTCTCGTCGTAATCCGCAATTCCCTGGGAATTCGGATCCCACACTTTTCCGTCCAGGATCCCTGTCTTATCCTGGAGAAGCAGGTTATCATACGGTTTCCCGTTTCTTGTCTCCGCTGAACGCTTCCCCTTACACAGGTATACGTTCCGAATTGTCTCGCCTTCACACAGGCCGCTGATATATCTCATGTTATTCCTCTTTCTACTATTTATTTCTAACTTTCTGCGGCATTCCAATCCTTCGTGCTGCATTCAGCTTTGTTCAGCACAGCGCAGGTATCCACGGATGTCTTGCCGCCTAACCGCACGGAGCGTACAGCACTTATTCGCAGCTGCCCACGGTGACTGTAAACTTCACATCCACATAACCTTCTGTCCCCAGGCGCTTTCCGTTGACCGTAATCTCACTTCCGGCGCTCGTATCCCAGACAGCCCTCTGAAACGCAGACACTGCAGCCGTATCCTGACGCTCTACCTTGCAGATAATGTCGCCGCTCTGGATTCCCGCCGCCATGGCCGGAGATTCTGAGTCCACATCCACCACATACACGCCTGACGGCATTCCCTGTTCCTTCTGAAGCTCCGCTGTAACCGTTGTTACATGCACTCCGATATACGGAACCGCTTCACCGTTAGCGAGAAGTTCTATCAGCGCCTTTACATCAGAGACCGCATATGCATTTACCATGCCGGTTTCTTTCCCTTCCCAGACTTCACCGGAGATCAGGCCGATCACTTCACCGTCCATGTTAAAGAGCGCCCCTGTCCCGTCTGAGACAGCAGGAATGTCAGTCGCTATAATATCACATTCCCCGTCAAAAAATGCTGTTTTATAATCCACGGAACTGATCAGGCCATATCCTGTCCCGTCCGCATACCCGAACATGTTGCCGAGCCCCATCACCGCATCGCCCTGTTTCATCAGATTTGAATTGCCGAGCACAGACACCTTGATCGCTGACCATGTAGTGTCCGCAAGAGATCCCCTCGCCACACTGAATATTGCCAGCCCGATGTTTGCATCTTTCGTCTTCAGCGACGCGCTGTAACTGTTCCCATCGCGGAATTTCACTTTCCATTCAGACGCGTCGGAACAGATAGAATCGCTGGCAAGAATCAGTACTTCCTGCCCGTTATCCGCAGTGATTATGCCTGTCACACTCCGGTTAATCCCTGTCATCCTGGCGTTCCAGTCTGCATCGCCCGATACAGTCTCCACCGAAACCAGACCTTTACGAGCCTCTTCCGCCCGATCCTCCATGCTCTCCATCATTTCCTCATAGCTTTCCGCGTCCAGGACCGGATCTTGCACCACTTCTGTGGCATCCGCCTCATCCGTATCTTCCGAAGGCTCCTCGTCTTCGGGGATTGACACCGTCTCCAGATCCCCTCTGAACCAGTTCTGCGCCCATGGTTTGAGCGCAAAAAAACCAATACAGGCAAACACTCCCAGGATGAATCCATATACTGCAAACCTCACAAGCTGTCTCCCGAGCTGCTGCCTGCTGATCGGCCTTGACTTTATCGTTTCCTGTAAGAAAGAATATTTCTTTTCTTCTGAGGCCTCCTCCGGACTCAGATCATGGTCTTTATCGTTCGGCATGGGCATTGTTCCTCCGTATTCAAGTATAACCGATTCATCACGATTGTTCAATGAAATGTTACTCAAAAGAAAACCTTTCCTTTATTCTGAGAATGGTTTAAAATGTCTTTATCACATAACATTAAGGTGGATATATATGAACCAAAAGACATTGACCAAACTTGAATTTGACAAGATTACTGCTCTCCTTGAAGAAGAGGCCGGGTCTTTCCGCGGCCGGCAGCTCTGCCGCCGTTTAAAGCCCATGACGGATCTTGGAAAAATAAATACGTACCAGGACCAGACTGCTGCCGCGTTTACGCGCATCGTAAGAAAGGGCCGGATCTCCTTCGGAGATGCCGCGCCTGTAGAGGAATCCATGAAGCGGCTAGAGATCGGCGGGGCTCTGAGCATCAGCGAGCTTCTTAGAATCTGCCGTCTCCTGTCCAACACAGCCCGGGTAAAGGCTTACGGCCGCCACGACACCCAGGAAGATTCTGCGGACTGTCTGGATGTTTATTTTGACTCGCTTGAGCCTCTGACGCCGCTTACGAATGAAATCGAGCGCTGTATCCTTTCTGAGGATGAGATCAGCGATGACGCCAGTCCGGCTCTTAAGCATATCCGGCGCAGCATCGGCTCTATCAACGACCGGGTGCACTCCACCCTGACCGGGCTGGTGAACGGGTCTCTGCGTTCCTATCTGCAGGATCCCATCATCACTATGCGGGGAGATCGCTACTGCGTGCCCGTAAAGGCAGAGTACCGGGGCCAGGTTCAGGGGCTGATCCACGACCAGTCATCCACGGGCTCTACGCTTTTCATCGAGCCCATGGCCGTTGTAAAACTGAACAACGATCTGAAAGAGCTCTACGCCAAAGAGCAGGAGGAGATCCAGGTGATCCTTGCCCGCTTAAGCGAAGAAGCTGCTCAGTATATAGAAGAGATCCGCACGAACTACAAGGCGCTTACCGATCTGGATTTTATCTTTGCCAGAGGCGCTCTCGCCCTGTCCATGCGGGGAAGCAGACCGATTTTCAACGAGGAGGGAAGAATCCGGATCCGGGAAGGCCGGCACCCCCTCCTCGACCAGAAAAAGGTGGTGCCTATCACAGTTTCGCTGGGCGAGGACTTTACCCTTCTGATTATCACAGGCCCGAATACGGGCGGGAAAACCGTTTCCCTCAAGACTGTCGGGCTGTTTACCCTGATGGGGCAGGCCGGGCTTCACATTCCTGCCGGAGACCGGTCCGAGCTGGCCGTATTCCATCAGGTTTATGCGGATATCGGGGATGAGCAGAGCATTGAGCAAAGCTTAAGTACATTTTCTTCTCATATGACGAATATTGTATCTTTCCTGAAGAAAGTGGACGAACGGTCGCTCGTCCTGTTTGACGAGCTGGGCGCCGGGACAGATCCCACTGAGGGAGCCGCCCTGGCCATTGCCATCCTCTCCCATCTTCACAAGCGGGAGATCCGAACTATGGCGACTACCCACTACAGCGAGCTGAAAGTCTATGCGCTCTCCACTCCGGGAGTAGAGAACGCCTGCTGCGAATTCGACGTGGAAAGCCTCCGGCCCACTTACCGGCTGCTTATCGGGATTCCAGGCAAGAGCAATGCATTCGCCATCTCCGGGAAGCTGGGGCTGCCGGATTATATTATTGAAGATGCGAAAAAGCGCCTGACCGAACAGGACGTCTCCTTTGAAGATCTGTTGACCGATCTGGAGACGAGCCGCCGCACTATTGAAAAAGAGCGGGAGGAGATTGCCGCTTACCGGCACGAGGCGGAACAGATGAAAAAAGAAGCCGCCCGGCGCCAGGAGAAGCTGGAAGAACAGCGCGACCGCATTATCCGCGAGGCCAATGAGAAAGCCAATGCGATCCTGCGGGATGCGAAAGAAGTAGCTGACGAGACGATCCGCAATTTCCATAAATTCGGAAAGGAAAATATCTCCGCAGCTGAGATGGAAAAAGAAAGAGAACGTCTCCGCAAAAAGATCAGGGACACGTCCTCAAATTCCTCCCTCAGCGCGAAGCGTCCAAAGAAGGCGCACAAGCCCTCAGACTTCAAGCTTGGGGAATCTGTAAAGGTCTTAAGCATGAATCTGACCGGAACTGTCAGCTCGCTTCCCGATTCCCGAGGAAATGTTACGGTTCAGATGGGGATCCTACGATCTCAGGTCAATATATCCGACCTGGAGATCATAGAAGAGCCTTCCCCGTATACGCCAAAGAAATTCAGCCGCACTTCCAGGGGGAAGATCGGTATGGGCAAATCTCTTTCTGTAAGCCCGGAGATCAATCTTCTCGGGAAAACCGTGGACGAAGCGGTGGCGGAGCTGGACAAATATCTGGATGACGCCCTGCTCTCCCACTTAAATACAGTGCGGGTGGTCCACGGCAAAGGAACCGGCGCCCTCCGGAAGGGAATCCACGAATATCTGCGGAGGCAGAAGCATGTAAAATCCTACCGTCTCGCAGAATTCGGCGAGGGCGACGCCGGCGTGACTATCGTAGAACTCAAATAGGAATATCCCGGATGCCGGGATAGCTGCATCAATAAAACAAACTGCACTAGGAGGTACTCAGAATGCCGGGAAAACAGAAAATCCTGATTGTGGACGATGACGAGAATATCGCGGAGCTCATCTCCCTCTATCTGACAAAAGAATGTTTTGACACGAAGATCGTATATAACGGGGAGGATGCCCTGACAGCATTTTCATCCTATCAGCCTAATCTGATCCTTCTGGATCTGATGCTGCCGGGAATCGACGGCTACCAGGTATGCCGCGAGATCCGGGCAAGATCTTCCACGCCTATCATTATGCTCTCCGCCAAGGGCGAAGTATTTGACAAAGTGCTCGGGCTCGAACTGGGGGCGGACGACTATATCATGAAGCCTTTTGATTCCAAAGAAATGGTGGCCCGGGTGCGGGCTGTCCTGCGCCGTACTCAGCCCTCCAGGCCAGAAGAGGAAAAGGAAAAGAAGAAATGCGTGGAATACGAAGGCATCATTATCAATCTGACCAATTATTCTGTGGTCTGTGACGGCCAGAACATAGATATGCCGCCCAAAGAACTGGAACTACTGTACTGTCTCGCCGCTTCGCCGAATCAGGTATTCACGCGCGAACAGCTGCTGGACCGTATCTGGGGCTATGAGTACATCGGAGACACAAGAACCGTGGACGTCCACATCAAACGTCTGCGGGAAAAAATCAAGGATCATCCTCACTGGGCCCTGACCACCGTATGGGGGATCGGATATAAATTTGAAACAAAATGATACAATGCATCAACGGGAGAAACATTTATGAAAAGCATCCTTCATCTGAAATTTATCGCGATTTATATCACATTTGGCTTTGTCTGCCTGTTTGTGACAGCAACCCTCACAACACAGCTCGTCACAGACAGGCTGATGGAGGATACTTCCCGCACCCTTTACAAAGAGGCCACTTTGATTGCCAGCGACTATCTTCCGTCGTATTTTACAGACGATTCTTCTATCTACGCCGTACAGTCACAGCTCGCCGCCATGCGTCTCTATCTGGATGCGTCACTCTGGTTTGTAGACAGGGACGGCAATATGATCACCTCCTCCAACATGGAGGGAACCTCCGCGCCTGAGACAATCGAGGAGTTCAACCCCGCAGAAACCGGGGGGAACCAGTACATATCCGGAACATTTCACGGATATTTCGATGAGGAAGTCATCACTGTGATGGCGCCTGTCACACGGGGGTTTTCCACCCGGGGATATCTGCTCATCCACAGTCCGGTGTCCGGTATCGAAGAGCGGTGCCAGCCGATCATGGTTCCGATCTATATTACGGTCGGCGTGATCTTCTTTTTATCCGCTGTTTTTCTGATCGCGTTCCATTTCTTCGTGTACCGGCCGCTGCGGCAGGTCGCTGAAGCCGCTCAGCAATATGCCATGGGAAATCTTGACTATGAAATCCCCGTGTACACCCACGATGAGATGGGGTATCTCTCCGCATCGCTGAACTATATGGCCGCCCAGCTCAAAGACATGGATGACTATCAGAAAAAAATTGTTGCCAATGTATCCCACGACTTCCGCTCTCCGCTTACCTCCATCAAAGGATATGTGGAAGCCATGGCGGACGGCACGATCCCGCCCGAGCTGTATGGCAAATATCTCAATATTATCCTGTTTGAAACCGAGCGGCTCACAGATCTGACCGGAGATCTCCTCACCCTGAACGAATTCGACACAAAAGAGCTCATGCTTAACAAGGCAGAGTTCGACATCCAGGAGATTATAAAAGGGACGGCGGAATCATTTGAAGGAGTGTGTACGCCCAAGCACATCTCCATTGAACTGCTCATGATGCCGGGGCCCGTAGTCGTGTATGCAGATCAGCGGAAGATCCAGCAGGTGCTCTACAATCTCATTGATAACGCGATCAAATTCAGTGAAAACGAATCTTCCATAACCATTGAAGTGACGGAAAGAAATGATAAAGTATTTATATCCGTGAAAGATCACGGGATCGGCATTCCCAGAAAAGAACTGAATAAAATCTGGGAACGCTTTTATAAATCTGATCTGTCCCGCGGAAAAGACAAAAAAGGGACAGGCCTTGGCCTGTCCATTGTAAAAGAGGTGATCCAGGCCCATGACGAACACATCAACGTGATCAGTACAGAGGGCGTCGGAACAGAATTCATCTTCTCATTAAGCCGCGCGGGATGATATCTCTTAATTATTAAGGTTGCTATTCACGCCTCACTCCGCCTGCATGCAGACATGCGGCAGCACAAAGCTCCGCGGTCATCCGGCCGTGAATAGCAACCTTATTATTCATACAGGATCTGCTGCACATTCTCATCTTCCAGATTATCCCTGTCCACCCAGGTATATCCCGTATCTACCTGCGCTTCATTCCCGATCTCCAGCACAGTACGAGCCGCCGCAATCACCGCGGCATACCCCATTCCAAACGGATTCTGGACCACAAGACCATCGATGGAGCCATCCTCCAGCGCCCGGATCTGTTCACTGCCTGAATCGAATCCCATAACCGTGATTTCTTCCGCTTTCTCCATCTGTCCCACAGCATTGGCCGCCAGCATAACAGCATCGGCATTTGTCCCAAAGCAGCCATTCAGCCCGGGATGCTTCTCCAGATAATAAATCACCGCCTCTTCATCACTCATCCCGCCGGCAAGTGCATTAATATCCTCCAGCCTTGTCTTCGCTTCCTCTGAAATCGCTGATTCTTCATCAGCCCCCTCCGCTGCGCCTTCCTGATTTTCCTGGGAGTCTCCGTCTGTGCTGACGCCGGACGCCTGATCAATCCATGTCCTGAGCTCGTCCTCCGTGACATTAAGCATCTCTGCCGCCGCCTGCTGTTTCAAGTCTTCCATCTGATCCATGTAGATTGTCTCCACTACAGCAACTCCCGTATGGGAATCTGCGATCTCTTTTTGAAACGCTTCTGCTCTTTCCCGGGCATTGGCCGATACAGAATCCTGCACGAGCAGCGCCACTTCGCCGCTCTCCTCCAGAGCCTGACACAGCCTGGACGCCCCTTCTGCCGCTGCCGCCGAATTATCCGTCATAGCAGTACACTGAATCCCCTGGTAAGAATTCCCGGAATCGAAGGCCACGATCTGAATCCCATTTGCAACCGCAAGATCAAACTGCACCGCAGATTCATTCTCATCAATGCTGGCAATCGCAATCACATCCGGATAACGGGCCATCTCCTCATCAAGAATATTCACCTGCTCGTCAACATCATCCGCCTCAGAAGGCGCATTGTAAAGAACTTTAACCCTGTCTCCTCCGCTGTATCCCAGCTTCTCATTAATATCATCCGCCGCCTGGTTCACACCGGCCTTCACCTGATCCCAGTACGGGGAGCCTTCCATTTTCCCAATAACAGAAATATATGTGCCGGGCTCAAGATCCAGGTCGTCAACAGTCCCGTACACCTCCGGGGAGATCATGTCCAGCTCCGCCTGCCACTCAGGAAGATCCGCCTTCTCTCCCGTAAAAACATTCTCATCCTCTGAAGAGCTGCACGCACACACTCCCATGGACACACACACAGCGAAAGATATCGCCGCTAAAAAACGCTTTTTCATGCTCTTGTACTTCCTCCATCATATCCTACGATACACTATCCTTTTAATCATACACCAAAAAGCTGAAAAATAAAGTGAATTTTTTCTGAATTTTCCAGCTATAAAGTTCAATAACTCCCTACTTGTACAAGCGTCCGAAAACAGAGACTATTTTAAAAACGTATTCTGCGGGGATGGAGGATGGCTCAGGGCTTCGCTCCAGAGGATAAGTGAAACTAAAAGCTGCGGTGACAGACTAAATACAAGAGCTGACGGCGGACAACTCGCATCCGCTCAGACAATTCCACCGTCAGCCCTAACGTCTGTCACCGCAGCTTTAACTTTCCCTAATCCCCTTCCGAAGGCGCTCTGAGCCATCCTCCATCCCCGCAGAATCTTTCTCGAAATGGGGCTGTTTTCTGGGCTTTGCAAATCGGAAGTCAGTGACTATATAGCTGTTGCAAACCGTAGGCGCGGCCGGAAGACTTTCGCAGCGAAAAGCCCTCAAGCCGCGCCAACTGCGCTTTACAGCTATGTTTAGGGCAATTACACTTCCGTCTGGAAATGAGCAGGAAGCGGAGCGGATATTTTGAGAGGCGTATTATCTGAGGGAGGGAACAGGAGGGACATGCGCCTTTGGAGGAATCTGTTGGAAGATCTTAGAAGACGGAGAGGTGTTGTTAAGCGGTACGGCGGGGTTGTCTGAGTGAAACGAGTTCCCCGGCGTACCGCTTTGCTGTTAAACAACTCTTCGGCTTCTTAGATCCTTCCCAGATTACGGAACGAAGCATGGCACTCCTGTTCCCTTCATCAGAATACGCCTCTCAAAATATCTGTTCCGCTTCCGGACTAATTTTGACGGAAAGTGTTAGTGAACTAAATAGCTGTCATGTTTTTAATTTTGAGCATTCTAATCTCTTGTATAATGCCCCTTATTGTATTAAAATAGGGATAACGAAAGAGGAAAGACCTCTTCCGGAAATCTAAGAAGGAGGGTACATACTATGGCACACGTAATTAGTGATGAATGCGTAAGCTGTGGTTCTTGCGAAGGCGAATGTCCAGTAGGCGCTATCTCCGAAGGCGATGGCAAATATGAGATTGATGCTGATGCTTGTGTAGACTGCGGAGCATGTGAAGCTGCATGTCCGACAGGTGCTATCTCAGCAGAGTAATAATATAAAATCGCAGAGTGATCACACGCAAAACACCGTTCCTCATGGGGCGGTGTTTTTTTTCGTCTGCTTTTGTTTTTTTCCGTGTCTCATCCGTCTTTTTTGTTATACTTTGACGAACGATTCTTCCCGTTTCCAGGTATCTGCTGTGGTATAATGTTTTCAGTAACAATTCAGCCATCATCATCAAAAGAGGGGTTTATAATTGTTACTGTTTTCATAGCCGGAACACACTCAACTGGAACAGGTCCGCCGTTCCGGCATAAAACAAGTACAAGCAGTTCAAGGAGGTATAAATATTAATGGGTGAAGTCAGATTCATGATTTCCGAGGCCGCGAAACAGGTCGATGTCGAATCCCACGTATTAAGATACTGGGAAGAGGAGCTCGGCCTGACCATCGGGCGCACGGAAATGGGCCATCGATATTATACCAAAGATGATATTCAGCTCTTCCGCTGCATTAAGAAACTGAAAGATGAAGGGATGCTTTTAAGAGAATTAAAACCACTGATTCCGGAGCTTAAGGAAACCCGCCTTAAGATGAAAGCCCCGGGGGCGGACTCAGCCCATGCGCCGGAGTCTGAAAGCGGAGAAAAGAAAGCAGCGCTTCCCGCCGCAGGCAAATCTGACGCCTCTCTGCCCTCTCCGGAATCCGGCGATATTATGATTCCGCTGGATAAGATCGAACAGGTGCGCGCTCTGGTTGGGGATGTATTCCGAGAAGTCCTGAATGAAAATAATTCTGTGTTGCAAAAAGACATCAGCAGTACAATTACAACTGATGTCGTACATGAAATAGATTTTCTCCTGCAGGCTAAAGAACGCCAGCAGGAAGAGCATTTCCGCAGGCTGGACAACCTGATCCGCCAGCAGCAAAGCAGCCGGAAGGAGGCTGCCAGAAGCGGTCCGGTCATGCGGCTGAGGAAACTTTTTACATAACAGGAATCAGCCACGGCATGACCCGTGGCTGAACTGTTTCATTATAGGTTATTATCCTGCTGACGCAGTTCGTTCCCGAAACGCGTGTACTGCGGCATCCATGCCAGCCGGACGGTTCCGATGGGGCCGTTTCTCTGCTTGGCAATAATGATCTCCGCAATGTTCTTATCTTCCGTATCCGGATTGTAATAGTCGTCTCGATAGATAAACATACACACATCGGCGTCCTGCTCGATCGCCCCGGATTCACGAAGGTCAGACAGCATAGGCCGCTTGTCAGTCCTCTGTTCCACCGCACGGCTTAGCTGGGACAGCGCGATAACCGGGACATTCAGCTCTCTGGCCAGACCTTTCAGAGAACGTGAGATCTCCGAAATCTCCTGCTGGCGGCTCTCATTTTTCCTTCCACCGCTGCCGCTCATGAGCTGTAAGTAGTCAATAATAATCAGGTCAAGCCCGATCTCCAGCTTATATTTTCTGCACTTTGAGCGCATTTCCGAGATAGAGATACCTGACGTATCATCTATAATCATCCGTGATTTTCCAATTGTCCCCGCACCTTCGATCAGTTTCTCCCAGTCTGTATCTGAAAGATTCCCGGTTCTCAGGATCTGGGCGTCCACATGAGACTCCAGCGAGAACAGACGGTTCACCAGCTGTTCCTTGGACATCTCAAGACTGAAAATGGCGACTGCCAGATTCTGGCGGAACGCCACATGCTGAGCAATATTTAACACGAACGCTGTCTTCCCCATGGAAGGACGCGCCGCGATGAGCACCAGATCAGATCGCTGCAGGCCTGAAAGCTTGTAATCCAGGTCGATAAACCCGGTTGGAATTCCGGTTACAGTTCCCTTCGTCTTTGACGCCCGCTCGATCACATCCAGAGCATTGAGCACCACCTGTTTAATCGGAACATACTCCTGGGAATTTCCATGTTCCACAAGCTCGAACACCCTTTTTTCCGTCTCATTTAAAATATCTTCCAGCGGACGGTTTTCCAGATAGCACGCGTTCGCGATGTCTTCGTTGATCCGGATCAGCCTGCGCAGTACCGACTTATCCTTAACGATCTCTGCGTAGTACTTGATATTGGCAGAAGTCTGCGCTGATTCCAGAAGCTCCCGGGCATACTCCATGCTGCTGACTTCCGGGGGAACATCTTTTTCTTTCAAATGTTCCTGCAGCGTAATCAAATCTACCGGATGTCCCTCTTTATAAAGATCCACTACAGCGTCAAACAGGATTCCATATGCCGTCTGGTAGAAATCATCTCCTGTCAGCATCTCTGACGCAACCTGAACAGCATCCTTGTTCATAAGCATCGCCCCCAGCACGGCCTGCTCTGCTTCTATGCTGTGGGGCGGTATCCGTTTCATTGCCGCTTCTATATTTTCCATAAAGGATCTCTCCTATGCCTCTTCCTTCACATGCACTTTCAGCTCAGCTGTCACCTCCGGGTGCAGCTTCACGTTCACAATATGCATTCCCAGAGATCTGATCGCTTCTTTAAGCTGAATTTTCTTCTTGTCCACATCAAGATTCATCTGCTCTTTTACAGCCGCGGCGATCTCCTTGCTGGATACTGAACCGAAAGTCTTACCACCCTCTCCGACTTTGATGGACAATTCTACCTGGCCGGATGACAGTTCAGCCGCAAGTTCCTTCGCCGCCTCAAGGTGCTCCTGAGCAACCTTCTTTTCATTATTCTTCTGAAGCTTCAAATCATTCAGATTCTTTCCTGTAGCTTCCACCCCCATTTTCTTTGGAAGAATAAAATTCCTTGCATAACCGTCATTCACATTTACAATCTCTCCCTTTTTGCCAAGAGATTTCACATCCTGCAATAAAATTACTTTCATCTCTATATATCTCCTTCCTCGATCATCTGATCGATCGTCTCTTTTAAGGCATTAATCGCCTCTTCAATATTTGTGTGGTCAAACTGCGCACCCGCGGAATTAATATGACCGCCTCCGCCAAGCTTCTCCGCGATAATCTGCACATTCACCTCATCGATAGAACGGGCGCTTAAGTAAATCTTCCCCTCATATACAGTGAGTACAAAGGACGCTTTGATTCCGCTGATATCCAGCAGTTCATTGGCTGCCTGAGCGGCAAGCACTGTCGGGCTCTCCACATTGCTCGGGCACTGCGCGATAGCATATTCTTTCCTGTAGACCTCTGCGCGGCGCATTGTCTCCGCCTTCGCCTGGTACGACGCCATATCATCCCGGAACATCTTGCGGACACGGGTAATGTCAGCGCCGCAGCGTCTTAGGAACGCCGCAGCCTCAAAAGTACGCACGCCGGTCCGGTTCATGAAATTCCGCGTGTCGATCATAATTCCCGCATACAGACAGTCCGCCTCAACAGACGGGAACTTAATATCGTCCACAATATACTGCAGCACTTCCGCCACCATTTCACAGGTGGATGAAGAATAAGGCTCCACATAAGAGAGCACCGCATTCTCAATCACATTGCTGCTCTGCCTGTGGTGGTCAAGCACCGCAATCATGCGGGAACGTTTCAAAAGCTCCGGACACTCCGTCATCTGGGGCTTATTCGTATCCACCACGATCACCATCGTATTGTCTGTAATATAGTCCAGCGCCTGATCCGATGTAAGGAAAATGTCATCCTCATAAGCCGGGCTGTCCGCAATCTCATCATACAGAGGACGCAGCGATTCTGTCACCGTATTAATTACGATGTGCGCCTTCTTTTCCAGGTTCACAGCCGCCCGGTAAATTCCCATGCAGGCGCCAAAAGAATCTGGATCTGCGATCTTATGTCCCATGACAATAACCTGGTCCTTTGTCACGATAAACTCCCGGAGCGCCTCTGCCTTTACACGGGCTTTCACGCGGGTGTTCTTGGCAGTCTGTTCCTTCTTTCCGCCAAAGTAAGTTATGCCGTTGCAGTCTTTGATCACAGCCTGGTCTCCTCCTCTGGCAAGAGCCAGGTCAATAGCCACGCGGGCATACTGATAACTCAGCGCATAAGTGGCTGTGTTCAGTCCCAGTCCGATACTCAGCGTCGCAGAACGCGCATTTCCGATATTAACCTGCTTTACTTCCTCCAGCAGGGAGAACTTATCTTCTGCGATCTTCTTGTAGCTTTCTTTCCGAATAACGATGAAATACTTATCCTTCTCCATCTTCTTAACAATCCCATCGACATCGCCAATGTACTTGTTAATCTTCCGGTCAATCAGCGCCACAAGCAAAGACTGCCGCACTTCCTCAACACTTTCCATGACCTCATCATAATTATCAATATAAATCAGGCCGGCAACCATGCGCTGCTCTTCATTTTCACGCATATAGGCATTGAGTTCTGTTACATCCTGCATTGACACTGCGACAAAGAATTCCTGTTCTTCCGGAATCTGAAGCAGCTCTTCCTTCTCGCTGAATCCCTGCAGAGATACCCTGCGCAGCTCTACCTGATAATTGCGCTCATTGTAAGTCACTTCCAGATCCACATGATCTGTATCATCCTTCGGAAATACGCCGGGATGCAGCTCCGGAATCATCCTGTGCAGCGATTTTTCCGCTCTCTGTCCGGCCGTCAGCGCGGCGAACGCGTCATTCTTCCACAGGATACGCCCATCCTCCAGTGTAATCGCATACGGAACCGCCAGTTCTTTAAGAAGCGTGTTCTCTATTCCCTTGTACTGAGCGGAGAACTGAATCAGATCAGCCAGGATCAGTGAACGGTTATAAAAATACAGCCCGCCGGCAATTCCGAGATAAATCAGGATAAACACCGTCATCATAAAGCCGGCCCGCTTATCGATCATGTAGATCCAGAGATCCATGGCCACCAGCAGGACAGTCATAATAAGCGGCCAGTTCATGTACATCCGCAGCTGTCCCTTTAAACGCATTCTGTTCTTCTTTTTCATCGTGGTTTCACCTCATCCACATCCGCGGTTGCATGACCGCAGATGCGCACAATCCAGACCACAGAGAATAGCGCTGCGGTCTGCTTTTTATTACAACGTCTTATTATAGCATCTTTTCAGGTTTTATTCCACTACTAAAAAATACCTCAGCAGCTATAAAGTTCACTAACATCTTTTTGCAAAACGTCCGAAAACAGTACCTTTGCCAAGATGTATTCTGCGGGGATGGAGGATGACTCAGGGCTTCGCCATCCTCCATCCCCGCAGAATTTTTTTCGAAATGGGGCTGTTTTCTGGGCTTTTCAATCCGGGAGTCAGTGAATATATAGCTGCTACGAGAAGAAGGCGCGGCCAGGAGACTTTCTCTGTCGAAGGTCTTCAAGCCGCGCCAGTTGCGCTGTTAAACTATTAGGAAAGACGTATCCTCCTGCACGCAAGTTTTCCCTCCCCTCTGAATTCGAAGTACAGTTCACTGACTCCAGTATATTCTGATCTTGGTGCCTCTGCCCAGCGCCAGCAGAAGGAATCTGATTCTTCCAAAGATACTTTTATCTCAGCTATGCGGGTTTTCTTATCTATATCGGAGTATACCAAAATCTTTCCTTCCCCATTTCCTCTCAGTTCCACTCCAATCTTCCCATTTCTCTTTAGTCTAAAGTATCGCAGTCCCCAGCTGACACGGTCTGTAATATTGGCGATATAATGTTCTGCCGCGGCCCCTGAACCTTCCTGATATATATAAGGCTCTGTATCTTTATGATCTTCTCCATACTTCATCGCGAATGCGGTTCCGCCTTTTTGAAGACAGCAGGCAATTCCCGCCGGATATTCTCCGGTTCCATTAAGAGGTTTGCCCCGGAGTCCCTGTGATGTAACTTCCGCCTGGGAGATATTTCCCTTTTTGTCTATACTGATCTTTTCCGCACACCCCTGCCGGGAACAGGCCACAGCGTGCGTATTCCTGTGATAAAAAATATACCAGTGACCTCCTATCTCCACCATTCCGCCATGATTGGTTCCGGTATAATTTACCGGGTCTTTCCGCCCCTGATATCCGATATCACCGTTAGAAATAATCACTCCTCTATAGTCAAAATCTTTATCCGGATATTTACTGACTGCGTAGCAAAGCTCATGCTGGCTCTGGCTGCTGTAGGTCAGGTAATATAAATCACCGATTTTCCTCATGGACGGTGCCTCAAAATAGGAGTGCTCCTTCGGGAATGCCGTCCCCTCACAGCATGTATATCCGGGAAGGCACATCTTTGGCTTTCCCTTCACTGTGAGCATATCCTGTTCCAGTCTTATTACCATACATCCCGGGCTCGGAGTAATCTCACCGAATGAACCATTTTTAAAGGCCGGGCAGAATCCGTAATACAGATACACTTTTCCATCATTGTCAACAAAAACCGATGGATCATACGGAAAATACTCCTTAAAAACAGTCCCGTCCGGCTTGTGCACATGACCATAAAATTCAAACGGACCTCCCGGTCTGCTGCTGACCGCCACACCAAATTCCCCCAAAAAGTCCAGGCAGTAAAACAGGTAGTAGCGCCCATCATGACCTCTGGCCGCGTCCGGAGCAAACAGGGCATGTTCTCCTGCCGGATTATGAGGGTCTGAATCTCTCTTATAAGAGGCTCCCCCGCACTCCCAGTCTGACAAATCATCTATGGGAGCTGACCATACTGTATAGTCTTCTTCACAAAATCTATGGCCATCCGCCCTGTCATGGGAACCATATATATACAGCCTGTCCTCAAATATATGCGGTTCTCCGTCAGGTATGTACTCCCCCATAGGAAGATACGGATTGAACAATTGTTTCTTCATGATTCACTTCCTCTCTTCTGTCATCATCGCTGCAGTTTCATATAGATATTCTGGCTGGGAATGCCCTCATCGAGCTTAGAATATATCTCTGAGAGCAGCTCCGGATCCTTCACCCTCAGGGCAATCTGTTCCCTCGAAAACCGGCTGTCGATTTTGTAAGGAACCACATCGCATGTGTCCTGATACCAGGTCAGCATTTCCTCCTTCAGCCTGTGTTTTTCTTCCTTTAAGCTGCTGTCTTCAATCCGGTTCCTCAGATTGCCGGGATCCTCAAGACAATCATATAGTTCATCCTGTTCGTACAGCCTTCTCACATATTTATATCGCCCATCGAAGATCATCGTTCCCTTTCCATGTCCCGGTCCCTGCTGCGCCTGGACAGAAAGCCTTGGATAATAAGGAGCCGTCGGATCCAGTCCCCCGCTTTCCTCTTCCTCTGTGCAGTGCAGCTCCCTGTTTGTTCTCCCGCCCTCACAGTGCACATATTCCCTGTGGCTGCGGCTTCTGTCTCCCGCCACTTCTGTCAGGCTTATCCCAAACTGCGTATGGTCAGGTATAACGCCGGCCCATTCCATAATTGTCGGATATAAATCTGTCAGTTCCACCAGGCTTTTGCAGATTCCCGGATCCACATGGATCCACGCGGGCGGCTTAACGAGAAACGGAACCCGGGTCAGATCCTGGGTAAATATGTTCTGTGCCTTTTCCACGATCCCATAATCCCCGGTAAAGTCTCCGTGATCCGAAAGGAAAAATACTGCGCAGTCATCATAAATGCCCTCCTCTTTCAATACCTTTATGAGGTGGCCGAACTGATCATCCACTTTGGCGCACATTCCCAGATAAACTGCCCGCAGCTCATCCCACTCTTCTTCCGCCCAGGCTTCCATATGAAAAGCATCATGCAGCATCTTCAAGCCGGCCGGAAGTCCTTTCCAGTCTTTTGGCGCCCCGATCCTCGGCGGAAGAAGTTCCCGCCGTATCATACTATAATAAGGTTCTTCTATCATATATGGAGGATGAGGATAAAACAGGCCGAGAAACAGGCATAAAGGCCTGTCTTTCGGACGGCCGCGGATCGCTTCCAGGGCATGGTTCAAATCATCGTCATCTCTTGATATGTGTTTTTTCCCCGGTATATCCTGAAGCTTTCCCGGAAGGAAAGAATAGTAGGAGGGCGAACTCTGTCCGCCCCTCCAATCGGGATTTGCAGGGGGATTCGGTTCCGCCCCTCCCCCAAAATATACCTTGTCCGCATGCTCTGCAAATATCCCCGGCCGCTGCGCGGCCAGAAAATCATTTCTTCCATTCATCCACACATAGTATCCTGCATTTTTCAGTTCTTTAAATACCGAACTCTGCCCTTCATCCAGCATATGGGATATTGTACGCTGTCCATGCACATGAGGATACAGCCCGGTTAAGAAGCTGCACCGGCTGGGAGTACATACCGGATTCTGGCAGTAAGCATTTGAAAACGATACAGCTTCCCGCTCCGCGAAGCCATCCAAATTCGGAGTAACCGCAGCCATATTTCCCATATGATGCAGTGCGTCGCACCGCATCTGATCAGGATTAAAAATAATAATATGAGGTCTTTTTCCCATTGTTTCTCCCTCTCTGTGTTCAAAACACGCATATTTACAGTGGAGCTGATCTCTTCTGTCATTGTTCTAAGCGGCCCCCAACTCTGCCCTTTTCTTTTTTGCAAGTACAATCCGCGCATTTTTTTCTTTTTTTACATGTGCACTCGAATATTTTTCTCTGAATACAAGAAATACAACAAAGATCAAATAAATGATTACGGTCTGCACGCTGCTGCTGAGTCCTGATTTTGACAGTCCGATTGTAATAAGCTGGACTGACAGGGAACTGCAGAATATCCCGACAATCATATTCGACCACTGTCCGATAAATGTTCCCAGGAAAAGGGCAAACAGGTTTCCCGTCACCTCGCTGATTGTGGAGAGTCCCAGTTCCGGCAGTACAGTACCGGAATAAGCGGCGTTGAACACTCCCGCTATACCTCCCAGCCCTCCGGCCAGAAGATAACAGATAATACAGTTTCTGAATATATTAATCCCGCTGTTTGAAGCAATCTGCTGACTCCCCTGTATCGCGCGCCATTCATATCCGAAACTGGTGAAGCTGAAGAAATAGCTCATGACCAGAATCACTATAAGAAAGATAAGCCCGATAAACCAGAGCTCCGAGAGAATTCCCGTGCCTTCTACTCCGAACAGTATCAGCCCGTTGGAGTCAAAGCCTGCAAAGCAGACGCATTCAAGGATCATAGCAATTCCCAGTCCATATACCATGGGAAGGATCCGCATTTTCGTAAATACCGCTCCAATCAGCCATCCCGCCAGAAGACCTGTTACGAGCGCGCACACCAGGATACAGATGCCCATATTCAGTCCGGTAAGCTCGGACAAAATCTTACCTATATTCCCTCCGATAATTGTGCCGAACATCACCTGTGCCCCCATGGAAAAGTCAAACCGCCCATTGAAAAAGTTCAGTGCTACTCCTGTAGAAAACGCGAATGAATACACCCAGGTACGGGCGAGATTTTTCAGGTCTACTGAATATGCCAGCAGTCCCACTCCTGACGTCACCTGGCAGAAGATGTGCATGCATACATATACAAGCACCGGTATCAAAAGTGTCAGTCCTGTTCTCTGCAGCAGAAACTTCAAATTACCGTTCGCAGTCATCAAAAACTCTCCTTCCTCCTGTCAGCCGAATAAGCCGTTCAGATCCTGTCCGAAATACTCACAGATTTCTTCCCTCGTTATATCCTGGTGATACATTCCCAGCATCTCCTCCATGTTGGAAGTCTGCATAACCCATGATGACGGATCCTCCGGCACATCCTTCGTGTTGATCACTTCCATATCCTCTGTTGTAGTAACAAGGAAGCAGCCCGCCACATACTCCGCTGAAACACCGTCTGTCTTATATGCGTCCTGATATCCTGTAAGCGCGTTCAGAAGCGGAACCACCAGTCCTCCGATAATCCATGTTCCGGGTTTTATCACTGCCGCCTCCAGCGTCAGATTGCCAAAGGAATCCTGATTTGTCATAGCCGTCTGAAGATCTGCTCCGATTGACGCGACTGAAATAAGCTTAATATCCTTCCCAAGCGCCTGCTCTGCTTCATCAATTACTGTCATCATCTGCGGATATGAAGTCGTTGACGAGATTACCACATTATAGTTGCCCGTCATAAGCTGGGCAGACAGTCCTGCAAGATATCCGTCCGTATTCGCCACTGACCCCGGATAGATGTAGATTGGAAGACTCTGCGAATTTTCTACCTGGATTGCCGATGAGCTCGTCACCAGATCATAGGTATCCTCCGTGTAAGTCAGATCTGCCATTTCCGCCACACCAGCCAGGACATTAAGCCCCGTCTCAATGTGCTGAAGATTTCCGTTGGCTGCAATGCCCGTTGTCAGAAGCAGTCCTTCCAGTTCGCTCCCCTCCATGACCTTCTCCAGACCCTGGGCATACTGTTCTCCGATCTCCGCGTTATCTGTATAAGCCGCGCCCGCAAAATAATCATACTCCAGCAGTTCTTTTTCATCTTCTTCCAGAGGCATCTGTACGGACAGATATATCCCCAGTTCATCGCACCGGTCCGCTATCTGGAACATGTCATTGCAGGCAAAGTCAATAAATCCGACTGCTCCCTGCGCGCTGCAGCTCTCCAGGAAGTCTATTTCCGCGGCAATACCGTCCACCTGCTCAGAAAAGATAAAGTCCAGGTTATACTGTGGTCCGATATAGTTTTCCAGAAAGCTTTTATATCCATTGTATTCATCGTTGATCTGAGAAAAGCAGACTCCGATTACAGCCGGTTCTTCCTCCATCCACTCGTCATAAGTAAGCTGTTCCGCGGCTGTGCTTTCCGCGCCCCCGTCTGTATCACCTGATGCGCATCCCGTCATGGCTGCCAGCATTGACGCGCTGACCAGAATTGCCGCTGCTTTTTTCATAAGTTTTAAATTTTTCATATTTTCCCTCCATTATTTACTTCAATACATTATCATTTTTGTTTCGCCAAATGTTCCATTCTCTGTTGGTCCTTCCTTAAATGCATCCGGGATTCGCAGCTAGGAAAACTGATTCCGGCTCGGCAGGGTATCCGGGTGCTCACTGGACAAATATACGATCACCAGAAAGAGAACTCCTCTCACGCCCTGAATCAGTGTATTGCTTACCCCGAGCATCAGCAGTCCGTTGCTGAGAATGACTACCGTAAAGGCTCCGATTACACCGGAATAGCAGTTGGATTTGTGTCCTCCGAAGATTGACATGCCTCCAAGTACAGTTGCCAGCATCAAATCGCTTCCCATGCTGGACGCGACTGACGAGATGTTGCCATTCCGGATCAGGGTAAATACACAGGCTATACCTACAGCTGCCGCGGCAAACAGGTATCCCACCGCAATGATTTTCTTATTGTTAATTCCCACTGTAGCAGCGCATCTCTCGTTTCCTCCGGTAAATCTCAGCTCTCTTCCCAGTCTTGTCAGATGAAAGGCCACCAGGCATACTATGAAGAGCAGCAGAGCAATATAAAGCCTTGCATTGCTCTTGCCGATATCCCGGACCGCCCTGTAAATACTGATGGACTCCGCGCCCAGAAGTTCCGCTCCCACCGCATTATATATATTCATCATAAGAATTGCGGCCATAACCGTGCGCAGTCCCAGTACCGCGCTTAGCACATTATTGAGATAGAGCATAACCGCCCCGGCTGCAAATGTGACCAGAAACATCAGCGCCGTAGAATCTGTCGTCTCCCAGGTTCTGCCGCCCATGATTCCCGCCAGCATAATAATTGATCCCACAGACATGTCAATATTTCCCGTCGTGTAGATAAACGCGATGCCTACAGCTGAAATCGCTACAATCAACCCCTGTTCATAAATTGCCGATATATTGCTCTGGCTTAAGAACCTGCCGCCGGTTAAAGCTGAAAAAATAATCACACAGAGAATCAGGAGCAGCAGCGGGAACGCCATCTGAAGCCATCGGTTTGACAATACTTTTTTCATCTGTTTCACCTCCTCGTTTAAATCATGCACTCAATAATTTCATGCTCATGAAATCCGTCCCTTCGGAAAAATTCTCCGTTCACCTCCCCGTCTTTCATGATCAGAAGACGGTCGCTCATTCCCATCAGTTCCGGCATTTCCTCGCTGATCATCACGATAGATTTCCCCGCCTTTTTCATCTGGTAAATCAGCTGATACATCGCGCTCTTCACGCCAATGTCAACTCCTCTTGTCGGACAGTCCATAATCAGTATGTCCGCGTCATACGCAATCCATTTTCCAAACACTACTTTCTGTTTGTTTCCCCCGGACAATTCCTTTACAAGCTGATGCTGGTCACGACATTTAATCGACAGGTCACGGATCTGCTTTTTTACATAATTGTCTTCTTTTCTCCCTGAAATCAGGCATCCTATCCCCCTGTTTACTTTATATCCTGTGCTTGCTATATTGGCCCTGATTGAAGCATTCTGTTCCAGAGATTCATTGTCCCTGTCTTTTGAGATATATCCCATACCGCAGCTAAACGCCTGTTCAGAAGATTTTACTGTGATTCCTTTATCTACCAGCTTTACTTCTCCGTCCAGAACTTTTTCCAATCCGAACAGCGCATGACCGAGCGTGTGCATCCCGCAGTCTGACAAGCCGCCGATTCCCAGGATTTCGCCTCTGTGCAGCTCCAGGCTAAAGCACAGCAGGTCCTTCATAGTAGTAATCGTATCCGCTTTGAGAACAACATCCTTTTCATCATAGCCATCCTGATCTGTTCTGTAATAATTGTCCTGGATTTCTCTTCCGACCATCAGCTTCTTGATTAATCCGGGTTCAAACTGCTCTCTTTTCAGATTATCGATAATTACGCCATCGCGCAAAACCGTCAGGGTATCACAGTGCTCCATCATTTCATCCAAGTCGTGTGAAATAATCATGACGGTCTTCCCCTCTTCCGCCGCCCGGTGCATCACAGAATACAGAATCTCCCGTCCGCTCTGTCCCAGCGCTGTGGTGGTTTCATCAATAATGAGTATCTCAGGATCATGGTTCATAATACGCGCAAGTTCCAGAAGTTTCCTGCTCTGCATGTCTAGCCTGCGCACCGGCCAGGACGGATGAATGTCTTGAAGCCCGATTCTGTCCATCGCCTTTTGCGCCTCTCTGTTCATCGCCTTTCTGTCAATCATTCCAAACCGCTTGAACCGTTTATAATCGCCCAGAAAAAGATTTTCCGCAACCGTTATGTTCCCCAGTGTACCTGCTTCCTGTACGATCATGCCGATTCCGTTCTCCAACCCGTCCAGCACTGTGGCCGGCTTCCATGGTTTCCCCTTATAGGTCATGGTCCCGCTGGTTGCCGGCTGCATTCCGGAAATAATGGATGATACTGTGGATTTTCCACTTCCATTCTCACCAATCAGCCCTCTGATCTCACCAGTTTCCAGTGCCAGGTCCACATGATTAAGCGCAACTGTTTCCCCGAAATTCTTGCACATGTCATGTACCTCCAGTATTACCTGGTGTGAATCTGACATATCCTGCTCCTCCTTTCATTCTGTTAAGATAATTCTAATCATCCCGTCCCTTTTCTTCTGCCAGTTCCGGGATGACTATTATCATTTTTCAGTTTTTTGTTTTCAGACCGTTCCGGGCATTGTTGCTTTTCAGTCTTTTTTTGTCATTAAAAAGAAAAAAGGAGAAGCAGAAACTCTGCTTCTCTAACTGATTTGTTCATATATTAAATTATTTCATAATTCTGTTGATCAGATTTATTTCTCATCGATGTTCTTCAAACTGTCTCTGCTTTTCCTCAACAATAAGCTCAACTCCTGCCTGTTCCAGTTCCTCCAGCATCTCGGGGATTGCCTCATCCGGATTGACTTCTCCCGCCAGCAGAGCTTCTCTGTACTCCTGGCATACCATGCGGCATAAGTCCATCTCTTCCTGAACAGAGTATTCATCAAAGATAAATCCATATGCGGGTGACCGGATCGCTTCTGACTCTTTCGCTTCCCCATCCGGATCACGCTCCGGCCATACCCATCCGGTTGTAAAATACGTATCAGATCCGGATATCCGCACATAGTTCCCTTCCTCATCCTTTGTATAGTCCGTCCCTTCCTCACCGTACCGGCATATCTCGTAGATTTCCTTATCCGTAAACAGAAGATTTAAAAAAGCGGTTGTTTCTTCCGGGTATTCAGAGTCCGAAGACACGCACCAGTGGATCGCGTTCAGAGTGTTGTCTATACGGTCGCTGCCAAGACGGACCACTCCCAGATCTTCTCCCAGCATATACTCTGTGTTTGATATAACATAATCTTTAACTCTTGCAAAATACCCGAATCCTCCCAGTGATAGCTGCGTTGCGGCAGCTTCTCTGTTCTGAGTCATATAGTCCTCAAGCAACCCGGCCTGCCGCCACTGGTACATCGTTTCGCACCAGTTTTCGAACAAATCACTTGCATAGAAATTTTCAAACTCATCCCTGTAATATCCGTCTTCTTCCATCAGGACTGCTATGCCATCCCCTGCCATATCCTCTCCAAGACTCTCACAGATTTCTCCCAGATGCGAAACCACCATATCCAGTTCCGGATATCTGTTTCTTACTGAAATTAAAATCTCGTACAGTTCATCAAGTGAATAGATTCTGTCCTGATCTATTTTCATATTTTCCAGGTACTTTTCCCGGTATATGAAGCCGATGTAGTAACTCCGATCTTTGTTATCCGGTATTGCATAACGCTTTTCGCTGTCACTAAAATCCCATGCGCTCTCCTCAGACGCTTCCGCCAGCACCGGATAGCGCTCCAGACCGGATTCCAGATTTTCTGCGTATCCGCCCTCCAGGACATACCGCAGGTCCTCAATTTCCCACACAAGATATCCATCCGCCGCCTCGCCGCCCAGAAGCATACGTTTCATCTCATCGCGGTAACTGCCTCCGCTGATCATTTTTAGCTGCACTCTGCATCCTATTTTCTGTTCCGTCATAGTGCTCAGCACATCTGACACACGGTTCAACGCATTTTCACTGGATACAGAACCCGGAAACATGATACAGATTGTAGGGGATTCTTCTTTGTCCTGCCTGCCCGCAATGCTAATAAATATAAGGCACACAGCCAGCACGGCCGCGATAACGGCAGATAGCAGCCTCTTCCTTTTTTTCTCCATGCCGCTCCCTCCTGTCATTCTCTCGTATCCATCGGCCGCTCTCCTGTAATTTTTTTATAGGTCTGTGAAAAATGACTGAAATTGTCAAACCCTACCATGGAAGCTATGATGCCGACAGGAAGCTGCGTTGTCTTTAGCAGAGTCTGCGCATGTCTCATTTTTTGATTCAGTATATATTCTTTCAGCGAAAGTCCCAGTTCTTTTTTGAAAAGTTTTGACAGATAATCCGCATTCATATGCACCGCTTCCGCCACCTGATCCCTGCGGATCTCGTCTTTTAAATGTTCCTGTATGTATATCTGGGCAGCTTCGAGCACGTTGTCCGCACTTTCGCTCTCAGTGTTGGAAAAAGCCTCTACAATCCTGTCGATGAGCAGTTCCATTGACTCTACTGACCGGAAGCCGCTGTAATACAATTCAAAATCCCCCGGGGTAAGAAGGACTCTCTCCATCAGATCATTCTCTGTCCCGGCTGCCAGATACGCGACCTGAAGAAAATCCGAATAAAACCGTTTCAGGTTTTCCCGGCTGAGGATTTTCCTTTCTCCCATTTCCCGCAGGAACGTCTTTGCCTCCATGCCCGTCGTCCGGGAATATCCCTCCCTCAGCTGTTCTATCCAGCGGTTTTTATATACAAACCTGTATTTTAAACTATTCTCCGTTTTCTCCCAGAACACGCCGGACCGCAGGGCAACATTTTCTCCCCTCATTTCACTTAATTCTTTCCAGGCATCCGGAATCTTTTTCCTATCCTCTGTCTCAAAAATGTACGCTGCCATCTGAAAGGTGCTGTTCTGTCTGCACACATCCAGGAAAAACTCTATCTGTCTGGCAAGAAGCCTGCGGGGCATCAGTTCCTCTCCCCAGATAATACTTGCATAAGTCTCTTCTCCCCAGTGGACTGTCAGATGTTTCTGTCCATACGGATTTAAAAGCTCATCCAGAACATTGTCAAGAGCAAACATCATCTGGGCGTCATTCCAGTGCTCCCTGCTCTCCTCCCGGCACGTCACCTGGAATGCTGCCGTCCAGAATCTCTTCCCTTCTTCCGGGAAAAGCTGCATGGAATCAAGTGTTCCGAATTCTGCTCTTTCACCGCTGACCGCAGAAAACAGAAGCGCCTCTGCAATACTCTGTCTGTTTACAGTAATGTCCTTGCCAATATCGCTCAGAGAGCGGAGTACCTGATCTTTCCGCAGCCTGTCCACGGCATTCATAACGGATCTTCTTATGTCTTCGTATGATGCCGGCTGCAATATATAATCAACACTTCCCAGTTTTAACGCCTGCTGGGCATAAGTAAACTCCGCGTGAGCAGTAAGCATGATGCATCTGACTTCCAGCTTCTCATTCTGAATCCACTCCAGCAGCTGCAGGCCGCTTTCATAAGGCATTTCTATATCACAGAGCATAACATCAATCCTGTTCATGCGCAGAAACTGCTTTGCCTCAACAGCACTGTACGCGCAGAATACTTTCTCAAATCCACACTCTTCCCAGTCAATACACTCCGCAATTCCATCCGCTACACTGCTCTGGTCGTCAACTACCAGCAATTTCATCACGTTCCCTCCATTCTGCTGACTTCTGATCCGGATTATCCATAGGGAAATACATATCCGTCACGGCCCCTTCCTCATTCATAAAATAAATATAAAAGCCTTTTGGATATAACAGCCTGCACCTGTACACTACATTATAGATACCCACCCGCCCGTTCCTGTCATGGGTCAGATTTCCTTGATTGAGGAGCACAAGAGTTTTCCTTTCAAAGCCTTCTCCATTGTCGCGGAAAGTAAGATTCATACATTCTTTCCCTTCCAGTTTTATCCTTCTGGCCTTCACTGAGATCTTAAGCGCTTTATCAGACATATTCGCATACCTGATACTGTTTTCCATAAAGGTCAGCAGACTGACCGGCGGGATCTGCACCCCTCTCAGTTCATCGGGAACATCCACACTCAGCAGCACAAGGCGCGAGAAATTATAGCGGTACAGCTCTGCGTAGTTCTCCAGATAATCCAGCTCCTGTCCGAGATCTATCTTTATCTGATTTACTGAAAACACATATCTGAGATGAGTCGAAAGCGTCATGATCGCGTTCTGGATCCCTTCAAACTGCTCTTTTTGCGCAAGAGCATAGATGTTTTTCAGGCAGTTCAGATAAAAATGCGGACGCATCTGGCTCTGGAGGTACATCATCTGGAATCTCTGAGATTCCAGCTCTTTCTCATACTGTTCGATCTGAAGCTTTTTAATCTGCATCATCATACTGTTAAATGTCTCATCCAGCTGGATGAATTCATGACATGACAGATCTTCACCGGTTCCAAACTCCTTTTTCCCTTCTCTGATCTCTTCCATTGTCCTCATCAGGATGTCTACCGGATGAAGTACAGAAGTCTGCATTCTCCTCCACACCTGTATAATCAGGGCAACCAATATAGCAGAGCACCCCGTCAGAATCACTGCCCAGATCCAGCCGGTTCCCGTAAGAGAACTATATTGCAGATCCAGTCCCACCTCAAGCGGCCCTACCGTCTGTCCTGACATAATTATACGGCTCTGTGAGCCCATCGTTCCTCCTGCAGTGTTTCCCTCCTGATCCACAAAAAACAAACTGTAAGGTTCTATGCTTTCTTCATATCTGCTGATCACAAGATCCATGTCAAAAACAGCTGTACACCATACATCCTCATAACGTATCGTCTTATATAAAAGTAAAAAGCCGGCTCTTGCGGTAAATTCCCACGCTCCGGCACTTTCTTCCGAAACTAATTTTTCTGTAAACTCATTTCTAATAAGTTTTTTGAAATTATATAGTTCTCTCGCCCCCATTGTACCGCTTCCATAGCTCAAATATTCTATGTCATTTACACTGCTGTACAGGACCAATGCGTTCAAATCCGTACAGGCTTCCATCTGTATCTCAAAGTCTTCCTCCATTGCTTTTTGATCGTGGAAGGCAGCCATCTCCCCCTCCCATACTCCAAGACGGTGAAACTCTGCGCTGTCAAGCAGAAGCGATACCATATAATTATCAATTCTGTCCATCTGGGACTGAATGTCCGTAACGATCAGATTCAATGAGCTGCTGCCTAAGTTTTCCGTTTCCCTTCTGATTCCGTGAATCATAAAAAGCCATGCAGCAGTCAGAAGAGCGATCAGCGCAATGATAAGAGCTAAAGTATTTGTTTTCAGGATTTTCTTTACAGATCTGTTATTTCCCATCATTTTCACCGTTTTCTCTGTCTTATCGCATACATTTATCACTTATCAGAATATTCTAACAGAAAATTCAAAATAAGAAAATAACAATTTCTGACATTTTCACCCCTGGATCATACGCTCAAAATATCCACTCCACTTCCGGCAGCTATATATTCGCTGACTCCCGGTTTGAAAAGCTCAGAAAACAGCCCCATTTCGAGAAAAATTCTGCGGGGATGGGGGATGGCGACGGGCGCCTTCGGAAGGGGATTAGTGAAAGTTAAGGCTGCGACGACAGACGTTAGGGCTGACGGTGGAATTGTCTGAGCGAATGCGAGTTGTCCACCGTCAGCCCTTGTATTTAGTCTGTCGCCGCAGCTTTTAGTTTCACTTATCCCCTGGAGTGAAGCCCGGAGCCATCCCCCATCCCCGCAGAATACGTCTCAAAAATAGTCCCTGTTTTCGGACGTTTTTCAAAAGGACGTTAGTGATCTATATAGCAGTCACATCGTTAAAGGCAGTCGCCCCTTCGAGCACAACTGTATTCTCATACCCATAATACCGCATCCTGTTCTGGAGGAAGTACGCCCTTTTTCCTCTCGCGCACACAAGGAGGAGTTTTTCTTTTTTATCCAGGCCTTCAATTTCCCCGTTTACCTCTGAAAGATTTACATAAAAGGCTCCCGGAATCGACGGAACCGGCAGTACGTCCACAACTCTGTACCCTTCTGCTTTCCCCGCCGCGTACTCGGCCGGAGTCATGCTCACGAATTTGCCGTCCAGCTTATTGATCAGGACATAGACAGCCTGCACGAAGGGATGAATCGCTGTGGAGAACGGCGGTGCATATGCAAAGTCTGCATTTTCAAAGTCTTCCAGAACTGCGCCCATGTTAATTCCCATGACTGCGATATCCACCATCTTGTCTACTGCTCCCGGACCGAATACCTGTACTCCCAGAAGCTTTCTGGATGTCCTGTCCGCGATCAGTTTGGTGATAAAGAAAGCGGCGTCCGGGTAGTAATGCGCTTTATCGTCTGTTGGCACAAGAACCGTCTCTACATCATATCCGGCTTCCCGCGCCTGAGCTTCTGTAAGGCCGGTACGCCCGATATTAAGCCCGGGCAGTTTCACCACACCGGTTCCCAGTACGCCGGGATAAGTTTTCTGCTCTCCCGCAATGATCTGAGCCAGAGTGCGTCCCTCCAGGTTCGCGGAGGATCCCATGGGCGACCACTGTCTCTTTCCGGTGATCCGATTTGTCACCATCACGCAGTCTCCCGCCGCGTATACGTCATCCAGGCTGGTCTTCATCTGATTGTCTACAAGGATTGTTCCTTTGAACATCTCGATTCCTGTATCCTTGAGGAATTCCGTGTTCGGCCGGATTCCTGCTGCCATAATGAGCATTTCGCAGGGCAGAGTTCCAGCAGAGGTCTTTACCCCTGTCACTTTGTCCTCCCCCAGGACAGCCTCAGCGCTCGTTCCGGTGAGGACATTGATCCCTGCATTCACCAGATGCTTCTTCGCATATTCAGCCATTTCCGGGTCAAGAATGTTGGGCAGGATCTGGGCCGCAAAGTCAATCACGGTTACTTCGATTCCTCTTGCCTGCAGGTTCTCCGCGGCCTCCAGGCCGATAAATCCCGCGCCGATCACAACCGCTTTCTTTACATTATTTGATTCTATGTACGCGCGCATTCCGTCTGCATCGTCCGGCGTCCGCATCCTGAAGACTCCATTCAGATCCTTTCCCTCAATGGGAAGCTCAGCCGGCGACGCCCCCACCGCGATCACCAGTTTATCGTAGGAGCAGGACTCTTCTTCACCGCTCCGCACGTTCTTGAGCACGACTTTTTTATTCCGGGCGTCCAGTGCGACTGCCTCTTTTCCTGTCTGTACTTCAACTCCCGTGAGCCCGGAGTACTGCTGCGGTGTATTTACAATCAGCTCATCCCTGCTCCCGATGAAGCCTCCTACGTAATACGGAAGCCCGCACCCCGCGTAGGAGATGTCCGTGTCTCTGGTAATCACTGTCACATCGATGCTTCTGTCTTCTCTTTTTAATTTCGCCGCTGTTTTTGTTCCGGCCGCAACTCCGCCGATGATCAATACTTTCATTATTCGCCATCCTCCTGATATTTTCCTGTCAGTTCCCGCTTTTTATGACAGCAATGCTCTTCCCCTTCGCACTCCGGCTTTATCGCGGGACATACAAAGACGTCCCCGCCTCCTATTGTCATCATTCTGCCGTTGACCAGCATATCCGCAATTTTTTCCCTTGCCCCATCGTAAATCCTTGTCACTGTGGGCCGCGATACACCCATTCTCTTCGCGCACTGCTCCTGGGTCATCTGCATGTAATCCAGAAGACGTATTACTTCATACTCGTCATAGGTAAGATTAATGCTTCCCGTCCCTTTACTTCCTTCCGGCGAGAAACCTTTCACCGCCGGTATGGAGCAGATACACCTTTGTTTTTGTGGTCTTGGCATAGTTTTCCTTCCTTTCCACTATCAATGCTGCCCGGATACCTGACTCTATTATACACAATTATGAACATATGTCAATATCATTTATCTCAGGAGCAAATATCTGAAGCATTATATTTTTAATATTATTTTAATCTAATCTATGTAAAATCTAAGTAAATTCGGATCGAAACCCGACTTTACTCCGGATGGAGCATACGCAATGCATAATTGCCAGTCACAAAAATATAATAAAATATTAAGATAAGGAGTGTTTAACATAATGATTGCATGGGATAAAAAATATGAGATGGGAATCGCGGAGCTCGACTATGAGCATAAGAAACTTTTTCAGATTGCAGAACGGATTCTTGAGCGGATCCGTACCAGAGACAACGAAACATTCATGCGCATGTTTATCGTACAGGAGGGATTGAATTATCTGCAGGGATATTTCTCCCGCCATGCCAAACGCGAAGAAGAATATATGCGTGAGAACGGATACGAAGGCTATGAACTGCACAAAATGCAGCACGATGACTTTGAAAAAATACAATTGGAAAAATATCGGAAAATCGTGAAAAGCGGTACCTGCAGCAAAGAGGACGCATGGGACTTTGTCTGCAGCGGAATCGGCTGGCTACTGGAGCACATCACAACAGCTGACATGGCCATTGTAGGAAAAGGCGTTTATACTCCCCGGGTAAAAACTGATATTAATACAGAGACATTGGAAAGAGAAGCAAATCTGCTTCTTACTTCTACATTAAATTCGCAGGCGCACGCTAAAATCGTGAGCACAAATTACGCCGGAGAGTCTTTCGGAAAAACGATATGTCAAAAAATCATTTATGAAAAAAACGGAAGACAGATTACCGCCATCGCCGGCGTCGAACGGTCTTTTCTCCTTGATTTTGCGAAAACGCTTTACGGGGAAAAGACAGAGGATGAGATGGATCTGGTATTAGCCACACTGGAAACGTTTGGCGCCCGGTTTTGGATTACACTGAGCAGGCAGTTAACCGGCGATACTGAAAAGATCGACGTCAAAGACAATAGTTTTCTGATCAGGGCCCGTATCCCTGAAGAGCTGAAAAATATGAAGCCGACTACATCAGTACTGTTTACTTCCGATAAGGGAAAATTTTTCGTTGCCTGCGATTCCGACCAGCTTTTCCTTCCAAGAGAAAAGGAATCCGTGTATTAGACCCTCCTTTTCTGCCTGAAATCAGAAAACAGACTCTTCGGAGTCTGTTTTCTGATTCACTATATGCAATCGACAAAACCATTCATCAAAGGCACATCCTGCAGATCTTTAAATATACCAATGCATCGGGTACGCCATATACTCAATCGGCTCCAGTTTATCCACGGTCACATATCCCGCCGGCGCTCTTAAGAGACTCGGGATCCGGTTTACGATCGTCGCGCATGTATGCTCAACAGTCGCAGGCTTCACAACGTGGAATTCCGTATCCGGCTCGCCGATGATCTTCCAGTCGCACATATCACCGTCATCCGGTCCATACACCTTGCCGATGCACTGTGTCTCGAGGATAATTCCCTGATTGGTCTCCGTCGTTACAACAGCGCTCATGCCGATGCAGTTTCCTTTCGGAATCGTCTCTCCCAGTGTCTCTGAGTAAAGATCCTTGTCATAGAAATACGGAACACATTTCTGTGTACTGGACTTCACGCTCAGTCCCAGTTTATTCGCCAGGGATTCATTGGAATTCCACACATACGCCGGTACAATCTCCTCCGGATGCGCCACTTCCGCTTCAAACTGTTCCGGAGTGAATCCTGCTCCGTGCGCCTTTGCCAGAGCCAGGCCGTAATCCTCTACATTATAGCTCACCGCGCCCTCAATCTTTTTGATGCTGTGGCATCCGGAAGCCACCTGAGCGATCATATTCACCCAGAAAATGTCCTGCATCCCGCTTCCCGCGATGGTGCATCCGTTCTCTTTCGCCAGCTTATCCAGACGGTTTGTCTCCGGCGCAGCTGTCGTCCACGGGTATATTGCCTCTTCACATGTAGTAATCACGTTAATTCCGCGCTTTACACAGTCTTCGAACATCTTATAGCAGTCCTTCACAAAGCTGAACAGCGTCACTACAGCGACATCCGCGTCACAGTGATCCAGCACTTCATCCGCATTGTCAGAAATCAGGATTCCTGTCTTCACGCCAAGTCCGGCATAATCACCCACATCCATGCCTACAACTTCAGGATTCACATCGATTGCTCCTACAATCTCCGCGCCGTTTTCATACAGGTAACGCAGGGTATACTTTGCCATCTTTCCGCATCCATACTGAACGACTCTGATCTTCTCATTTACCATAAGTGAACTCCTCCTTGTTATGTGTTTTCCCGGACTCCGGAGGATTAATCCAGTTATCTCCGGACATCTGCCGGGCTGTTTTCTTATGGTTTTATTGTAAAGCCTCCTGCCGGGATAGAGTCAACCCTGTTTTCCCGGTTATATTCATAACGGTAACATTTCAGCCCGCGCCATTCGTAAAACCGCACTGCTGCTTGAAACGATGTTCACCGAAAGCGACCGGCACCTGCAGCCTGAGGAACATGCCTCTCTTGTCTGAGCTCAGCACCGGAAGCTCCGCCAGGACCTCGCATATATAGTCCCCGGCCACCTGCATGTCATGTTCTCTGATATATCCCGCAAGCCTCTGTATATACTCAGTCTCTTTGTCAAAATCATCGCAGTAAATGCACGCAAACATACTCACCGGGATCGTCTTGAAACAATCTTTCTTACATTCTTGATCGATAAACACAAATATCTTATCCGACACATAATTCTCTTTTAGGAAGTTCTCCCTGGCAATGGTTGTACCCGCATTATAATAGTAATATTCCGGGATTCCCTGACGTATCATTTCTTTTTTCAGAACCTTAAGAATATTCTCATAGCTCTCTATCCCGTACTCATAGAAATTCACATCTGTATGGCAGGCATATATCTTCCTCTCTTCAATATATTCCAGCGTGATCATGCCATCTCCCGGAGACTTCAAGTAACGGTCATAACAGTCCATCATCCGCTTTACGGCTTTCTTCTTCTGACAGAGCGTCTCTATCTCCTTGTCGATATCTCCAAGATGCTGGTGAAGCACCTGGTCTAAAAGCCGAAGATCGCCGCGCTTAAACACCTCCCGGATCTCTTTGAGCGTCATGCCCGTGGACTTCATATAATGAATCATATCAAGTCTTGCGCTCTGCCGCACATCGTAATACCTGTATCCTGTCTCCTCATTTACTTCTACGGGCCTTAAGATTTCCATCTCATCATAAAGCCTGAGAGTCTGCACACTCACCTGATTCAGCCGTGCCATCTTTCCGATGCTGAGCTTCTCCACTCAATCACCCCCCGTCCAACGTTTCGGATCCCGAATCGAGACCCATACACGAATAAGATTGTGTTTATTTTAACAGAAAACTCTCCTCCAGCAGAAGAGTTTTTTAAAAAAAGAGGCTGACCTCCGGGAAATCATCCCGGCGTCAGCCTCTGTCGTCTCAATTAGTCCTGAACGTACGGCATAAGAGAAATATGTCTTGCTCTCTTGATTGCTACTGTAAGAGCTCTCTGATGCTTTGCACAGTTTCCTGTGATTCTTCTCGGAAGGATTTTCCCTCTCTCAGAAACATATTTCTTTAACTTTGCAACGTCCTTGTAATCGATCTCGTTATTTTCTTTTCCACAGAATACGCACACTTTTTTCCTTCTGCGTGCCGGGCCTCTTCTCTTGAAGCCGCCTTCTGGTCTGCTTCCCTTTTCGTAAGCCATGATGGTTCTCCTTTCTTCATAAATGAAGGTCAGTTAAACGGTAACTCCTCATCAATGCCATCCGGGATATTCATAAATCCGTCGCCTGCCGGTGCGCTCGGCGCCGGCGCCGGAGCCGACTGCTGGTAAGAGGATCTGTTTGCCTCGCTCTCAGCCCTGCTCTCCGCGAATTCCTGTTCCTCCACGATCACTTCAGTCGTGTATACTTTCACGCCTTCCCTGTTCGTGTAGCTTCCGGTCTGAATACGGCCGGAAATGGAAACCCGCATTCCCTGACGGAAATATTTCTCCGCGAATTCAGCGGAACGCCCGAACACAACACACGGAATAAAATCTGCGGTCGGCTCTCCGTCTCTCTTGAATCTGCGGTCAACGGCAACTGTGTATCTCGCAACCGCCGTTGCGTTCTCTCCCTGTGAATACCTGACTTCTGGGTCTCTTGTCAACCGTCCTACTAAAATCGCTTTATTCATATATACCTCTTTCCGCTTATGCTTCCTGCTTCACGCATAAATACCTGAGTACGTTGTCCATAATGCGGATACGCTGTTCCACTTCGCCCGGAACCGTAGTCTCAGCCTCGAAGTGTACGAAGTAATAATATCCTTCTGTCATCTTCTGGATCTCGTAAGCGAATCTTCTCTTGCCCCACTCATCAACGTCTGTTACGTTGCCGCCGAAACGTGTGATCAGAGCTTTCACTTTCTCGATAACGTCTGCTCTTGCTTCGTCTTCGAGTTTTGCGCTCACAACAACAGCTAATTCATACTTATTCATGGTCCTCTGCACCTCCTTATGGTCTCTGGCCCCCGGTCATATGCCGGGAACAAGGAATTATGAAACTGAACAGATCAGATCTGCCAGCATGTCACGGTTATTCATGATACCATACGGGAACGGATATTTCAAGCATTTTTTTGAATTAAATAGCTGCAATCCGCGTACACACTTTCTCCAGCAGCCCATCGCTGTGACTTACGACAAGCATCCCCATCCCTCTTTTTTCAGCCTCTTCCAGCAAGAATTTCCAGATCTGCGCCTGTGTCACAAGGTCCAGCATAGCAGATATCTCATCACACAGAAGGAACTTTGTCTCCGGATGAAGCGCCCTTGCCAGGCAGAATCTCTGGAGTTCCCCGCCGGACAGTTCCGCCGGGAACCGGCTAAGCCAGCCCTCTTCTATATGAAGAGCCCCCCGTATGCGTTCATCCACCGGGCCTGCTTCCGCAAGAGTTTCTCCCAGACGCAGCAGGGGATCGACCACTGTCTCCGGATGCTGCCAGACCATCTGGACAGGACAGACGCCCCGGTATGCCGTGACCGGCTTTCCATCCAGCAGGATTTTCCCTGACTGGGGCTTTTCATAACCGGCCAGGAGTCTGCACAGAGTGGTCTTGCCGCGGCCGCTTGGCGCTTTTAATCCGACCCGCTCTCCGGAGCGGATGGATATGCTGTAATTATTCAGAACCGGGGATTTCTTTCTCCCTCTGTAATAAAAAGTTATGCTTTTCGCTTCCAGAATCATCTGCTCTCCTCCTGTCAGATGTAGTCTGACCTTCTATCTGTATTAAATCCGCCATGTCCTATATCAGACTGCCAGATCGAACTTTTTCGTTCAGCCGACTGACTCAATTGCCTCATTCCGCCGCCTCCGGATGCAGGCACCGCACCCTGCCTCCGCGCAGTTCCCGAAGCGGAACCTCTTCCGCTTCTTTGCAGTCCGGCCGGCGCCGGTCACACTGCTCCGCGAACGGGCAGCCTTTCCGCACTGTGCCCGGATAGGGCTGAGCTCCTTTAAGCGGAATAAATCCATGTTCCGGCATGGCATTCCAGAGCGCTTTTGTGAACGGATGCCTAAGTCCCCGCGCTTCTTGAAAGTCCGCTGCGGCAGCCTCTTCTATCGTCTCTCCCGCATAGAAAACAGCCACTCGGTCCGCAATGGTCAGTGCCAGCTCAAGATCATGGGTGATAAAAAGCATTCCAGCCCCGGCGTCCGCCAGCTCTCTGAAATGTCCAAGGATCCGGGAAGCCGCCTTTACGTCCAGACCCGGCGTGGGCTCGTCGGCTATGATCAGACGGGGGGACTCTGTCACAGCAGAAGCAATCAGAACCCTTCTCGCCATACCGCCTGACAGCTCAAAGGGAAACATCTCCTCCGTCTCTTCTCCCAGTCCATAGCGCTTGAGTGCCTGCCTGCACTTTTCACGGATTCCGCCGCCTTTGCGCCCTTTTCGAATCTGCGCCCCTACTTTCATCAGCGGATCCAGATAATTCACTCCCTGAGGGATCAGGGAAATCTCTCTGCCCCGAAGCTGCTCTGCCCGCTTCCCGGTTAGTTCTTCTCCGTCGTAGCGGATCACGCCATCCATATGGCTGTTGTAGGGAAGAATTCCCAGTATGGCATGAGCCAGCAGACTTTTTCCCGATCCGCTGGCGCCCACCACAGCTGTCACCTGTCCCGGGCATATTTTAAGGGACAGATCCCGGATTACCGGAAGCTGCCGCTTTCGGATTCCCCGGTCGTACTGGGTAAAATAGATTGATAAATGTTCGATCTCTAATATCGGTTTCAACTGCGAACCTCCTGACTTACTCATGCACACTGGACGGATCCAGCAGCATACGCGCCCGTTCTCCAAGCAGGGCAAACAAAATCACCACCGCCACCAGGCATAATCCCGGGAACAGGGCGAGCCACCAGCGGCCTGTCGTCAGATACTGCATGCTCTCCGAGAGAATCACTCCGATAGCAGGCTGTTCAGAAGACAGCCCGAACCCCAGGAATGTCACGCTCGCCTCATGAAGGATCGCATGAGGAAAGAGCAGTATTGTTCCTGTGAGAAACTGAGGCAGGAGATGAGGGATCATATGCCTCCTTACATTTGCGATACGGGACGCCCCCAGCTTCTCCGCCGCCAGAATATAGGGCGCCTGTTTCAGCTGGAGTACTTCCCCCCGGATCACTCGGGCAAGGGACGGCCAGTGACTTAACGATACTCCGGCCACAACACCTGCGAATCCTCTGCCGCATGCGATGGAAATCAGCATTACCAAAAGGATATGCGGGATTCCCATTACAAGATCAATCACCCAGGAGATCACCGCGTCCGCCCTGCTTCCAAGCATAGCCGCTGCCGTGCCGAGGAGAAGAGCCATGACCGCGCTCACCGCCGCCGTCAATATGCCGATCCGGATACTGAGCGACAGGCCTGCCAGCGTGCGGACAAACATATCCCGCCCCATCCAGTCCGTTCCAAAGAGGTACTCCGGGCAGGGCGCCAGATTCGTCCGGGAAAAGTCTGTCTCCAGAGCAGCGTCCTCCAGCGCAATGCCCATGATCATCACAACCGCAAGAACCCCGGCCGCGCAGACAAGAAAAATCAGCGTGCTCTGTCTTCTGTTCATTCTTCCTGCCGTTTTCATCCTTTCGCCGCCCTTCTTCGTATCTTTGGATCCACCACTCCATAGAGGAGGTCTGCGATCAGATTTCCTCCGAATACAATAGCAGATGTAATTACCGTAATTCCCAGAAGCAGCGGAAGGTCGCTGCCTAATCCTGCCGTCACCGCAGCCTGCCCCAGGCCCGGGTAAGAGAATACCTGCTCCACAAGCACCGATCCCCCGATGATCTCACTGATAGAGGCAAACTGAAGCGTAATTCCCGGGAGCAGCACATTGCGCAGCCCGTGCCGTAGAACGATAGAACGCATGGACTCTCCCCGCGCTTTTGCAAAGAGTACGTAATCTGATTCCATCACATCCACCATCTTCTCCCTCGTATGCAGGGCAATATTCGCCACCCCCGTGATGCTCAGGGTCAGTGCCGGAAGGACGGCATGACTCAGCCGGTCCGTCAGTGTAACCGAAGCCGCATCCATCCCTATAGGCACGGACAGCCCCACCGGAAGCCACCCAAGCCACACGGCAAATATCAGAAGCAGCAGAATCGCCAGCCAGAACGCAGGCGTACTGGAAATCAGCAGGCAGTATCCCCGGATCAGTTTATCCGGCCATTGCCCCCGGCATGCACCTGCAATCACCCCCAGCGTCATACCGAGAATCCCTGAAATAATCCAGGCTGTCAGAAGAAGCAGCACAGAGCCGGCCAGCCTCTGTCCGATTATGGCGAGCACCGGCTGACGATACAGCAGGGACGACCCGAGGTCTCCGTGCAGCACACCCAAAAGCCATCCCACATACCGCTGAACAGGAGGAGTATCCACTCCCCAGTACGCCTCCAGCTGCGCCACCTGTTCCTGGCTCATGGACCCCAGAGCCACCTGGCCTACATTGGTCTGCAGCGGATCCAGAGGCGACGCGCACATCAGCAGAAATGACACAAGGCTGACGCCGAGAAGCAGAAGCGCCATGCGAAGCAGTTTTTTTGCCGCAAACTGCAGACGATGTTTCATATTACCATTCCTTTCCTGCAGCAGCTCAGCCATGAACCCACACCCGAGGCGGTTCTATGAACGAACACGGCTGAGTTGCTGCCAGATCTTTACTCCCAGCTCCACTGATCTACATTGTTGACGATGGACCAGCCATGGCCATGTGGATGTATCTTCTGTTCCGCTACCTTTAAGTTGTCTCTCACCCAGTAGAGATGATCTACATTGACCAGCCAGATCCATGGAATATCTCCGTCCTGCGTCACTCCGGTCGTCCCGTCCCACTGTGCCTGCTGCCACAGGGAATACGACTCTTCCAGATCACTGCTGGCAAGGGCCTGATCCATATAGCTGTCCACGGTCTCATTGGAATAGGGCGAATACTGGGCAGATCCGGTTCCCTCAATGGTGTGATAAATGTTGTATAATTCCATAGGCGTATGGGCTCCCCAGCCCCAGAGAAGCGGTTCAGACAGCGCTCTGTCATACGCTGTATCCCAGCCTACGCCCTCGATCGTGCAGGCAATCCCCAGTTCTCCCATCTGATTCGCGAAATCAGCGGCAAGAGCCTGACGCACGGAATCCCCTGTAGAATAGAGCAGATTCATCTCTGCTTTTACTCCGTCTTTCTCCCGGACGCCGTCATCACCCATTATCCAGCCTGCTTCATCCAACAGCTCCGCGGCCTCCTCCGGGTTATACTCCACCTCGGAAGCTTCATTGTACCATGGCAGCTGATCGCAGATGCTGTAGGCAGGCGTTCCGTAACCATTTAACACATTGTCGATCATCTCCTGACGATCCACGCCGATATTAATGGCCCGGCGCACCAGCACATCCGATGTAAAATCATTCCCCACAGTTCTGCCTTTCTCATCTGTACTCTCCGGCACTGCGGGAAGATTAAAGCCCCGGTTATCAACCGTAGCATAGGAGGCAAGCTCATAGCCGTCTATAGTCTGATCTGAATATGCGGCCGATGTATAGGCCAGATCCACCTGCCCCGCCTGAGCGGCAAGGAACGAAGCGTCCTCTTCCATAAACAGGATCGTCACCTGTTCCATCTGAGGCGCCTCCCCGTAATAATCCGGATTCGCCTCAAGGATTACCTGCTGGCCCCGGTCCCACTGTTTCAGTATGTAGCGCCCCGAACCGATAGGATTAGCCCCGTATGTGGCACTGTCATATGCGTGCTCCGGCACAATTCCCACCACCGCCATAGTATAAGGCCAGATGGAGAACGGGCGGTTCATATGAAACACCACCGTTGTATCATCCTCTGCCTCCGCCAGGTCCAGCATAGTAAAGTCATTGACCGAACTTGACTCCTTCACTGTATTATAGGTAAATGCCACATCCGATGCAGTCAGCGGCTCCCCGTCCGTAAACTTCACGTCATCCCGGATCGTCACTGTCCAGGTCAGTCCGTCCTCACTCACGCTGTAATCCGTCGCCAGATCGTATCCGATTGTCAGATCTGTATTCGTCACGGTCAGCGTGCTCTGAATCAAGGGCTCGTGTACATGTTCGCCGGCGCCCCATCCATAGGCAGGATCAAAACCGGCCGCAGGCTCGGAGTTCGGATCCATGGCAATCACCACCGAATTATCTGCTTCTGAAGATTCTGCAGCGCCGGAGCTGTTTTCTCCTGTTTTACTTTCCCCGGCATTGATTCCCCGGCTCCCGCTGCTCTGACATCCCACTGTCAGAGCACAGGCAGCGGCCGCAGACAAAAGAAGAGCGATCCATCTTTTTACCATCTGATTTCTCCTTTCCGCAGCTACATCCTGCTTTTCAGTATTTCTTCCGCCGCTTCCTGATAGGAGACGTCATTTGCCCGGGCAAGGGCCGCCACATCCTCGTACTCCGGTTTCACATGAAGAACGCCGTAGCCTGCCGCTGTCTTTATCCGAGCCTCGCCCCAGCGGGTCTGAACCTTCTCGGCTCCGGGTACAAGATAATACTTGTCACAGCTTCTGCTTCTCACCCCATTTGTTGTCGTTTCTTTCAGGACAGCGCGCACTGCCTTTTCCTCATCCTCAGGCCTGCACAGCACAGTCAGAACATGCCCGGGACGCCCCTTCTTCATCGTTCCGGCAACCGTATACACATCAAGAGCGCCTTCTTCCAGAATGCGCCGGCAGGCATAAGCCAGTCCCTCCGGAGTCATGTCATCGATATTGCAGATCAGCTCCGTAATTGTACCGTTCGCTTTTTCTTTCTGTCCGTTCTGTTCCTCTGCTGTCTCTCCCAGGAATACGCGCACGCAGTTGGCCTGTTCAAACTGCTTTGTCCCGATTCCAACGCCGACTCCCCGGACTGTCATCACGGGCATATTTCCGAATTCATCGGCAAAGTGAGTAAGCAGCGCTGCCCCGGTCGGCGTACACAGTTCGCCTTTCACCCCGCCGCCGTAAAACGGCACTCCATACAGCAGGTTTGCTGTCGCCGGCGCCGGCACCGGCATAATCCCGTGAGCACACCGCACGGTTCCGCTTCCCACGTGAATCGGAGAGACTACAACCTTCTGCGCTCCGATCAGATGCATGGCATAACACACTCCCGTCACATCCGCCACCGCGTCCAGAGCCCCGACCTCGTGAAAGTGAACATCTCCCACCGGACATCCATGGGCCTTTGCCTCAGCCTGGGCGATCCGGTCATATACAGACCGGGCGTTTTCCCTTACTTCCGCCGGCAGATCTGACAATCGATCAATCATCTCCGCAATATGTCCCGGCGAAGCGTGAAAATGTCCGCCATGATGATGGTAATGCTCGTGCCCCTCATCATGGCCGTGCTCATGGTGATGTCCGTGCTCTCCATCATGGCCGTGCTCATGATGATGTCCATTCCTCTCTCCCGGTTCATGTTCCTCCTCGCCATTTACAGTCACAGCCATATGGGTTCCCGAGATCCCGCAGGTCATTCCCCGCTGTGCTTCCAGCCGCACACCCGGCAGCCCCAGTCCGTTCATCACTTTAAGGAAACCTTCTTTATCCTCAAGCAGCTCATACAGGGCAGACATCAGCATATCTCCGGCAGCTCCCATATTGCATTCAATATATAAAGTCTTCATATCATTCATCCTCCTTGATTCCTTCCATCTGATTAATCATGCTTGCCAGATATCCCGCGCCGAATCCATTGTCAATATTCACTACGCTGCACCCGGAAGCGCAGGAGTTGAGCATGGAGAGAAGTGCGGAAAGCCCGCCGAAGCTGGCGCCATATCCCACACTTGTGGGCACCGCAATCACCGGACAGTCCACAAGGCCGCCGATCACTGAGGCAAGCGCGCCCTCCATTCCGGCCACGGCGACCACGCAGCGGGCGCTCATAAGCACATCCATATTGGAAAGCAGACGGTGAAGTCCCGCTACCCCCACATCGTAAAGGCGGGTAACATGATTTCCCATGGTCTCCGCGGTCAGGGCCGCCTCCTCAGCCACAGGGATATCGCTTGTTCCGCCTGTGACCACGATAATGTTCCCGCGTTTCTCCCGCTCCTGCGAGAAGGCAATCGCAAGCTTTGGGAGCGGATGATACTTTGCCGGTACTTCCTCTTGAAGCCGCTCTGCCGCCTCCTGCCCGATCCGGGTGACAAGGATATTCCGAATTCCTTTTTCTCCCATAGCGGTGACGATCCCGATGATCTGCTCCGGCGTCTTGCCCGCGCCGTAAATCACTTCCGCCGCCCCCTGCCGGACACTGCGGTGGTAATCAACCTTTGCGTAATCCAGATCCTCAAAGGGCTCCTCCTTTAACTGAAGCAGCGCGTCCTCCGGCGAAGTTCCGCCGTCCGCCACATCTCTGAGAAGCCTCAGTATATCCTGTTTGTTGTCCATATTCTTCCTCCTGTCGCTTTTCTCATATTTCTTTTCTCCAGTTATTTTCCCCTTATTTTTCCTGCCACGTTTTTACAGCGAAGGTTCTCTCTCCTTTAAATCCAGCAGTACATCTGAAAACAAGGGCGCAAGCGCGTCCACAATTTCTCTCCTCCTGTCAAACGCGTCCGCTATCTGCTCTTCCGTCATCTGCAGCCTGGCCCCTCCGGACATCAGGCGCACCCGGAAGTCTGTAAATCCCATATGAAAAAGCGCGTCTTCCGCCTTCTCCACCCGTTCCAGAGCTTCTTTCGTAATGCGGGTTCCGGTCGGAATTCTGGTGGCAAGACAGGCGTACGCCGGTTTCTCCCACGTAAAAAGGCCGGCCTGCTCGGATCTTTTCCGCACTTCGGCCTTCGTAATCCCACACTCCCTAAGAGGCGAACGGACCGAAAGTTCCGTAAGCGCCTGCATCCCCGGACGGTCATCCGCATCGTCCGAAGCGTTCGTCCCATCCAGGAGAACCGCGTACCCATCCTCCCGGGCAGCTTTCCACAGCGCCTCAAACAGCGCCCGCTTACAGTAGTAGCAGCGGCGCGGACCGTTTTCCGCCGCCTCCGGCACATCCAGGACATCCTTCCTCACAACCTTCATAGGAACTTCAAGTTCCTCCGCCAGCCTTACAGCATCTCTTCTTTCAAACTCGGGCTGAAATTCAGTGCTCACATAATAGGCCTTCACATCACACCCGTATTTCTTCGCCGCCCACATAAGGAAGGCAGAATCCGTACCTCCTGAAAACGCCAGCGCTGCCTTTGGCACTGATTTAAAAAACTCTTCTAATGTCATACTTCTCTCCTTTGCCTCAGACTTTCAGACAAAAAGAAGGCACCTGCCCTCCTCTGAAAGCAGATACCTTCCTGATATCTATATTCCACTCTGTCCTCTATCTATATCCTATTCTCGGGGACAACTCACATTTCAATACCGGATTTGCAAAATCTCTGCGGCTTCTGCCGCCCCGCCCGGCTTCCTGCCGGATCTTTTTAGCATTACCCAAGGATCTTCCCGAGCAGATCCACGGCATTCTGTACATTCTTTACCATGGACGTCTCTGTGACGCCCACAACGATATTATCACAAAAATTGACCGGAATCAAGATTCTCTTCGCCGCGCTCTGTCCCACAGCGAGCGCCATCCGCGGCGTGATCTCACCCAGCATGGAATCCGCAATCACAATACCGATCGGCCCCATGATCACATCCGCGCGCCGCGCTGCCACTGCCACTGAATTCTCACCTGTAGCCGCCTGATCCGCTCCGGCTTTTAACATTGCATTCGTGGCGGCACTGTTCGTCCCCACCGCCAGAATGTACGCTTCAGAATATTTCTCTTTTACCGCAGTGACAAGCTGTCTTCCCAGCCCGCCGCCCTGGCCGTCTATAATCAAAATATTCAAGTATGGTTCTCTCCTTCTTTTTTCGTAATCTGCCTTGTATTCTTCTCCACCAGCTTCCGCGGCACCATAATCTGGTGCCCGCACCCCATACATTTGAGCCGGAAGTCCGCGCCCACGCGCAGCACCTCCCATTCATGGCTCCCGCAGGGATGGGGTTTCTTCATTTTAATAATATCTCCAACGTCAAATCGGTCTGCCATTTTGCGTCTCCTTCCTAGTCTTCCGCCACAAGAACGCCCTGCACCAGGAAACGTTCATCATCCTGGACATTAGTACACGTGGACAGGCTCACAATCTTTGACTGGGCGTTCAGCTCCACATCCACCTGATAATTGGAGGACTCCCGGCACAGATTCAGATAGTTCAGGAATTCCTCATCCGAACTGTATTCCAGATTATAATTTTCCGCTGTATCCTTCACCACTCCCGCGGAAAATACCTGGTATGTCCGCACCTTCCCGTCCGGCGTATACAGATAGAAGTTCGGATATTCCCTGCAGAATGACTCGTCTTTATACTTCAGAAGCTCAGAGAACATCTCACCGCCCACATTCAGATGATGTCCGTATATGAACGTATTCCGGTCGGAAAGGTCCGAGCTGTTGCGCATATCCATAAAGATCGCCCCCAGCTTATTGTCATTCGCGGTAAACGTCTTTGTCAGATATTCCGCATTGTCCGCGCTTTTCACAACAGGATAGCTGATGATCGAAGGCTCGTCAAACCTGATCCACGCCACAGTGTCCGGATTCTGTTCCAGAAGCGCGTCGAAGTCCACGCTGAAGCCGCTTCCGTCCTCCTCTGCCGTTATGGCAATATCTTTAATCTCATCATATTCTTTGCCCCCCGAGTAATAAGGCACAAGCATTGTTATAAGCTGATACAGCGAAAACACGAAAACGCAAACCGCCGCAATTAAAACAGCGCCCGATACAATATTAAATGTGGCCCGCTTCCTGCGGACTTTCTTTCTCCCTCCGTTTCTCTCCGCCGCCTGAACGGCCGGTCTCTTTCTGCGCCGCCTGTGCATATTCTTCCCGCGGGATCGCCCGCTCTCCTGAGGTCTTCTCTTCTTTTCTCTTTCCATCGTTTCCTTCCTCTGCCTGTCTGCCTGAAACGCGGTCTGGCCGCTCTGTTTTACAGACTACGATTTTAGAATCCCAGATTTTCATCTACGAGGATGATTTTAAAACGCTTCGGTATCCTGCTGAATCTTGTCACCATGATCTGACAGCAGATACATTCCGGACTCTTACAGTCAAAGCAGCTTCCATTCTTTACGCAGGGCGTATCAATGCCGAATCTCTGCGTATTGATCGGAGCGGCTTCATTTCTCGCCCGATGCATGGCGTCCTCTTCTGTCTTAACAACCTTGTTCATCCCTACAATGAGGAGTACATTTTTCGGGCCGAACGCATACGCCGCCACCCGGTTCGCGTTCCCGTCAATATTGACAAAGACTCCGTCCTCGCTCATCGCGTTTACGCTTCCCAGGAACCAGTCGCAGGTAAATGCTTTCAGCGCAATTTCATTTCTCTCCTCCGGCGTCGCCGCCTGATCCCGGTCATAAAATGTATAATTCCCCGAACAGACTGCGTCCAGGAGCCCCACTTCGCGCACTGACATAGAACCGCCCATGTTGACTGTGCTTCCCTCCGGGATCAGCTCCAGCGCTTTTTTCACAGCCTCCTCCTTTGTCGCGGCATAATATGCCTCCATGTTTCTGGACTCCAGAGCTTTTACAACTCGTTTTCCAAGCGCTTCATTTCTCATCTGCCTTACATCCATCTCTATGACCTCGCTTTCTTCTATTCTTGCCGCAGCGCAGGTATCCGCATCCATATATTCGTCAGCCCTCGCCGCCCTCTCAGATTTGATACAGCGCCTCCCATAAACAGCACTGTGTTCAGTATACCACATTCAGGCCACATTTCCTATGAGTAAAACAGCGGCGGCAGCCACATTGGCACAAAGTGCGGTTTTATAAACGGCGGGGACTGAACTGTTACTGTTCCTTACATTACGTCTCTTATTTAATCCCCCGGTTCAGCATTCCTTCCGCCTGGTCCATCCGGTGCAGAATATTCCGATTCCTCTCGTCAAAGAGCAGCCCTTTGTTGTGGCGGTAGTACAGGTCGTTCCCATTCTCCTTTATGAACCACACACTGAAATATCCTGCGTTCAGCTCTGTGACAAACGCCGCCATCTCCTGGCTCTCCCCAAAAGCGTCCTCCATAAAGCGGAACGCATTGTCAAACGCATCCGATACATCCTCCGTCAGCCTTTCCAAAGCAGCCTTTTCCTTTCCGAACATCTCTCTCACCTCATCAAGCGCCTGATCTTCGGAAAAGATCTCCCCCCTGAGTTCCATAGCAAAACGGTTCAATGTATCTACCGCGCGCAGAAGGATCCTCTCCTGTTCCTTTGTCAGCAGTTCCGCCTTTCTCTGCTTCTCCAGATCTTCCTCCGCCATTTCCCTGAGATCGTCCATCATCATCACAGACTTGTTATCCCTGTAATAGATCAGATACTCATACAGCTTTGCCACATAGGCGTCCTGGTTATAACACTCCCGGAAAAGAGCGTTCAGTCTGCCGTTCAGCAGGCTGATAATTCCCAGGTGCTCGTCAAACGGCGCAGACTGTATTTTCTGAAGCAGGGTATCGTCCCATTTCCCTTCCAGGATATCCTCCACCTTATAGTCTGTCTTATATTTATAGTAGAGTTCCAGATAATTGGCAAAATCCTTCGCCGTATTCTGATGCTGAATATACTGGTAAACCACGTCCCGGTCTACCGGCTTATCCATGCTCTCATACACCTGGATGAGCTGAGATAAATCTTCCCATCCCCTCGCAGTCGCGAAACGCTTCCCGTCCACTGTATTTTCCACTCTGTAGAAGTTCTCCCGCCGCAGATCCAGATAGGAAATGACTGCCGGATGGATGCCCTGCCGGTAAGCATACTCCTTCCACACCTGGAGATCCGCTTCCACGTCGATCTTCTTTAGCCGGTCCAGCGTAACAACGTCAAATTCCCGGACAGACTTGTTATACTCCGGCGGGTTCCCCGCCGCTACGATAATCCACCCCTCCGGAAGCTTATGCGTCCCGAACGTCTTGCCCTGCAGAAACTGGAGCATAGCCGGGGCAAGAGTCTCAGAGACACAGTTGATCTCGTCAAGAAACAGAATGCCCTCCCGGATGCCGGTCTGCTCCATCTTCTCATACACAGAGGCAATGATCTCACTCATCGTATACTCTGTCACAGAATATGTCCTGCCGCCATATTCCCGCTCCCTGATAAACGGCAGCCCGACCGCGCTCTGCCTCGTATGATGAGTAATCGTATATGCCACAAGAGAAATCTCAAGCTCCCTGGCAATCTGATCCATGATCTGTGTCTTCCCGATCCCCGGAGGCCCCATAAGAAGAATCGGCCTCTGGCGGATCGCCGGAATCCGGTATTCCCCAAATGAGTCTTTTAAAAGATATGCCTGAACCGCATCTTTAATCTCCTGTTTTGCCCTTTTTATATTCAATGGTATTCCTCCCCGATAATTACTGTCAGCAAATGTACCGTATCATCATATCACGAATCAGGAGCAAATGCCAGAAGGGATCAGCTATAAAGTTCACTAACGTCCTTTTGTAAAACGTCCGAAAACAGGGCCAATTCCTAAAACGTATTCTGCGGGGATGGAGGACGGCTCAGGGCTTCGCTCCAGGGGATAAGAGAATCTAAGAAGTTCCGGCCACGGATTAAAAGCAGGGACAGCCGGGGAGGAACTCGCTTCGCTCAGACAAGTCTCCCCGGCTGCCCCAACATCCGTAACCGCAACTTCAAGATTCACTAATTCCCTTCCGAAGGCGCCCGTCGCCATCCTCCATCCCCGCAGAATCTTTCTTGAAATGGGGCTGTTTTCTGGGCTTTCTAAATCGGACATCAGTGAATATATAGCTTCCAGAAGTAAGGCGCGGCCGGAAAACTTTCGCAATGGAAGGCCTACAAGCCGCGCCAAACTGCGCTTTACAGCTTATTAAGTCAATAACACTTCCATCTGGGAATGCTCAGGAAGCAGAGCGGACGGCTTGAGTATACTTTCTGGGGAAGGGGACAGCCGGGAGATGTGACTTTGGAGGAATCCGCTGAAAATCTTGAGGGCGGAGAGATGTTGTTAAGCGGCGCGCAGGGATTGTCTGAGCGAAGCGAGTTGCCCGGAGCGCCGATTTGCCCTTAAACATCTCTTCGGCCTGTTAGATTTTCCGGATTCTGGAACGGAACATCTCCCGGCTGTCCCCTTTCACAGAATACGTATCGCAAACCATCCGCTCCGCTTCCGGACGTGAGTTACAGGAATTGTTAGTACGCTAAATAGCTGTCCTCACTTAAGATCAACCGTATCGCCCACGGCGGTACATCTGTATCTCTGTAGTCTTCCTCCGCAAATACGAACGCGGTTCGATACTGCGGCATTTTATCGGGATAGACTCCGTATCCGTCCGTAAAGTAAATCAGTCCTTTCAGATTTACAAATTCTCCTTTGTGAATCAGTTCATCTACATATTCAAACGCCGGCCTGAAATCTGTTCCGCCTTCTCCGTATATCCGGAAGTTCTTCATATATTCATCCAGGTCTTTCTCCGATGTCATCTTTACATCCTCATGTATCTTCTCATCGCACTGTATGATATGGATATTTACCTTCTGAAAGAAGCTCTCCTGTTCCTTGAGTACATTATATGTTTCTTCCAGAAAACGCCGGATCAGATCCCCCGAACAGGACATGGACGTGTCCACAACAACAGCGAACTCCTCCACTTTCCGCACCTCTCTTGTCTCCTGGGGCTCGATCAGGGGAAGGTTCCCATACAGCGACAGGCCGTAGGTGTAAAAGCCATAATCAAATGTATCCGGATCCGCCTTAAGTTCCTCCCTAAACACAGAGAACTTCCGCAAAAATTCTTTGTAATCGTGCTTCCTGCGGTTTTCCACCCGAAGCTCTTCAACGAAATTTCCTTCCCGCTGCGACGCCTCTTTTGAAAATGTTTCCAAGTCTGTCTCCATCTTTTCATCTATGTCTTTCCACTGCTGCTCCAGCTGAGGATCCGGCGGCCGTTGTTCGTCCCGGCTGCTCCAGTACTGGTGGTCGTCCACATAGAATTCTGATTCCAGCATCCCCAGTTCTTTCTCCTCAATCCCCCACTCCGACAACAGCCGGAAAATGCGCTCCGCATTGAGCACATGGCCGCTCTCTTCCAGCCTGCGGTATGTTTCACGCCTCAGCAGGCTTCTGGAAAAGCGCACCGGCCTCAGATCACAGCCGTCAATGATATGTTCCACAGCGATATCGCAGCTCAGAGACCAAAGACGCTCCGCCTCAGGCGGCGCCGGCTTCGTGATATGCCGGAATATGCAGTGCAGAACCATATGCAGATAGCCCCTGTTCGCAAGAATCCGGTTCGCCCGGTACAGTCCGCCCAGTTCTCTGGGATGAAAATAAATCGTCCGGCCGTCCGTGCCAAATGGCGAAACACCTGCATCCATACAATACTGAAAGCTGCTCAGCGCCACATCGAGAAACCGCATAGAAAAGTACAGTTCATCCCGGCAGAGCCGCAGTATGTCACACCCGATCTGATTCAGCGCCTCCGCAGCTTCCGCTGTATCCATATCCTGTTCCTTTCTATATTCTTCCATCACCTGTTTTCCTTTCCCTCCCGCTGTCAGGCGGGGAAATCAAATTCCTGTATTCCTTCCCACTGATGAAGCCGCCGCCCCGCAGCCGCCGGCGGTCACTGCCGCACTGCTACAACACCTGATAAATCATAATAATCAGCGGCATTGTTAGCATACTGAAAATAACCGTCACTACATTGAGCACGCTTGCATATGCAGAGTCCGTATTATAAAGCTGCGCAAACTGTGTAATATTTGCCGCGGCCGGCGCGCACGCCGCCATGACCGTGACCATCAGTACCCTCTCTCCGCCCGGGATCAGGCTCCCGATACCGCTCAGTTTAATAAGAAAAACCGCGGTCAGCGGCAGCGCCAGAAGGCGCAGCGCTGTAATCAGATATGCCCTCGGTCTTTCGAACACTTCTTTCAGCTTCATTCCGCCGATCAGCATACCAATGACGATCATAGAAAGGGGCCCCATCATCGCTCCCAGCTTTTCGCTGACCGATAGCAGAGTATTGGGCAGTTCGATTCGGAATACAAACAAAAGCAATCCCGCCAGAACCGAAATCATCCCCACATTCAGGAATATATTTTTCGCCTCATACTCATTGCGCCCGCTGACAATGCTTCTGCAGTGGGTCCACATAAGGATCGTCTGCGTGGTCATATAGCCCGATGTATAAATTACCCACTCAGATCCAAGCACCGCCCCGGCCAGAGGTATGACCAGGTTTCCGCAGTTCGGATAGATCAGCGTTGCCTTTTCAATTCCATTAAAATGAAATATTCCCGCCAGAACTGCAGTCAGTATAATAAACAGGCATTGAACCATTATCCCCGCGCCAAGCGCCAGCCCAAGCCCCGCGAGAGTCTCACGGGTACACTCTATGGAAAAGGAATTGATAATCGCGCAAGGCGTCACCACATACAGGACAAACAACGAGAGCACCCTGCTGTCGCTGTCCCTTAAGAGCCGGCATCTGACCAGAATCAGTCCGATCAGCAGCATGAGGAACAGCTGGGCAAGCTGTTCCATCAAGTGTAAACTAAGTTCCATCTCTCATCACCTTATGACATCTTACCACAAAACGGGGGAGGCTTCTACAGTTCTGCAGCTATAAAGTTCACTAACTTCTACATGAAAAACGTCCGAAAACAGAGACTATTTCTAAGGCGTATTCTGCGGGGATGGAGGACGGCTCCGGGCTTCGCTACAGGGGATAAGTGAAACTAAAAGCGGCGGCGACAGACTAAAGGCAAGGACTGACGGTGGACAACTCGCTTCGCTCAGACAATTCCACCGTCAGCCCTAACGTCTGTCGCCGCCGCTTTAACTTTCACTAATCCCCTTCCGAAGGCGCCCGTCGCCATCCTCCATCCCCGCAGAATTTATCTCGAAATGGGGCTGTTTTCTGGGCTTTTCAAGCCGGGAGTTAATGAATATATAGCTGCTGCGAGCAGCAGGCGCGGCCGGAAGACTTTCGTAACGGAAAGCCTCCAAGCCGCGCCAAATCTGCGCTTTACAGCCTATTTTTGCAGTAACATTTCCGACAGGAAATACGCAGGAAGCGGAGCGGACGGTTTGAGAAAACTTTCTGTGGAAGGAGACAGCCGGAAGATGTGACTTTGGAAGAATCCGTTGAAAATCTTGAGGGCGGAGAGATGTTGTTAAGCGGCGCGCAGGGATTGTCTGAGCGGTTGAGTAGATAAGCCCCTTGCGAGACTTACCCCT
>CALWTQ010000002.1 GCA_944384505.1 uncultured Mediterraneibacter sp.
GAAGTAGGGATTTTCTCTGCTTCCCTTTTAATTTAGGAATGATTCCTATCTTTGCCAATAATAATTATACACTAACTGCGGCTCTTATCAAAATCGTCCGTTTACAATCCACGTATAATGTTCAGGTAATCCTGCCGCTGATCTGCCACTGCATATATAATTACTTCTCTCCTGTCCTCATTAACCTTATTTTTCATATCTGTTCTCCCGATCCTGATCACATCTGCGGTTTGTGCACACTGTAAGACCCGTCAGTTTTTATCTGCTTCGCCTTGTATCACTGTCATCAATCTAAGAACCACGCCACGATCAGATCCACCATCCGGTCATAGCTCTTCACTCCGTCCGCCTGGCCATTGGCTTTCAGGTATGTGTCGTTGATCTTATCCGCAGTCTCAGATATTGCCCCTTCATAGCTGTCCCAGAATTCATTGTTCGCTGTCAGATCCGCTTCCACTGAGGGATCCAGCCCGGCGCGCACCTGCGCCCAGCTCTCATAATCCGCCCGGTACAGGGCATTCATACAGTACACCCAGCCCGACAGATAGCCGCTGTACTGAAAGTCCGTCCGCTCTGCCCCAATACATGCAAGAAACGCAATAAAGTTCGCCTCCTGTTCCTGCATAAATCCCCTCAGGTGAGAAAGCTCATGACAGGCTGTAAACGGGATATTGTACGGAGTCATATCCCCGTTATAATTTGCCTCAACTGTAAAAGGCGAATAGATGCCGGTCAGGCTCTGATAAGAAAGAATCTCAGAGACGATCAGTTTCTTCGGCCTGGGATAATACCCCTCCAGCGCAGAATACGTTTCCGCCAGGGAATACATGGCGTCCTGTGCTCCTTCCGCTTCCGGCGCGTCAAGCCGCATCACCCCGTTTTCCTCCCGTGACACGCTGCCGCTTCGGGCATTTACTTCATCTGTCAGCCAGACGCAGACCTCCTGAAGATCTTCCACTGTATAATCATAAGTGACAATTCCCTCCTCTTCTGAGAAAGACCGCCTGTGATAGTTAATCCCACAGCAGACTGTATAAAGAAATGCAAGAATTCCCACTGCGAGGAGAACCTTCGAAAGCCAGGACGCAATAATCCCGGCTCTCTGCTTTGTTCTCACAGCTCGATAAATCACTCGGAGCAGAGTACAGACAAAAACAAGAATCAATATGTACAGTATGATTTCAACAGCGGAAAAAGGGAAGATCCCGCTGATCCGGGCGATCACCGAGACAAGAAGAGGGTAGATGTGCCCGGAATACCATTCGGCAAACTCCGGCGCTGCAACTCCTATTATCATCAGCGCGGCGCTTACAGCCAGCAGGAGAACAGCTGCCGCGACCCGGTATTTTATCTGGCTGTCCCCGCTTTTTCTTTCGTTCTGTGTGAGCATTGAAAAATCCCTTTCTGTAAAGCCAAAGATGCATATTACAAAGATACACCTATTATACGCCCACAATGAACTATTTTCTATAAGTAATATCAGCCATTTCGTCTGGCGTCAGGGAGACGAATCTATGTTTCATGAACTCCGCAGCGTTCTGATACAGAATCTTATCCGTCAGCTCCGCACCGAACCCTGCGTCTTCCATACACTTTTTCAATTTTGGAATAGATTCAACACCTGTGATTCCCTCCGGGAACTGTCCCCCGCATCCGTCAAAATCGCTTCCAAGTGCAAGTACATCCTCGCCTCCCATTGACAGAATTCTGTCCATGTGACGCAATATCCCTCCCACTCCCGGCTTCTCCCCCACGAACGAGGCAAAAAAGTTCATTCCGATCAGTCCCTTTCTGCGGATCAGCTCCCGGATCAGTGGGTCCGGCAGGTTTCGCGGATTTCCGCACACGGATCTGACATTGGAGTGAGAGGCCGTCACAGGCGCGTCCGTGAGGGAAAATATATCTTCCGCGCCCTGGTCTGACAGATGAGAAATATCCAGAGTGATCTTCTGTCCGCTCAGAAGGCGAACCATTTCCCGTCCCTTTTCTGTAAGCCCTCTGCCCTGGCCGGACGCGGCCCCGCAGCCGAACTCGTTTTCATAATTCCATGTCAGCATAACAAAAGAAAATCCCAGCTCTGCAAGTCGACCACTACATCTTCCGGCGATGGACAGATCCTCCAGAGAAAGAAAAGCAGCGGCTTTCCCTTCCCTGTGAGCCGCCTCCATCTCTTCATAAGTCCTGCACAGGCGGATCCGGCTCTCCGCTTCCTTCAGAAGTTCCAGCGCCCGCTCATACAGGCGCATAAACTCCGGTTCCGGATCGCTTTCATCCATCTTCTCCCGGTCTCTCCACAGAGCAAAAATCTGCGTATAAGTATCCGCGAACTCCTGAGCTCTCTGCAGGTCCAGATCGCGGGCACTGCTGGTGAGACTTTCTCTCTTCTTTATCTCCGTCAGTGTATCAGCATGGCAGTCAAAATAGCGCATCTGTTATTCCCTCAATTTCTTTCATCTATTTATATTCATTTGACAGCATAATAGTACACACTATTTTTCTTCTCCTTCATTTTCACACCGCTTCAGCAGAACGGAAAACACCAGCATAACAGCCAGGGCCGCCAGAGAACACATCATGCCGCCCCGGATCCCGATCTGCTCTGCCACTGCTCCGGTGATATAGGGCATCAGGATCGCCCCGATCCCGCCCACCGGAAGGAGAACTCCCACACTGGCATTGCTCATCGAGCGATTGGATCTGGCGATCACTGTCGGATATGCTCCCGAGATGGACAGGCCGAACAGGAAAAGCGTAATCAGAGCAAGAATCCCATTGGACGACAGCAGCATCAGAAGATAAGTAACCAGAGACGCCGCGCTCATCAGAGTCAGGGAGTACAGCCTGCTTGTGGCCGGAATCAGAAATGCCAGCGCCAGACGCCCAATCAGCATGGCTGTCCAAATCACAGTAACTGTCAGTTCACTAAATATCCCCGTCAAAATTCCCTGGTCTTTAAAATATGTAACCAGCCATCCTGTCACGCTGATCTCCGCGCACTGCTGTCCGAAAAGAAAGGCGGCCGAATACCAGAAATGGCGGTCTTTCAAAAATGCCGTATCACTTTTTTCCCGCGCGGAAGATGGAGCCGGATCTAAATGCATAGCCTGGAACAGAAGCCAGACCACTCCTCCTCCGGCGGCAAGTATGAAAAGAGGCAGGCGCCATGACACAGGCCTGCTCACCAGATATACAACCGGCGCCGCAAGACTTCCGGCCGCGAACAGGGCATTTAGAAGATTCACCGTTCCCGTCCGGTCGTCCGCTGCATCTCCCGCAGCAACCGTGGCATTATTCAGGCTGGTTCCCTTGCCGAATCCGATCAGCAGGAATCCCAGGAGCAGGAACAGCGGAATCCCTGTAAGAAGCATAAGAGCATACCCCAGCATGGAACCAAGAGATAAGATCAGCACTGTCCTCCTCACGCCCAAAAAGCGCGGAAGAAAACCACAAAGCAGGGCCGCCGCCAGATTTCCCACACTCAGGAAAGCCAGCAGAAGCCCTGAAAAATCATAGGTAAGATGGTACTGATCCCGTAAGAGCGGCAGAACCACACTGGCGCTGGATGCTCCGAGACCGGTAAACATCATAACAAGGGACGCGTTGCGTATTGTTTTTGAATTTGTCATATGTCAGATACTCCTGTCGTGAAGTCCGGGTATAGATAAAGCGGCTTCCTTCGGATATAAACGAAGCCGCTTCCGGACATATTATTTTTATTATCCACGAATAAGTATAGAGCAGACAGGAGTTATTTGACAAGATTATCCTTACTAATTCACCACATTCTGCGGCTCTCCCTTAACAAACGCCTCTAAATTAGAAGCCGCTATTTCCATCAGCCTCTGCCTGCTCTCTTTTGCTCCCCAGGACATATGAGGCGTAATAATACAATTCTTTGCTTTCAGCAGAGGATTGTCCCCGCGGATCGGCTCTGTGGAAACCACATCCAGCCCCGCCGCATAAACTTTACCGCTGTTCAGCGCGTCAGCGAGATCCTGCTCATTTATAAGCGGTCCCCTGGAATTATTCAGGATGATAACCCCATCCTTCATCTTCTCTATATTTTCTCTGCATATGATTCCTTCCGTGTCCGGAAAGAGGGGACAGTGAAGAGCAATCACATCTGAACGAGCGAATAATTCATCCTTGTCCACATACTCCGCAATCTGTTTTCCACTGTCGTTTGGAGCCGCGTCATTTGCCAGCACATTCATTCCGAGAGCTTTCGCGATTCTCCCTGTAGTCTGTCCGATCCGTCCAAAACCAATAATTCCCATCGTCTTCCCGTCCAGCTCAATCAGCGGATAATCCCAGAAGCACCAATCATTACAGTTCTCCCAGGCTCCGCTGTGAACCGCCTGGTCATGGTGTCCGACCCGGCTGCAGATCTCTAGGAGCAGCGCGATAGCAAACTGCCCTACCACAGCAGTTCCATAAGTAGGAATGTTAGTGACCGTGACGCCATTCTCCCGGGCAGCGCTGATATCAACCACATTATATCCGGTCGCCAGAACTCCTGTATATTTTAATGCCGGGCAAGCCTCAAATACATGCTTTGACAGGGGCGTCTTATTTGTAAATACAGCTTCCGCATCCCCGATCCTCTCTATGATCTCTTTCTCATTTCCCGTATCTGTTCTGTCATAAACTGTCACATCACCGAATTGTCTGATGCCATCCCAGCTTATATCCCCCGGATTTAAAGTATATCCGTCTAATACAACTATTTTCATCTCTGCCACCTCTTCTATTTACACAGGGCTCTTGCCGCAGCGCATATATCCGCTGCTGTCAGTCCGTATTTTTCCATGAGTTCTTCCGGTTTTCCGGACTCTCCGAAACTGTCTTTTATTCCAATCCGCTTCACTGGTACAGGACAGTTCTCTGCCAGATACTCTGCTACAGCGCTCCCCATGCCTCCAGCGATCTGGTGCTCTTCTGCCGTGATTACACGGCCGGTATGGGACGCAGCTCTCATCACAGTGTCCGTATCAAGTGGTTTCACTGTATGCAGATTGACGACCATAAGGTCAATGCCTTCTTTTTTAAGCTGTTCTGCCGCCTGCAGGCCTTCGTATACCATAGCTCCATTGGCAAACAGCGTTACATCGTTTCCCTCTCTGAGAACATTCGCTTTTCCAAGAATAAACGGAGTATCCGCGTCTGTAACTACTGGAACCGCTTCCCGTCCGAAACGGATAAAGCAGGGGCCTTCTGTTTCTGCTATTGCCATTGTGGCCTTTTCTGTCTCGACTGCGTCGCACGGCACTACCACAGTCATGTTAGGCAGCACGCGCATCAGGGCCACATCTTCAAGAGACTGATGGGTGGCGCCGTCAGCGCCTACAGATATCCCCGCATGGGCTCCTGCCAATTTCACGTTCAGATTATTATAGCAGATTGTGGTGCGGATCTGGTCCCATGCTCTTCCGGCAAGGAACACGCAGTAGGTTGTGGCAAATGGAATCATTCCCCCAAGCGCGAGACCTGCTGCTGTTCCGGCCATATCCTGTTCCGCGATTCCCATATCAATAAAGTTTTCAGGATATTGCTCTCTTACCCATACAGTGCGTGTAGATTTTGCCACATCTGCATCCATGGCAATCACCCGTTTGTCTGCCTCGATCAATTTTAAAAGCGCTTTTCCATATCCGTCTCTCATAGGTATCTTTTCCATTTACCTCACCTCCCCTTCCTCAATCTCTTTCAATGCCTGTGTGTACTGTTCTTCACTGGGAACATTGCCGTGCCAGCTGCAGTCATTCTCCATAAAGGATACGCCCTTGCCCTTCACGGTTTCTGCCACAATCACAGTCGGCCTGCCCTTATATGCTTCTGCCTCCTTGTAAGCCCGCAGGACTTCTTCTATGTCATGTCCGTTGATCTCTATCACGTTCCAGCCGAAATCTTTCCATTTCTGTCCCAGATCGCCAAGATCTTTAATACTTTCTACAGATCCATCCAGCTGTACATGGTTATAATCAACTATCGCGCACAGATTATCCAGCTTGTGCTGGGCTGCTGTCATCACCGCCTCCCAGACCTGCCCTTCCTGCAGCTCCCCATCGCCGAGAAGACAGTATACTCTGCTGTCTTTCTGCCGCATGCGGAATGCTATGGCAAGTCCGTCTGCCACGGAAAGCCCCTGCCCCAATGATCCTCCGGAGCAATCCAGCCCCGGGGTATGAGCCATATGCGGATGTCCCTGCAGGATACTCCCAAGCTTTCTTAAAGTTTCCAGCTCGCTGACATCATAGAATCCTTTCCGCGCAAGCACACTGTAGAGTACCGGCGCTACATGTCCTTTCGAGAGAATAAAGCGGTCACGTTCATCCCAGTCCGGCCGCGCCGGATCTATACGGATCACATTTCCGAAATACAGTCCTACCAGCAGCTCTACAGAGGACAGTGACCCTCCCGGATGGCCTGAACCGGCCTTGTAAATCATATGTATAATATCACTGCGGACCGTCCTGCATATTTCAGCCAGCTCGTGTATTTGTACGTTCTTACTTTTCACCCTGTGCCAATCCTTCCTTTCTTATAACAGTTTTTCTTATAACAATTCAGCCAGTACAAAGACTGGCTGAACTGCTGCCTTTAATATCCCAGGTATTCTGCCTTTCTGTTTTCCTGCTCCGCGTATACCGTTTCTTTTGCATCGTGGGTATTTACCATATTTACAATGGCAACGTCTGCGTATTTCATCGCGTCGTCAATAGTCATAGTCTGGCACGCATAATAGCAGTCGCGTCCGTACTGCAGAGACATCGGATTGAATCCCGCCAGTTCCTCAGCGATCTCAACTGCCCTTGCCATTACCTGATCCTCAGGAACCACTTCATTGACAAGATTCCACTCATACATCTTCTGCGCATCCACAAGCTCTCCAGTAAACGCCATCTCAAGCAGACGCTTCTTCGGAACTGTTCTCTGGAGCGTTACCAGGGCGATCATTGGGAAGTACCCTCTTTTGATTTCCGGAAGTCCGAACTTACTCGTATCTGCCACAATCGCCAGATCACAGGCGTCCATGTACATAAAGCCTGCTGCCACCGCGTTTTTCTCCACAGCGGCAATGATCGGCTTGTGCATCCTGTGGATGGCTCTCGTTGTGTCTACTATGGCATCTGCATAATTTCTCTGGTCAACAATAAGCCCATCCGGGAATCCGTCAATTTTCCCGCCGCTGCAGAAATAGTCCCCTCTGCCTGCAAGAATTACGATTTTTACATCCTTATCCTGATCCACTTCCTCCAGCGCAGCGATCATCTCACGGCCTTCTTTTCTTCCGATCCTGTTCTGGTTTGCCGGATTGTCAAAATAAACATACCCGATCCCGTTTTTCTTCTCCACTGACATGCTTTCATACTGTCCCATTTTTTGCTCCTCCTTTAATTTTAAATATTTTTATAGAAACCTACTGACAGTGTTTCAACCTCAATTGATATTCATTCATATACTTATCATTCTTCTGGTTCATATTTCGCCGTAGCGCTCTTTATCTTCTTATGACCGATGACCAGCACCGGAATAACGACAAAGATAATCTCAACATATCCGATAATTCTGAATCCGGTATTTACGATCCAGTCCAGTCCGAGATTGGAAACCAGTATACCCGCCACAAGCAGAATTGCAAGCAGAATAAAATTCTTCACCCGGTCATCTTTCACCGGAATAAAATCTTTGTACCGTGCAATCACACCGAATCCATATCCTTCCAGTGTAGAGATAATGGCTCCCAGCAGGATTACGATGTAGAAATATGTCAGGAATGATTTCCCGATAATACTTACAATCTCAAGGTTCGGAATGAATGTAGTGCTTGTACGCTCCGGGTCAAAGTAGTCCCCCACAACAGACGGATATGCGTAGAGGAGTACTGCAATCATACAGATCAGCCCGCCGTTTAAGATAATCCCGAGAGCCGCAGCTCTCTTGGAATCTTTTCTGTTTTTCAGTGTATCGCTTACAGAAAGGCTTGTTCCCATCATACCCACCGCAAGGAATCCCGCATACTGTACTGCCGACCAGAGCATCTCATACCAGGGCTTATCCGGAAGTGTATCAGGAAGCGGAATCGTATTATTCCAGTGCTCCATGAACTGGGATTCCGGCGACGTCAGCCCGAAGATCAGGAGGGCAATCAGAGCGATCAGGATCAGAACCGTAAGGACGGTAGAAGACTTTCTGACCAGTTCCGCTCCGAATATTGTCAGAGCAATCGTAATAATACAGAGGATTGCCACTCCTCCCCAGTACGGGATATTTAGCTGAGTTTCAAATGCTGTTGCGCCGCTGGCAAGGGATCCGCTGAAATTCATGACCACCATCCACACAAATGCAAACTCAAATATCGTGCTGAATATCTTTTCATATGGATGAAAAAAGCTGTTTGCAAACGTCTTAAAACTTGTGGTCTTAATCAGCCTGGAGTATTCAATACAATAGTAGATACAGAGTCCCAGAATGATCATGGCGATCACTCCGCCGATCAGTCCGGCTTTCCCATATCCGGCGAAATAACTGGATGTCTGATTTCCTGTCGCTGTTCCCGGTCCGACATGTGTCCCGAACCAAACCGCTGCTACGCCTACAAATGCCGGAAGTGCAATTTTTTTCCCTTTCTGTTCCATCTCATTTCTCCTTTCTGTCTATATCTTAGCTCATTCCTGCGTGATCACGCACGGTTTTTCCGGTATATTAATCTGATGCCCGCTGAAATTCCCATCAATGACTGATTTTGCGTATTTCGCAGTTGCGAGAAGCCTGTCAAAGTCAATGCCTGTATCACAGCCGCATTTGTTCAGCATATAAACCAGATCTTCCGATGATGTATTGCCTGTAGCCCCGGGTGCGAACGGGCAGCCGCCCAGCCCTCCGATGGCTGCCTGCACACTGTCCGCTCCATTTTCCAGCGCCACATAACTGTTCAGTATGCCCATATTTCTTGTATCATGGATATGTACGTTGAATTCATCTTCCGGAAATTCCTTTTTCACAGTCCGGAACACTTTTTCTACCAGAGTCGGATAGGCCATTCCCACTGTATCGCACAGAGTAAATGCATGGATGCCGATCTCACGGAGCTTTCCGATTAATTCAAGAAGCGAATCCACTGACATCTCTCCCTCAAAAGGACAGCCAAATACCGTGGCAATATCCTGCGTGATTTTTATATCCGGAAATGTCTGTCTTATCTTTTTCAATTCTTCTATGGACTGATCCACTGTCCGCTTCACGTTGTTCATATTATGAGATTCACTGAGTGAAATCACCGGCGTAATCTCTTGCAGCCCAGCCTCTACCGCAGAGTTCGCTCCGTAAAAGTTGGGAACCAGGGCGAAGAAATCTACTCCGTCGTATTTGGCAAGCACACGCTCTGTTACCTCCTTTGCATCCTTCATCTGAGGGATGGCCTTTGGGCTTACGAATGATGTAATCTGTACTTTGCTGTACCCTGCGCTGATCACGCCGTCTATAATCTTTAGTTTTGTCTCAGTGGGAATAAACTCCTTTACATTCTGGAACCCGTCTCTTGGCCCGATCTCCACTACTTTTACTTTTTTCCTCATTTTCCTTCTCCTCTCAGAATACTCCTTTTTCAAGATCCTGCATATATTCCTCATGGCTCATGCCGAGTTTCTCTTTCAGGATCTCCTCTGTATGCTGTCCGAGAAGTGGCGCCGGTCTGCTGATATCCACTTTTTTATTGGTGAATTTTAATTGATTTCCTGTTACTTTCATCTTGCCTGCTACCGGATGATCCAGCTCTACGAACATTTCCCTTGCCCCTGCGATATGCGGATCCTTTGTTACACGGTCGATGGTATTGATCGGCGCTGACGGAACACCTGCTGCCAGCAATATTTCCACGATATCGTCAATGGTTTTATCTTTTGTCCATCTCTCAATGATTTCTTTGAGAGGCGCGTGATTCTCTACACGCTTTACATTTGAGTCGAATCTTTCTTCCTCCAGCTCAGGCATTTTAAGTACTGTTTTCAGCACATTGTAGAGCTTATCATTCCCGCAGGCGATGATCACCATTCCGTCTTTCGCCTCAAAGGAGTCATACGGATAAATCGCTTCGTACCGGTTTCCGATCCTTGAAGGCACTCTTCCGGTGCACAGATAAATCATATTAATGATCTCCAGTGCAGACACCATAGAATCTACCAGGGATACATCCACCTTATCCCCTTCTCCTGTTTTCAGACGGTTTACATAGGCAGCCAGCACTCCTGTACAGCAGCTTATACCTCCCATTACATCCGAAATAGCGGTTCCTGTTCTTGTAGGCTGTCCCCCCGGCCATCCTGTGGTACTCATCAGACCGCTCATCGCCTGTCCCAGAATATCATATCCCGGACGTTTTGAATAAGGCCCGTAATGTCCAAACCCGGAGACAGCCCCATATACGATAGCCGGATTGATCTTTCTTAATTCTTCATAGCCCAGTCCCAGTTTCTCCATAACACCGGGTCTGTAGTTTTCCAGGACAATGTCGCTTATCTTCACTAATTTGCGGAAGATCTCCTTCCCCTCTTCACTTTTCAGATTGAGAGTCATCCCCTTTTTGTTCCGGTTCAAGTTCATGTAGTAAGCACTCTCACCGTTTACAATAGGCGCGTTTCTTCTGGCGTCATCCCCGCGCCCCGGCATCTCAATCTTGATCACCTCAGCTCCCATATCAGCCAGCATCATCCCACAGTATGGTCCTGCCAGCACCCTTGTAAGATCCAGTACTCTTACTCCGTCTAATAATCCTTTTCCGTTCATCTTCTCATACTCCTTTTCAAAATTTTTTCTTACTCTAGTAAGGAGCAATCATTTTCCAAAAACGTGCCATCCTGTCAAAAAATTTATTTTCGAATCATAATTCAGCTTCGGAAACGCCTGTCAGCAAGGGAAATCACAGCGTATCCACTGTAAAAATATCATTGTGTCTTTTCTTCATCTCTCCTCTTATTTTGATTTTTATCCTGTTTCATTTTGTTTCATTTTGTCTTATCATTTCGAATCATCCGCTTCTTTCATGATCCTCCAGATTGTTGTTCTGCTCGATCCCAGAACCTGGGCGATCTTTTCTCTGTTCCAGGACAGCAGGCGCTTCATTGTAAGAACCAGCTCAGAAGAAATATTCTTTCCGTTATAGCTAAAATGGTTCATAATCTCTTTTGCCAGCTTTTCTTCGCCGATCGCTCTGATGATGCACCTTTTCATAGCGGTGTCATCCATACTCCTCATCTGCTCCATATAGAGACAATATCTTTCACAGACATTCTGCATCTCGCGGATATTCCCCGGCCATGAATAAAGTTCGAGGATCTCTTTCACTTTCTCGGAAAGCTGAATATGGGATACTGCCCGGCTGCGTTTCTGCCTGTAAAAGTGCTCAAACAGATACAGCGCGTCCCCATGCCGCTCCCGTAGAGCCGGCAGGCTCAGCTCCAGCACATTCAGACGGTACAGAAGATCTCTTCTGAACATTTCCGGCTGCATATGCTCTAAATCTTTATTTGTAGCGGATATGATCCTTACATCGACCGGTATAATTTTCTCCCCGCCAACACGCATAATCTCACGTTCCTGGAGAACACGCAGCAGCTTCGTCTGCATCAGAGGCGATATCTCTCCGATCTCATCTAAAAACAGAGTTCCTCCGTCTGCGAGTTCAAATACGCCCCTTTTTCCTCCTCTTCTGCTTCCAGTAAAAGCGCCCTCGTCATAACCAAACAGCTCTGCTTCCAGCAGAGATTCTGTCAGCGCCCCGCAGTTGATCGCTATAAACGGCCCTTTTCTCCTGCTGCTTTCATTATGTATACTCTGTGCAAATATCTCCTTTCCAACGCCCGTCTCTCCATACAGCAGGCACGGAGCGTCACTTTTCGCAAATATTCTGGCATCCTCAATGCATTCCCGAAGCTCCGCGGACTCACCGATGATATCTTCAAATATTTTCTTTGCCTTGAACCCCTTCTCTTTTTCTGAATCAGCCTTTTTCTGACGATATTCCAACTGAGCTCTGTTGATCTCGTTCATCTTTGACAGAAAGACAATGATTCCTCCGGACTGGTGGAAATTTTCTTCCATTTTCACCAGCTGAACCAAGATTTCTTCGCCTTCTATCTTTACAACGCTGCTCCTGTCTTTTTCACTTCCCGCCTTAAATTCTTCAAAGTCAAAGAAGGGGAAAATTTTTTCTACTCGTTCATTTTTAAGATAATGGTCTCTGGTATGCAGAATTCCTTCCGCGGCCGGATTACTGTCAATAATGATTCCTTCCTCGTCGGTCAGCAGTATTCCATTTACTGTATAATGCAGGATCAGATTATTATATTGGTTTTCCTGCCGTACCTTTCGAATCTCTTTAACAATCTGCTTTGCCTGGGCCAGTGTATCTCGTATACCGTCCACACTGTAAGAAATGGACACTGTCTCTATCCCGAGACGCTCTCCCACCTCTGCTGCATGTGCCCGGCCGATGATAACATCCACCTCTGACTGCCGGATCATCGTTTCCAGTTCTCCCCCGTCTTCATAAACTATATTCATCAGATCTTTCCCGACAGCCTGCAGATATTTTTTCAATTTCTCCGGCATCTCATCGCAGTATGTAACCAGGGCCGGCTTCTTTCCTTTATTGAATCCCTCAGACACAGCAAAGAGAATATCAAAATCCGAAATCTTATATTCCAGTACCGGGAGCGCAAAACGTCCTTTGATCGTCCTCGCATTCACGCCTCCGGCCAGAAGGATTTCTGCCCCGTTTATAATTTCATGCTGTACTTTATCCACGATCTCTTCCAGCACACCGTTCACGGACACGACCTCAATCTCTTCATCATGCAGCTCTCTTACCGCTGCTGCTACAAGCTGGTCCTGTCCCCTGTAGGTAAGGCAGCATATTTTTATCCTGTTCATACCAGACCACCATCTTTCCTGTATAATTACCAGTCTTTATTTTTCTTCCGGCGGATAAACCTCCTCGTCAAATGTTCTGCTGTCATGTCCTGGAAGAATGTAGTCGCAGATTTTCTCAATCTTCTCATAAGTGGCATAGCACTCGTTCAGATCCACATGAATGGCTGTCGGAATATGCTTCATCACTCCATTGCCCTCCCAGTTTTCAAAGCAGCCGAGGCAGTCGCTCGCAATCAGATATTTCCCTTTCTCCGTATTTACAAGAACTCCCTGGAATCCCGGCGTATGGCTGGGGATAAATACCAGATCAATACCGTCAAAAAGATGTACGTCCCCGTCCACTACTTCATACTGATCCATCACTTTTTTAAACGGAGGATTCAGACCGATCTCCTCTGACTCGTAATACGCCCACTGCGTAGGCAGAGGCTTTGAGGCGAACTCCAGCTCCTTTTTCTGTACATAAATCTTTTTCCCGGGGAACTTATCATTGTTCCAGCAGTGATCCCAGTGAAGATGTGTATTCACAACACAGGTGACGTCCTCAGGTGTTACGCCGTGCGCTGCCAGGGCATTTACGATTAGCATATCCTCTGTCTGGACAATCGGATGGTGATGCTTAGCAGCCCACTCAGGTCCTCCGCAGCCTGTATCCACCACAATGTTCAGCCCGTTTCCCTGAATCAGATAGGCCGTGATCGGATCAATCAGCTTCTCGCCGATCCCCTGGAGATACAACAGCGTTGATTTTTCATGCTGCTGAAACTCTCCAAGTTTCAATGGATATATTTTGTACTCTGCCATAATTTGTCTCCTTTCTACACCTGATAAATCCTGTCAATAATACTTCCGTCTCTGTACATCACTTCTGCCACAACCCGAGATTCTTTTTCCTCCGGCTCCTCCGGGATCCCAGTAATCTTCTCAGCCTTTTTCTGAAGGTCATGGATATCCACAACCAAAAGCCCGGCCTCTGTCAGCCGCTGTTTTAAATCCTCTCTTTTCGGATTAACGCAGATCCCATATTCCGTAACAAGTATGTCCACGGAATCTCCCGGAGTTGAGATACACTTCACATGTTTTTTTACCACCGCATATCTTGTCCTGAGAAGCGGCGCCACGATTATGGTCATTTTCGCCTCCTGCGCAACGTCGCTGTGTCCTCCGGATCCGCCCATAATATATCCGTTGGAATCCGTATGTACATTTACATTGAAATCCACATCAATTTCCGTAGCTCCCAGCACCACTACGTCCAGGGAAGAAGCCGCTGAACTCTTCGCGTCCGGGCTTGCATAATGAGCGGCGGATATCTCTGCGTGGCAGGGGTTATCCCTTATAGACTGCACGGCCTTTAAGTCAAAGCACTGAACATCCTGGATTGCCTGGAAGCATCCCGCCTCAAGCATCTCTACAAGATATCCCGTTATGCCGCCCAGCGCATAGCTTCCTTTGATTTCTTTTTCCAGCATGATATCCTTTAGATATGCTGCGGTCGCAAGAGACGCGCCGCCCGCTCCGGTCTGAAATGAAAAGCCGTCTTTGAGCAATCCTGACGCGTCAATGGCTTTCGCCGCCTGCTGAGCAATTTTCAGTGATACCGGGTTTCTCGGCATCCTCGTTGTGCCGGAAACAATTCCTTTCGGATCTCCTATTTCATCCACCTTTACTACATAATCGACACTGGTCTCCGAAATCGAGTACTGGGTCAGAGGATAGTCCACAAGATTATCTGTTATAACCACTACCTTTCCCGCATATTCCGCATCCGAAAACGCATATCCCAGCGAACCGCATGCAGATTTCCCGATCTTTCCCGTGCAGTTTCCCATCGGATCCGATGATGGTGCCGCAATGAAGGAGATATCCGGTCTGTACTCTCCCTTTGCCATTCCGGCCGGCCTGTAACCATGGGTCTGAAAGACGACAGGATTTTTCAGAACTCCCTGTGAGACAGCTTTTCCTACCGTAGGTCCGATATAAGCCGTCACAAGCCCTGTTACTGTACCATTTTTCATGTGTTCAATCAGAGGGGTGTGGCTCTCATGAATCGAACTTGCATTGATAGTAAGATCCTTGATCCCCAGCTCGGCAATCTGTTCCATCACCATGTTAAGGACGTAATCCCCTCCCCTGAGATGATGATGAAACCCAATACACATGCCGTCTTGAAGACCGCATTTTTCAATTGCTGTTTTAATATCTTTCACTAATTTCTGCATGGCGCACCTCCGCTTATTTCTTCGGCTGCGGACAAGACATTTTTCGCGCGCTCCACAATCGGAGCATCGATCATCTTCCCTCTCAGCGAAACAGCCCCTCTGCCTTCTTTTTTCCCTTGTTCAATCGCTTCAATCACTTCCCGCGCATATTCGATTTCTGCCTCTGTCGGACTGAATATCTCATTCACACAGTCTACATGCCGTGGATTGATCACTGCCTTGCCTGTAAAACCAAGCGCTTTCGCATGCCTTGTATCCTTTTCCAGCCCCTCCATATCATCAACATCTGTAAACGGGGTGTCATATACTTCGATTCCCGCGGCTCTTGCGGCGCATACCAGGCGTGTTCTGGCATACTCAATCTCCTTTCCTTCCTTGGTTCTTGCGCATCTGAGATCCGCCGTAAGATCCTCTGCGCCCAGGTAAAGCGCAGCCATTCTACTGCTTGCCCGCGCGATCTCGTACGCGTTTTCGATTCCGCAGGCAGTCTCCAGCAGCGGGATCAGCTTTATACTGCCCTGCTCGATCGAATGTTTCTTCTCGACCTCGCTCATCTTCTCGTCCAGACGCCGGATATATTCAGCGCCGCTTACCTTTGTCGGCATAATAACATCAGGTTTCAGAGGTATTATTTCCTCGATGTCCTCTTCCCAGAACTCCGTATCCAGTGAATTAATTCTGACGATAATTTCACATTTTCCAAAATCCAGGTTCTTAAGCGCCTCCTTCACCAAAAGTCTGGCCGCGTCCTTCTCATCCGGCGCAACCGCGTCTTCCAGATCAAAGATAATACTGTCAGATCCGAGCACACCCCCATTCACAATCATCTTTGGGCTGTTGCCCGGAAGAAATAACATGGTTCTTCTCATACGCTCCTCCTATCTGCATGCTCTCGTCAGGGCCGTTTTCGTCCTTGCCTTTATAACATAATCAAGGGCTCCCTTATCACTGGCTCTGATATTCACATCAGTTACTCCTGCTTCTCTGACCACATTCTCTATGGTCGTGCGTATGGCATTTCCGAAGCTTCGAGCCACTGTAGACTCCAGTTCCAGGCGGATTCCTTCTGACCCCGGACTCACTGTGACGACAATATCACTCTTCTCTTCTGTTCCCGCCCTTGCTTCACGTTTTACTTCCATAGCGTTCCTCCTGTATTACATATTTTTAACCGGTTACTTTATATAAGAGCAAGAAGCGGGCATATTCATGCCAACTCATTCAATAAATCTTGTTTTTCCCTTAAAACCATTGATTTTAACCTGATAGATATTTCACAGGAATCCCGGTGCCAGACTTAATTTTGTTTCAAACAGATGATTTTGTTATTTTTTGAAACATTTATCGCGATAAAGAAAAAAGTTCGGAAGAGTCCACCTCTTCCGAACAGTTACTTTCATTTTATTTCAATTTGTTTCAGCAATGCCGTTACCGCTAATATTCACTTGTATTCAATATTATACTTTTTTATCTTTCTCCAAAGCGTACTGCGGCTGATTTCAAGCATCTGTGCAGCCTTCCCCATATCAAGATTTGTTTTTTTCAGGGCGTCTATAATCCGGTCTCTCTCCCACACTGCCAGCCCCTCTCCTGAAACATTTCTCTGCGTTCCAGATTCTTCTCCGATAAACGTCTCCCCTGGTTTTTGCTCTTCCCGCGATGAATTTTTACTATTTGTCCACTCTTTCTGCGCTGAAAAGAAACCGGAAATATACCGCTCTACAAACTCATATGTTTCCCCCTGAGATAAAAGCACACTGATCCTCTCCATCATATTTCCCAGCTCACGCACATTGCCCGGCCATTCATAGTCCATCATTCTCTGCAGCTGCTTTCTCAGAAATTCTCTGTGCTGATCTGCCTTTCCATACCCTTCAAAAAGGCTCATGCCGAGAAGTACAATGTCCGCTCCTCTTTCTCTGAGCGGAGGGAGCTGAATATTAAGCACGTTTAGTCTGTAGTAAAGATCCTCCCGGAAGTTTTTCTTCCGAATCTCCTCCCACAGATTTCGATTTGTTGCAGTAATAACACGGATATCCACCGGGGTGATTTTATCGCTTCCGATCCTTCGGATCTCCTTCTCCTGGAGTACCCTCAGCAGCTGGACCTGAGTCTCCACCGGCATCTCCCCGATCTCATCCAGGAAAATCGTCCCTTTATGAGCCATCTCAAATAAGCCCATCTTGCCGCCCCTGCTCGCTCCGGTAAATGCTCCTTCCACATATCCAAACAGCTCTGCTTCTAAGAGATTCCTAGGAAACGCTCCACAGTTCACCGCCACAAACGGACCTTCCGCCCTGGCGCTGGCATTATGTATACTCTGAGCGAACAGCTCCTTGCCTGTGCCTGTCTCTCCCTGTATCAGAATTGTAGCGTCTGAGGAAGCAAATTTCTCTGCCAGCCCCACTGCATCTTTCATTCCCTGGGATTCTCCGATGATATCTTTAAAATGATACTTTGCAACCAAGCCTTTCTCGTGGAGTTTTACACGGATTTTCTGCTCACTGTCCTGCAGAGCTTTCACATCCTGGAAAGTGGCAAGCACGCCCATCTTCTGTCCTTCTACTTCAATCGGAAGCTGATTGGCATAGACAAGAGTGCCGTTAATATGAAGGAGTGTGTTCAGACTAGGTTTTCCACTCTTTAAGACTTCCAGCATCCGGGTCGTTCTCACTGTCTTCTCCACTGATTTTTCTATGTCAGTTTCTGCTCTTTTTCCCAGCAGTTTTCTGGCCTTTTCGTTTAAGAGAGCCCGCTCTCCGTTCTGATCTACAGCCAGAATCGCGTCATGGGTATAATCAAAAATCAGTTCATATCTGCGAAGTTTCAGTTTCAGTTCCCGGCGTTTTTGCTCTTCCGCCTTCTGAACTTCGAGAAGCTGTTCCGCAGTCTCCATGGCAAGAAGAAGCGAATCCTGCGAACTCTCCACTACAACATGCGCAAGTCCCTCTTCCAGGGCAAAGCGTCCGCTGTCGGCTCCTCCGATTCCTAGAACCGCGCCTTCACGGACAGCCTGCCGCACAGCCTCCTGACACTGTTCCAGTGACAGGAATGAGTAGTAGGACGCCTTTATTCCCTGCATCTGGCATACAGTTTCCACATCTGCCGGAATCCTCTCATATGAAAAAAACGCTACGGTTCCCTCCGTCCGGAGAGCCTTCTGCATAGGTATCACGTAATCCGCCAGCGTCATTCCGATCTCAACAGTCTGAACATGAAACTGTTTTTCCAGCAGCTTCTTTGTTCCCCGACGGCTTATGAAAATCTTCGCTCCTTTTTTTATCAGTTCCGCGCCCACATCAGCAGCGTCTTTCAGGGAAGCTTTATATACGCTGATCTCTTTTCCATATGTTTTGATCAGCTCTCTGCTCTTTTCCATCAATTCGTCCGTAGGCGCAATCAGACAGATCCTGCTGCTCTCTTCTGCCTTCATTTCTTTTTCCTCCCGGCAGCGCCTGGAATTCCTTCCATTTCTCTATATTTTGCTACTGTGCGTCTGGCCGCTTTTATTCCTCTTGCCTTCAGATGTTCTGATATCTGCTGGTCTGAAAACGGAGATTCTGGATCTTCTTTTTTAATTATATTTCGGATTTCATCTGCCAGCGTTTCTCCGGCGTTTTTCTTTGCTTCTTTTTCATCCTTAATCGATCCGTTCCCGGGGAACAGATCTTTTAGCGGTACTACTCCACATGGCAGCTCCACATATTTGTCCTTTACCGCGCGGCTGACAGTAGAAGGGTGTATTCCCAGGACCTCGGCCGCGTCTTTCATAAGCAATGGCACTCGTCCCCCTTTTCCAAGAGCAAAATCTCCCTGGTATTCAAGAATAAATGACATGAGCCGCACCAGAGTTTCTTCTCTCTGCTCCACTGCACGGATGACCTGCCTTGCCCTCTTTATCTTTCTTTCAAAATATTGAATAAGCTGTTCATCAGAAGCCCTGGACGCCATCTGCATATATGTCTCATTCAGATGAAGTTCTCTGCTTCCTCTCCCACACAGAGCGATCTCCCATTTTTCCTCTTTAAAAGCCCGGATGTCCGGCACTACATAGACTGGCTGCCCGCCGCCGAAACACTTTGCCGGCCTGGGATTCAGCTCTTTAATCATACGGACGTAATGCCGTGTCTTTTCCGTAGAAATCTTCAGCGCACGCGATATCGTGCTGAATCGGTTCTCCGCTACTTCCTCCAGATAGTCATCAATGATCTGGTACAGAATCCGGTCCCGGACCCCTTTTCTGTCAAGCTGCATTTTCAGACAGTCTTTCAGCCCGAAAGCGCCGACCCCCGGCGGATCCATCTCCCTGATCAGCCGGATCGCGCTCTCAGCCTCTTTCCCTGCCGCTCTTAGAATTTCTTCCTTTTCCACCTGAAAATATCCTGTTGATTCATCCAGCAGCCCCGTAAGCTTCTCTGTCAGAACCTGCTGCCTTTTATCCGCCTCCGCCGGAATCTGCTGACACAGATAATCATGGAGTGTCTGTTCCTGTCTGTCCGGGATCTCCCGGAAGCAGCCGTCTTCATTACGCACTGCGCGATCATCCTTTTCCAGGCTGTCCCGATAGTTCACCCACTCCCCGAGAATAATCCCGTCCCACTGAAATCCGGAAGTATCATCCAGCTCCAGCATCGGATTCTCCATCTGCTCATTGAGCAGGAAGTCTGTCAGCTCCTGGCGGTTCATGGCAAGAATCTGCAGATTTTCCATCTGCGCCGGGGAAAGACTCTGCTCATGTCTCATCCCCTGCAAATATCCCTGTTCCAAATCCATCTTTTGTCTCACCTCCGCCCGCTTATTAAAAACTATCTTAACACAGGGGCAACTTCTTTGGCAAACGTCAATCAGCCCCCAAGATCCGTCCTCTTCACCCTAGACATTTTTCTTGCAATCTACTATCCCTTTCGATAAAATATCAGTGGAGGGAACTGCTCTATGACAACGATTAAAGAAATTGCGAAGGTCTGTGGTGTTTCAGTTGCAACTGTATCAAATGTATTTACCGGGAAGGGACGTGTCAGCGAGGAACGGCGTCAGTATATCCTGAAGACAGCCAAAGAGATGAATTATGTCCCCAATGACCTTGCGCGCTCTTTAAAGCAGCGCAGTACAAAGACAATCGGGATTATTACAGAGGATTTAACTGTTTTTAACGGCCCAAGCATTGTTGATGGAATTCACGAGTATCTTGAAGATATTGATTATACATATATTCTGGGAAATCTGCGGCTCTTTCGGAAGTATAATAACGATTTTTATCACCATGAAGAATATGCCTCAAAAGTTGCAGAAGAATTCCAGATTATGAAGAGCAAACAAGTATGCGGCATTATCTATGTCGGTGCGCATAACCGGACCATTCAGTCCATCCCTCAGGACCTCCGTCTCCCTATTGTTATTACATATGGGAAAGCGCCCGGAACCCAGATGGCGAGTGTCAATTATGACGATGCGAGAGGAGCGTATGATGCGGTATCCAGGCTGGCTTCAGAAGGACATAAGCGGATCGGCCTTGTAGCCGGTGAGCGCAGGAGCCGGCATACATCGGAACGTCTGAGAGGATATGTGGACGCCCTCCACGACAGTAATATTCCTCTTGATTCCTCTTTAATCTGCCAGGGGGACTGGACACGCGACAGCGGTTACCAGGCCGCTGAATTTCTTATCTCACAGAAAGTCACAGCCATTTTCTGCATGAACGATATCATGGCTGCCGGAATCTATGACTGCGCGGACCGGCATGGCCTTTCTATCGGAAAGGATCTCTCTGTCATCGGCTTTGACAACCGGGATATATGCACGGTTTTGAAACCAGAACTGAGTACAGTGGCTCTTCCTCTGAATCAGCTCGGTTCCTGCGCCGCCCGGATTCTGATTCAGATGATCGAGAAGCACACTCTTCCCTCTGAAAGCCTTGACCTTAAAATTCCCTGTGATCTGATCTGCCGGGGATCCACAGCAGACATAACAGACTTTTCTAAATGAAATACAGGCCGGCAGATTATCCGCCCGGCCTGTATTTTATACTTCTCTGTACATCCGCCTTGTATCATCCTTTTACCGCTCCCGCTGTCATTCCCCCGATAATTTTATTTGTCAGGAAAATGTATACGATCAGCGTTGGCAGTATAGATATGATCATCGCCGCAAACGCGAATCCATAATTTGCTTCAAACGACGTCAGGTAAGACTGAATCGCAACCGTAATCGTCCTGGAACTTTCACTTAATGTCAGAAGATTCGCGAAAAACAGTTCATTCCAGCAGTTAATTACAATGAATATGCATACGGTCACAATTCCCGGTTTTGTCATCGGCAGTACAAGCCTTATTAAGATCTGATTTGCCGTAGCGCCGTCTATCTTCCCCGACTCTATGATCTGCATGGGAAGCGTCTCCATAAAGCCCCTTATAATCATAATGCTGAACGGTAGATTCATTACACCGTAAATCAGTCCTACCCCCCAGATGGTATTATACAGACCTATTTTTGTAATCATGACATAATAGGGAACCATAAACGCGTTAGCAGGAATGAACAATCCTACATAAAACATCGTGGAGAGCTTTCCTCTCATCCGGAACCTGTGGAGCATGGCATAGCCTGTCATGACAGAAATCACAACATCTATAACAACAGCGATCAGCGCCGCTAAAAATGTATTCAGGAGATATCTCAGCATAGGCTGCCGTCTCCACACCTCAAAATAGTTGTTCAGATTCAGCGTCTCCGGAATCCCGAACGGATTCGAGAGCAGCTCCATATTAGGCCGCAGCGATGCAATAACAAGCCATACAAAAGGAACAAGCATAATGCAGGCAATGAGAACGAGGAAAGCAAATATGAGAATGCGGCTTAACTTCACTCTTTTCATTCGTCCTGCCCTCCTTTCTGCAGCGTTCTTACGATCACCATCAGGCAGAGGCCCAGGAGCACGGCAAACACGCTTCCAACCATTGAAATTCCGTACTGGTTCGCGTTCATCATCTTTTTATACACATACAGCGCAAGTGTTGTTGTTGAATTGACCGGCCCTCCGCTTGTCATTACAAAAGGATACTCAAAGTTCTTAAGACAGAACGCAACGTTGAGCATGATGTTCGTCATTAGAGCCGGTTTTACCAGTGGTATATAAACATACAGATCCATCTGCCAGCCTTTCGCTCCGTCCAGCAGAGCCGCTTCCTTCAGATCCTCAGATATTGTAGAAAGCTGTGTCATGAAGATCACAGACGTCAGTCCTACATAAAGGCTGAACGGAACAATTGTCGCGCCAAGTGCTGTGTCTGTATTTGTAAGCCAGGAGTTCGTCAGGCCGTCAAGTCCAATCAGCTCCAGAAGCCAGTTCAGCAGTCCCAGATCCCGGTGATAAATAAAATACCAGAGAAACGCAAGGGCCGTGATCGAAATTACATTTGGAAGGAAATACAGAATCCGAAATACTTTCCATCCCATTATTTTCCGGTTCAGAAGCAGTGCCAGTAAAAGCCCCAAAGGAATGTGGATCAGAACTGCGGCCAATATCCAGATCAATGTATTTTTCAAAGCAAGCCGGAAATTGCTGTCTGACAGCACTTGTCTGTAATTTGCTGTCCCGACAGGTGTCATCGCATTCAGTCCGTTCCAGTCAAAAAAGCTGACATAGCCAATGTATATCAACGGGATTATAAAAAACACTACTGCACAAAACACAGCCGGAAACAAGTAAAATACCAACATACGTTTCTTCATAATTCCACATCCTCCGCAGGCAGCCGGACGTGCCGCTCCAGGCGCCGGCACGCCCCATTATTTCAGTCTCATAGATCCTAAGCTGCATTTAATGCATCCAGCTGTTCGCAAAATTCCTCAGCAGTAATCTGGTCAAGCAGGAAACTCTCCAGCAGTCCCGGAAGTTCCGCCGCCGCTTCTGTAGTAAGATTTCTCTCAAAGTTTGTCGTCCTGGATGGAGCAGCTGAATTAATCTCAAGATATTCTGCCATCTGGTCTGTGCACTCTGCCAGATCCTCATCTGTCAGCTCCAGATTAGCGGAGAGAATAACCGAGCCGTCCATAGTAAGAGTTCTTGTTGATTCCTCAGATGTAATAAATTTCAAAAACTCAACAATCGCTTCTTCTTTCTCCGGATCATCCTGAGCCGATGCAGCCCATGGCGTCTGAGCATCTGACACAAGATATCCCGGCTCTGCAACGCCGTCCCCATTTGTAGGAGTCTGGGCAACACTTACTGACGGGAGAATGGATTCATCCAGATATCCCGGGAACCAGCTTCCGCAGATCGCCATTGTCGTTCTGGCGGACGAGAAATTCGCACAAGAAATAGAATAATCTCCACCAATCACGTCACTTGTAGAATACTGATAGAATTCCTTAAACATGTTCATCGCATCTACCATTCCCTGAGTCTGGAATGTAGTACTTGTGCTTACTTCCTCAGCGCCCTCATACGCGATCCTGAGCGCTGTAATTAAATTAATTGAATGCCATGCGTCATCACCTGTATATAGGGAGAAACCGCCGTATCCTGCTTCACTCAGCGTCTGGCATGCCTCCAGGAGTCCTTCCCATGTATCTGGAAATTCTGTAATTCCCGCGTCCGCAAATGCGTCCTTATTATACCAGATCACAGCGCCGGCGCTTTCAAACGGGATCGATAGAAGCTGGTCATTATAAGTCAGCGTCTCAAGGTCTGATTCCGAGAATCTCGCGGACCATTCATCATCCATGTACGGCGTAAAGTCCATCAGCATTCCTGACTCAAAGTAAGACAGATCATTTGGATTATAATTGTAATGGAATATATCCGGCGCGGTGTCCGTGCTGAGCATGGTTTTTACCATCTCCTGATAAGCCGGAAAGTCACTGTTTACTTCCATTGTCACATGGATTTCCCCGTCATGCAGCTCATTAAACTCATCCACCAGAGACGCCAGCACTTCCCCTCTCACGGTCTCCTCGCTCCAGCTGTGATACAGTTCCAGTTCGATTGTTCCCGAGGAGCTTCCGCTGTCCGTGCCTTCTGTGGAATCGGAGTCTCCCCCTGATGAATTCCCGCATCCTGCCAGACTGCCGGCAATCAGAGTTACCCCAACCAAAATACTCAACCATCTTTTTTTCATGCTACATATCCTCCTTTTCTTTTAAATATTTATCTGAACCGTAGATTCCCGCAGAATAGATCCATCCAAGCGTTCCCCAGATATCTCCTTTATGAATCATCCCTTCGTCCGCTCCCTGAGGACATATTCCGAAACCTTCCGGCTGCATTCCTATATCGGTAAATCCCATGTCGTCACCCGGCCATGAAAGAATCTGGCAGGCAGCGTGAGCCGCCCAGTCCGCCAGGCTGCACATGAGACGATGATTCTTTTCTCTCCCGACGGCGTACAGCTCTCTTAGGTGGAACAATGAATAAATGTCAACTACACCTCCGCCCCAGACTGAATTAATTGCTCCCATTCCCTTTGTCTTAAAGTCCTTTTCGCAGAGGATTGTACCTTTCTGCATGGGCGCATTCCATATATAATTCCAGGTAACAAACAGATACGCTGCCTGCTCTGCCCCTGACAGATACTTTTCTTCTCCTGTCAGCTTATACAGATGATAAAGTCCTGCCATCGCGTACTGAGCCGCTTCCTTGTCCACAGCATTCGGATTATCCAGTGTAGCTCCCTGATAATGCGCCTTTTCCACCATGTGTTCCATCACATATTCTCCGGCCCGGACAGCGCTCTCCCTGTATGCCGCGCTGTCCTCACCTTCGTCTTCAAGCGCCCTGCCAAGCGATGATAAAAATATCAGAGGAATTGATGTAACTGCTTTCTGTCCTCTTTCCGTCTGATCCCCCTGGTCCTGACGGTCTATGGAGTCTGTCCCTTCACCATCAGGACAGTATGCCCGGTACCACGATCCGTCTTCATTCTGAACTTCCACAAGGAAATCCGCATATTTTCTGACTGCCTCTTTCCATTCCGGATGTACCCTGCCCTGGCTTTCGTACCACTGCCAGCATTCCAGCAGATCCAGCATCGGCTCTGTCATAGTCCGCAGATAATTTCCCTTTTTCATCGTTCTGGAAATATAATGCAGCTTTGGGGCGTCAGGATCTCCAAAAGAGAAAAACGGCGCCGCCTTTTCCAGGTCGTAAAGAGAATACACCCATCCATTTTCCAGCTGGCAGTTGGTCAGGAAGAAATCAATCACTCTTTCCCCTCTATCCAGCCACTCCCCGCCTTCCCGGGACGCCATAATATATGCCGCATTGATCTGCCGGCCTGTAAAACCGTACTCCAGGATATGCGTATATGAATTATGGGGAATCGTATCGTAACTGGTGCTAAATCCGGACGGACGTGATCCATAGCCCTTTCTCGGATCAAAGTGGAAGAAGAAACCTGCTCCTTTCTCCCCAAACTCCCTGTAGCATTTCCCAAGAGACTGTCTTCGGAAGCCTGCCGCCTCTGCTGGAGAAAAGGGCAGTTCTGCTGCTTTGTGCCCTGCCGCCTCAAGTCTCCCTGCATCCCGCTCGTATGCTCTGTACACAGCCTCCGCAAAAAACTCATCCATCCCCTCTTCGATACGCCATTCCAGACAAATGTTAAACTCCTCTCCGTCCAGCGGCCAGTATGCTGTTACAGGAGTCTCTTCCGAGTTAATTGCCGGACTGTGGTCCTCCTCGCTGTACGGCCAGAAGCTTTCAAACCAAATCCCCTGATCCGGGTCTGCCAGATATCCTATGGATGTATTATCTGTTTTGTGCAGATATTTTGAATCACCTTTTTCGCGAATTGGCTTCTCTGTGTTTTTATAGGGTTCTTCCTTTGCGAACTGAGTCCATCTGCCCGTGTCACTTTCCCATATCAGTACCATAGGATCTGTAAGACGGTCTTCCATAAAAGTATGCTTCTGCCTGCCCTCCGGGATATGCTCCTCTGTATATATCATAGAAGGGATACAGATTCTCTTCTTCCCCCGGCAGTCTCCGGCAGGTACCCTGAGTCCGATCCGGATTCCCCGGTGAGCCCGCCCTTCCGGTCCGGATCCCCGGTATGTTCCCGAGATCATACGTCCAAGCCGGACACCACTCCCCTCCTGCTGAAACGAATCCTTCACGCGGATCCTCCAGTCCTTGTAGCTGAAGTCATACGTTCTGTGTCTGTCGTCTTCCCACACCCAGTCCTCTACATGGATATTTTCCCCTTCCGGGAAAACTTCAATTATGCACTCCCATTGATTGATCTTTTCCATTCTGTCCCTCCTGGAATTTCTGCAGTTCCTTCACCCATACCAGCATTTCGCCGGGGGTACGGTTACACCAGTACGCATAGGGGATAAAGGTAAGTTCGGTTCTTTTCCAGCAGATCTTCTCCTCACTGTATAAATCCTCCTCCGGCCAGCCTGTCTCCACTGCCCTGAGCCCGGAGGCGCGTATCTCTGTGACGCCCCCCAGAATATCCTCTCTGTAACATTCCCTGAGACTGCCCGGATCCAGGTAAATCCCCGGAAGATTCTTTCCGTTGTCCTGCTCTTCCAGACAGTAAACTAACGGTCCCCTCATCACCGCGGCTTTCCCGATATTCTCCCTTACCCTGGGGCTGCTTCTGATCACTCTCGGCTCTATGTCCATGGATATATGAAGCTCCTGCCGCTCCCCGTCCAGAGGGATCTTTGCGTATCCTTTTATCCCCTCATATTCTGTCTTCCTGCCGCAGGATGAAACATCAAACCGTTTTACATAATGTGGTATCCTTAAAAATAAATTTCCATGATAATCCTTATCTGACAGAACCGTGAGCTTCACCTCACCCTCCGCCGGAAATTCTGTCTCCATGCGGATCACCGTTCTATGCCCGTCCAGATCCAGAGTCACCTCTGTACCCAGATATAAGTTCCAGTAAACATCTGCCCCGTTCTGAAACACTGCATACTCGCCGAGCGATGCCAGGGTTCTTGCAATATTGGGCGGACAGCAGGCAACTCCGAACCACTTCTGGCGCACCGGCTTTACATGTTCCTTTGAAGTTCTCGGAAGACAGTTTTCCGGCCAGACTTCAAGTGGATTTACATAGAAAAAGCTTCTGCCATCCATTGATATCCCCGCCAGAACCGTATTATACAAGGCCAGCTCGGCAATATCCATATATCTGGCTTCCCCTGTAATCTGTGCCATTCTCCGCGAAAACAGAGCCAGCCCGACCGAAGCGCAGGATTCAGAATAATTGCAGTTGTTCGGCAGGTCATAGTCGGTGGTAAACCGTTCCAAGAGTCCTGAACTTCCGATGCTTCCGGTAATATACATCCTTTTTCCTACTATATTCTCCCACAAGGTCCTGCACACATTCAACAGGTCTGCATCCTTATAAAACGCGGCGATATCTGCCATTGCCGAATACATATAAACAGCTCTCACCGCATGGCCTTCGGCCGTTTTCTGCTGCCGGACCGGAAGATGAGTCTGTGCGTACTTTCTGTCATAATCTTCCAGTTCAGGAAATATCATCCGGTAAGCAGGATTTTTCTTTTCTTCCTCAAAATAGTCCGGAATCCTTCCCCTCCGTTCAAGAAATGCTTTCGCCTGCTTTAAATATTTCTCATTTCCGGTTGCTTCGTACATCTTGATCAGGCCAATCTCAATTTCCTGATGTCCGGGATACGCGCGGGAATTATTTTCATCTGAAAAAAGAGTGCAGATCAGATCTGCGAATTTTATCATTATGCGGAGAAACTTGTCCTTCCCTGTGGCACGGTAATAGGCCGTTGCCGCTTCCATCAGGTGGCCCGCAGTGTAAAGCTCATGTCCTTCTTTCAGGTTTGTGAATCTTTTCCCCTTTTCCTTTATCGTATAATATGTGTTAATGTAACCATCGGCCCACTGAGCCTCCCCTATTAAATCAATCACCTCGTCCGCGCATGCTTCCCACTCCGGATCTCTCTTACTCATCAGCACATACGACAGCGCTTCCAGCCATTTTGCCACATCAGAATCCTGAAAGACCGCTCCGTAAAATTCTCCCTCTTCCCGGCCTGCCGCGATCTTGAAATTGCTGATACAGTGACTGGTCTCAACTCCTTCCAGATTATCATTGAGGATATCCCACTGGTAAGGTATCTCGACTTCCGGCACCAGACGCAGATATCGGTCCCAGAACGAATCTTTGATTTTGATATTTTTTAAAGAAACCAGCTTTAATTTTTCCATACTCCAGCCCTTCATTAGATTATACGTTTAATCAATTCTCCGGAAAATTAAACGCACTTTGATTATACGTTTAATCAAATATATCATAGATATCTCAAAAAATCAACACTTTTTGTTAATTTTGTTTGCTTAATCGCTATTTTAATAGTTTTTATTGTTGAAAAAGCTACATGAAAATCTTAAGTATCCCGAATTCTGAGAGCTAAATACAGAAGAACAGCATCCCGGAAACGACGGGGATTAAGACCGCTTTTCTCATGAATATGATTTAATTTATACTGAAGCGTATTTTTATGGATATATAGCTTCTGGGAGGTATTTGCAAGGGACATATCTTCTGAAAAATACGTTTCTAGTATTTCCTGCTCCTCCTCTGAAATCCGGCCTATTGTTTTTTTCAGGAATTCTTCTCTATTGTTTTCATCGACAGAAGAAAGAATGATCTCCAGGGTAAGATCATCGAAAGAGACAAAGCTTTTCTCTGCTCCGTCAAGACTTTTTAATGCTGTTCTGGCCGATGCGTATGACAGGTGCAGATGAAAAAGAGGACATGATTTTCCGGCAGCAATTTTAATGATCTCTGGATTCTTTTGTGAAAAGGCCTGCAGGATAAGCGCATTTTTTTTATAATCCTGTTCGTCTATAACAGCAAGAAATTCTCTTGGATAGCTAAACGTAAACAGATCAACGCCAGCCTGGGCAAACAGTTGTCCGATCTTTTGTTCCAAAAGCGAAAGGTTCACCAGATTATATCCGGGATTAATCTGTATCACAAGGAAACGTTTCGGAGTTTCCGGATCAATTCCGAATTCTTTCAGACATTCGTTAAGATAGCCCGTATACTGCTTTTCCTCTCTCGTAAGTGTGGTTACAATATAATTCTTTTTGTCTGCCTGGCTGCGGCTGAACGCGTTAAGTTCCTGTTCACGGATTAAAAGCTTTGTAATCCGCTCAGCCAGATAGGCATATTTTCTTACTGTGTCAGGAATTCCGGTAATTCCAATTACTGCGAGAAGCCTTCCGTTATGATAAATCGGCATATTTATCCCCTGCTGTGTACCGGTAAAACTATCATTCTCATTTACCTCAATTGTATTTCCGGACGAAGCAGCCTTTCTTCCAACCTCGTGATAGGTATCAATACGTGCGGGATTCGTACTGGCAAAGATCATACCATTCTCATTGATAAAATTAATATCATATCCACAGACATCCTTTACCGTATCTACAATCTGCTGTGCAAGCGTACTGTCAACTGAAGTAATCATTGAGTTTTCCCTCCCTGTTCTTTTTCGTTACTATTCACGGCCCACTCCCCGCCTATGAGCAGGCTCATGCAGGCTTAGGTCTTTTGACCCTGGCATCATATACATTATAATCTTATATGTTATCTATAACAATATATATTATTAAAACGCAATATTTTTATTATATAAAACATATTCATAATGCTTAGTATATGATATATTATTTTTAGAATGAAAGCAGGAGGGAAAAAATGAAAGTCATAGCCGCAATTGATTCATTCAAAGGAAGCCTTACTTCCATGGAGGCCGGAAACGCCGCAACGGAGGGTGTTCTCCTTGCAAAACCGGACGCAGTGGTAGTTGTCAAACCGCTGGCCGACGGAGGAGAGGGGACAACGGACGCCCTGATCGAGGGCATGAACGGAGAAAAGATCGAGATGACCGCCACGGGACCTCTGGGAAAAAAGGTCAGCTGCTATTATGGCTGGCTGCCCGAAAGCAGGACTGCGGTGATCGAGATGGCCGCGGCAGCCGGGATCACTCTGATCAGCGAGGATGAAAAAGATCCGCTGGCCGCCACTACATACGGCGTGGGGGAAATGATTCTTGACGCTGTGGAGAGAGGATGCAGGGATTTTATTATCGGGATCGGCGGAAGCGCTACGAATGACGGCGGGATCGGCATGTTAAAGGCTCTCGGATTCTCCTTTACAGATGAAAACGGACAGGATGCGGGGGAGGGCGGACAAGCTCTGGCAAAGGTTGCGCACATCCGCACAGAGGGAGTGAATCCCCTGCTGAAAGACTGCCATTTCCGGGTGGCCTGCGATGTGACCAATCCGCTGTGCGGAGAAAACGGCGCCACTTACATCTATGGCCCTCAGAAGGGGGTTACAGATGAGATAAAAACATCTCTTGATCAGGGAATGGCCCATTTTGCAAAGGTTACATCCGATGCTTTCGGCTGTGACTATGCAGATTATCCAGGCGCAGGCGCAGCCGGCGGACTGGGCTTCGCGTTCCTTGCTTACCTGGGCGCCGAACTTACTCCAGGCATTGATCTCATCCTGAATGCAGTCGGGCTGGAAGAGGAGTTAAAGGACGCGGATGTCGTCATCACAGGAGAAGGGCGGCTGGATCACCAGACGGCCATGGGCAAGGCTCCCGTAGGGGTAGCGGCTCTGGCGCATAAGTACCGCGCAAAGGTGATCGCGGTTGCCGGAAGCGTAACAAAAGATGCCGCTGCCTGCAATGAGGCGGGGATCGACGCTTTCTTTCCCATTGTCCGGGGCGTCACAACGCTGGAAGAGGCGATGGATCCAGAGAACGCAAAAGAGAATTTACGCCAGACAGTAAATCAGGTCTTCCGGCTGCTTTGAGCCGGGAGACCTGATCCTTTTACTCTAAACATTTCTTCAAGGGCGCTTCTGCTCTGTCACGGAAGTATGCAGAACATATTGAGTGATTCCCGCCTTCAAGCGGCGCAAGCCTTCCTTCATCGTTTCTCTTGTACACGCGATATTCATTCGCAGGAAGCCTTCACCGGCTTTTCCATATTCAGCTCCGGCGCACAAGTAAAGGCCTGTCTCCTGCCGGATATACTCTGCGAGTTCTTCCGCATTCTCAGTTATGCTGCGGCAGTCTATCCACAGCAGATATGTGGCGTCAGCAGAGACAAGGCGTACTTCCGGAATCTGCTTTTGCAGATATTCCCCTGCCTCCCGCCGGTTCTGAAAAAGATAGTCCCTCAGCTCATCCAGCCAGGCCCCGCCCTGTGTCCATGCCGCGATCGCCGCCGTCATAGCAAACGCGTTTGGTTCTGCCGCTTCGTCCGTATTCAGTCCCCGCCAGACTTTATGCCTCAGATTGTCATTCGGGACAGCAACCGCCGCAGTCTGAAGTCCCGCAAGGTTAAAAGACTTTGTAGGCGCGATACATGTAATACTGTTTTCCCTGCATGTCTCCGAAACTGACGCGAAAGGAATGTAGCTGCTTCCAGGTTCTGTCAGATCGCAGTGAATCTCATCCGATACCACCAGGACGTGATATTTTGCGCAGAGTTCGCCGACTTTTTTCATCGTCTCCCTGCTCCAGATCTTCCCCACCGGATTGTGGGGATTGCAGAAAATCAGCATTGTTGTCTGTGGATCTGAAAGCTTCTTCTCCAGGTCTTCAAAGTCGATAACGTATGTTCCGTTTTCATACCGGAGCGGACACTCCGTCACATATCTTCCGTTATTCACTACCGAATTAAAAAAGATATTATAGACCGGTGTGAGCAGGACAATCTTTTCTGCCACTGTGGTCATCTTCCTTACAATACTGGAAATGGCCGGGACAACTCCGGTACAGAAGATCAGCCATTCCTTTTTCATCTGAAAATGATATCTCTCCTGCCACCAGCCCTGTATCGCCTGATACCACTCATCCGGGACGATAGTGTAGCCAAAGGCTCCGTGTTCCGCCCGCTTCCTCACCGCCTCTTTGACCTCCGGAGCCGTTTCAAAATCCATGTCCGCCACCCACATGGGAAGTTCATTTTCAGGAACGTCCCATTTCAGGGCCCATGTTCCCCGGCGGTTTACCGGCTGATCAAAATTGTATTTCATAATTAACCTTCCCTTTCATATTTCACAGGCTTTCTTCTCCGTATATTACTGCGGATTCTCTCTGATTTCAGGCACAGGCCTTTTCACTTTTCACAGAGCCGCAGATAATCTTCGTCTGATCCGGATTGATTTTTGTCTGATCCATGATCAGCTCCCCGATCTCATCTGCCCGTATGATTCCGGACGCAGGGTTCATAACGCTGTCTATTCTGCCATGGATTTCAGCGTCTACCGTAGAATATTCAAACGCCAGCGTAGTATTCAAAAGCCTGCAGTTTTTCATGACCAGATTCTCAATATAGCACATTCCCTGCAGACTTTCCACCGTGCAGTTCACAAGCGTCAGGTTTTTCGCGTTCCATCCAAAATATTCTCCGGAAATAAAAGAATCATAGACCGTTACATTCTCACTGTTCCAGAATGCGTCCTTGGAAAGCATTTTCGCGTTATGGATCTCTATATTTTTGGCTCCGTCAAAAGAATAGTTCCCTACGAGCTGGAAATCCCGGATCACCATATCCTGAGAATTCATGGCGAAATAGTCGCCCTTTGCCGTCACATGGTTCATCTTAACCCCGCTGCAGCTCCAAAGCGTTTCTCCTGCATTCGGGAAGTCTACATGATCAAGTGTAAGCTCCCGGCATCTGCGGAAATTTTTCGGCGCTTCGATCAGCGCGTTTCTCACGGTAATATTGTCCGTGTACCATACCCCCGCGCGGGCCATCTCAAACCAGGTACAGTTCTCCGCGAGGATATTCCGGCTGTACCACAGCGGATATTTCCACTTGAACATGCTTCCATAGAGTTCAATATCCCTGCTCTCCTTCAGCGGCGATTCTCCGTCGTCAAAGATCGTATCGTATATTTTCAGATTCTTTCCCTGAAACAGGGCCCTCTCTCCGGTTAAAAATTCCTGCCTGATTTCTCTCTTTTCTGTGTTCATTATTTCCAATCCTCCCTTTAACTAAAAGTATAATATCTTACACGCAAAATAACAAATACTTATCTTTTATTCTTTGCTATAGCTTTTTTGTATGCATATATGTGATTTTCTTACTTTAAAATTTATAAGGATGAGATGATACTATGACAGTAGAATTACATCAGACAGTGAATCAGGTCTTCCGGCTGCTTTAAGCCGGGAAGACCTGATTCTTTTAAAGATTCATTATTTACAGTTGCTTATTACTCTGCCTTTGTATAGTCATAAAATCCTCTTCCGCTCTTTCTTCCAAGCATTCCGGCATTTACCATTTTCTTGAGAAGCGGGCACGGCCTGTATTTCGGATCTCCCATTTCTTCGTAGATCTTTGTCATGCTGGCCAGGAGCGTATCCAGTCCTGTATAGTCGGCAAGCTCAAGCGGTCCCATAGGCCAGTTGCATCCCAGTTTCATTGCCTGATCCACATCTTCCGGTTTATTGCCCTCCATTACAAGATAGATTGCCTCGTTTCTCATAGGCTCAAAGATCCGGTTTACAATAAATCCTGCTGTATCAGGCGCTTTTACTGTCGTCTTTCCAATCAGCCGCCCAAACTCGAAAGCTTTTGACTCAGTTTCCGCAGAAGTCAGAAGCCCCGGGATGATCTCAACAAGCCTCATGGACGGAACCGGCATGAAGAAATGAGTCCCAACCACACGCTCCGGGCAGTTAGCGGCACTTGCAATTTTCGTGATCGACATGCCGGATGTGTTCGTACAGAGAATGGCGTCCTCTTTCATGATCTCATCAAGCTGAGCAAAAATCTTAAGTTTAATGTCCATATTTTCCGTTGCGGCTTCCACCACAACGTCCGCGTCCCTTCCGGCCTCATAGCTTCCGGAAGTTGAAAGCAGTTTAAGCGCCGCTTCTCTGTCCTCCGCTTTCATTCTGCCTTTTTCAATCTTTCGCTGAAGAAAATGTGCCACATTTGCAGCGCCTTTATCTGCCAGCTCTTTCGAAATATCTACCAGGACCGTTTTCACTCCATGCTCAATACAAGTCTGCGCGATGCCGCTTCCCATGATTCCTGCTCCTACAACCATAACTTTTGCAATACTCATAATACTGATCTCCTTTTCTTACTTGTCTTTCTACTTTTGCGCACTTTTATTTTTCGCTTCTTTAAGTTTGCATCTGCCAGATTACTGCATTCATTATATCAACGGTATGTTTTTTGTTCAATTCGCACAATTTATAATCTTTACATCCGCTTTTTATAGTACATATACATCAATTCCATGCAGCTTGTCAGAAATTTTCATTCATCATTTTGTTTCTTCTTCAAAGTTATTAACACAAAATGAAATTTTTTTCATAAGACATTACCAATATTGTATATTTTGATTAAAAAACTGCTGATATCTTCTGTCTTTTCTTCGCGATCTGATGTTCAGGCACAAAAAAAAGCTGATATGTTTTCATGAAAACATATCAGCCTGCATACAACCCGGTTCTCTTTTTCAATTACTCTTTTCTGTACACTACACTTTCTCCCGGGAGGATCAGCGGAGAAAATAAAACACTCTGGGTCTCCGCATCTTTATCACCGATCCTTTTCAGCAAAAGTTCAGCTGCGCATTCCCCCATTTTCCGGGGATTACTGCTTACCCTTGTCAGATTCAGGCTGCGTGATATGATCGTATCATCATAGCAGATGACACTTATTTCTTCCGGCACGCGCACCCCATAATCCTGAAATACCTTGATCAGCCCGTCCGCCATCAAATCGTTTCCGCAGAACACCGAAGTATAATTGCGATTCTCCTTTATGATCATCTCGCCAAATGTATAACCGCTTTGCCGGTCTAAATTCCCATAGTAGATGCTATGCTCTGACACAACTAAATTGCTTTTTTTCATAGCGTCCTTATATCCCCGCACTCTCTCCCGCGTTGTATTTGAGTAGGCATTTCCGGCCAGATGCCCGATCCGCCTGTGCCCTCTTTCTATCAGGTACTTTGCCGCCATATATCCTCCGCGGTAATTATCGCTGCAAACCGAATCAAAAGGGACATCCTCTATCACCCGGTTAAGCAGCACCACCGGTATCCTGCTGTCTCTCATCGCGCCGGCAATCTCCGTTCCCCCACGGACATTCAGAAAGAGAGCGCCGGCATAGCCTTCGTTTAATGCCATCCCCACGCCTTCCTCCTCTACAGAGCTTTCTCCGCCGGTATATATGATCACCGGAACATAGCCGTGCTTTCTTAGTGTATCGGACAGACAGACAAGCTGTTCAATATAAAACTGATTATACATATCACCAATCAGGATCATAACGCTTCTGTCGCGGTATGCGGACTTACGCCCTTCCAGCAGGCTGGCTTTATACCCGTATTCAGACAGCAGTTTCTGAATCTCAATCCGCGTCTCCTGTTTTACATTCCCTTTATTAGTAATCACACGGGAGATTGTTGCCGGTGAATATCCGCTGAGTTTTGAAAGTTCCTTTATCGTTATCCCATCAGCATCGCCTCTTTCATGTAAAATATAACACGGAAATGAGGTATCGGCAACTTTTTGGAAACTTTATTTCCCATGCGGCAGCTCTGTTTCTGACAGTTAATTATTCCTCCGGTTTCAGCGGCCCATAGAAATAGGACGCCGTAGCGCCGCCATCGATCAAGAAATCTGCCCCAGTGATAAATGCTCCTTTATCGCTCATGAGAAGCTCCGCCACATTTGCAACTTCATCTGCAGTTCCCGGACGTCCCGCCGGGCATTTCGCGAACATGTTTTTATAGAAATCACCGCGCGGTCCGTTAAATTCATCAATTGCCAGCGGCGTCACAATGATTCCCGGAGAAATGGAATTGATCCGGGCGCCTCTCTCACCCCACTTCACAGACTCCGCCATAACACGTTTCTCATTGCAGCGTTTTGCCATCTGATATGCATGCAGCGTATCTTTGATATTCTCCGGCTGAAGGATATTCAGATTCAGAAGCTCTTCTGTGGGCGTACATGCAAGCTGTTCATCCTCCTCCGGCGTCAGAGCCGGCATCCGGTGTCCGGACTGGCTGGAGATCGTCACACCAACGCCGCCTTCTCTGATCACCTTTCCCACTTCTTCCAGAAGCACTGCTGTTCCATAGAGATCTACTTTCAGGATTGCTTCAACAGGCGCCTGGCTCGGCGAAACACCGGCGGCATTCACCAACATGGTGATATCGCCATACTCCTGCGCTTTTGCAATCAGATTTTTAATAGATTCTCTGGAAGAAAGATCCATCTCCATCGCTTCCACGTCAAATCCCGCGTCATTCATGATCTTTGCAATAGCCTGCGCGTTCTCCGGTTTCTTATCCCCGATCACGATCTTCATTCCATAACCCATACGGCGGGCAATAGCCATACCGATCTGACCTGCTCCTGTTAAAATCATTACATCTTTTTTCATGATCCATACACCTCTTTCTTTAATGATACTTATCTGTGTCCCCCGAAAACCTGTGACATGGTCATATGATCAAGAGCGTCATCAATTTGCGCCACTTCCTCTTTGGTCAGTTCAATCTCTGCCGCGCCCAGATTTTCCTGCAGTCTTGATAACTTTCTCGACCCGGGGATCGGTACGATATATGGCCGCTTTGCCAGCATCCACGCAAGGGAGATCTGCGCCGGCGTCGCGTCTTTCTCCTTCGCTTTAGTCCGGATCAGATCCAGCAGATCCGCGTTCTGTTCCACCCCTTCTTTCGTAAACTGGGGCATACTGCTCCTGAAATCTGCCGGGCTCTGCTCAAACTGAGAGGTATCCCGGTAGCAGGCCGTAAGGAATCCGTTGGCGAGTGGGCTGAACGCCACAAAGCCAATCTGCAGCTCTTCCAGTACAAGGAACAGCTCTTCATAATCCCGGTACATCATGGAGAGCCTGTTCTGGATCGCCGTCACCGGGCATACCTTATGGGCTCTTCGAAGATATTCCTCATCCACTTCGGAAATTCCCCAGTGCAGAATCTTTCCTTCTTTGATCAGCTCTGACATAGCTCCTGCTACTTCCTCCGGTTCCACTTTCGGATCAATCCTGTGCTGATAATACAAGTCGATATGGTCTGTCTGCAGTTTTTTCAGGCTGCCCTCCACGGATTTCCGGATTGTCTCCGGGCGGCTGTCCATCTCCAGATGATCGCCCTTATGCTGCACACCGCACTTTGTGGCCAGGACGATCTTTTCACGATAGGGCTTCAATGCCTGCCCCACAAGTTCCTCGTTGTAGGCAGTACTCCCGTCCGGGTTCACTCCGGTATAGCATTCTGCAGTGTCAAACAATGTATACCCCATGTCCACCGCCTGAGCCAGCAGCTCTGTCATCACCTTTACATCCGCCGGCGCGCCGGATGCATGTGTCATCCCCATGCATCCCAGACCGACAGCGGATACTTTCAGATCTTTTCCAAGAATTCTGGTCTTCATCATCTATTCCTCCGTTATTGTTCTGAAGCGGTTCTATGTATTACATCATTTTTCTGACCCAGGCCTCAACTTTGGAGCGGGACTGCGCTGCCTCGGCGCCATGGATGGAGAGTCCGCTCTTGACATCCGCGCCTTTGCAGATCTTCTTCAGATCTCTCTCGCTTCCGCCCATTCCGCTTCCCTCATTCGTGCAGAACGGGATGACTTTCTTTCCTGCCAGATCATAGTGCTCCAGAAAAGTAAACATTACCATCGGCATGGTTCCCCACCAGTTCGGATAACCTACATAAATCGTGTCGTATTTCTCCAGATCATCCTTATACACCTTCACTTCCGGACGGTCTTTCCTGCGGAGTTCTTCCTTCGCCTCATCAATGCATGCATAATAATCCGCCGGATAGATCTTTACAGTATCCACCTCAAACAGATCCCCTCCTGTTATGTCTGCGATCATCTCTGCCACGATCTCTGTATTTCCTTTGGAAAGATTTTTAATGCTGCCATTCCAGTAGTTCTCGCCTTTGCGGGAATAATATACGATTAATGTATCGCTCATCCTTAATTCCTCCACTTCTTTTTCTGTTATCTATTTTAAATTTATTTTACAAGTTATCAATTTCAATTTTAGATGGAAATGATTAGTAAAACTTATGCGAAAATCATAATATGTAAATTTTGTATATGTATAATCGATTAATAATATACTGCAAAAGCCAGCGGTTAACCCCACTGACTCAGACTGTAGACAAAGTTGGTGCCGGAGCTTAGCTCCAGCACCATTCTTTTTGTAAAAATACAAACTCCCATATTTTTTGTAAAGAAATCCATGCTGTTCTTTTGCACTTCCAAATAATCTCCCAATGGTTTCTTTTCTCAACATATAAATCTCTTGTTGATAACTGCAATAGAAAAGCCCCGGTGTGAACCGGGAACTTTCTCCACAGTCTGACACCCTCTCAGGTCTCTTTTCTTTGGTATTCAGATAGACATTTTGGGCAATATTCTCTTTATACAGGAGTTCCGGTCCGTCTCCATACGGGATGATAATTCCCTTTCCTGAGCTTTTCTTATAATTTGTTCCCATATACAGGCCATAGTCCAGTGTTTTTTAGCCTGTGTGTTCCATGAACTGATAAAGGTTTCCTGTTTGTTTGAGTTTTGTTTCTATATTATTAATTTCTGCTCATTATTCCTTTTTGTTTTGTCTTAACTGCCGGGTGGAATGGATCATCATAAAAATGCCCATCCCGATAACGATTACACAGACGCCGGCTCCTGTAGATCCTGTCATGATTTGACGGAAATATGGGGAGGTAATCCCTGTATCAAACTGACTCAGCATGGCAGTCTCCAGTGAAAGCATGGAAACCAGCGCTGCGGCAAGGCTGACTTTTCTTGCAGCTGACATGACGGGGCTGTGATATTTCCGGTAGCGAACCACATTGACCACTGCCATGATTGTGATATAAAAAGTGTACAGCGCCATCACATAGATCAGGACTCCCTCATATTCAAATCCCTCATTCAGAGTAACTGCCAGGATCACCAGTCCGGCAAGAGCCAGATTCATGATCACCAGGATCACTCCACACAGCCGATACCGCCTCCACTCAGCTGTCAGGTTCTCCTCGAATCCATATCTGTGTGCATATCTTACTAACAGGAAGCGCATGATAGACAGACAGATATAATAAGCCGCCAGAGACCCAAACCAGGGCGAATGGTAACAGATCCCTGTGACAGCGTTGACTACGGTATACAGGAAATTGACGGCAAAAGAAGCGTAAAGGGACATCCGCATTTTAAAAGGGATATCTTCCATATATTGACTGACGAAAGGATTCTTCTGGACCCTGCGGCTCCATTTCGGAATCCAGGGCACAACACGGATACATACGATTATCAACGAGTACGCGGACACGACATAAGATACATATGCGACCGGGCTGTCATCCCCGGCGATCAGAAAGGCATATATCAGCAGACCTGCAGAGATCGGAACACTCAGGGCCACAACTACCGCTCCGGGAAACAAGAATCCGTACAAGAACTTAATGATATGCTTCATTGCTTTTCCTCCCTCGGTGATCATTATATACTATAGATTATTTGTTAATGAAATGTTTGCCCGGGGATTTTAGTTATATAAAATCAGCAACGGCGGTATTTATGTAATACGGCCCACGCATTTCACTCATCTTTTTGCATGTGCATCGATTATTGAGGCCGTCCGGCCTTTTTACTCGCCTCCACACTCTCCCTGGCAATTTTTTTACTGGCTTCTACACTTGCCTTACCAATATCGTTTCCACCATTATGATATACAGGCTGTGCTGCCGTCTCTTTTGAAGATGCCGCGCGTGCCGCCTGCTCAGCAGCAAGCCGTTTCTTCGCGTCTTCCACGGATTCACCTTCTCTGGTCAGAAACTGATCCACAAATTTATCACTTATCCGATTGAACCCGTCTACAACACCGTTTTCAATCTTCTTATAACCACCAACAACGCCTTCCTCTATTTTCTTGTAGCCGCCTACAACGTTTTCCGCGATCTTTTCATTTACCTTTACTAATTTTGATTTTGCCATTTCTAATTTCCTCCTAAAATAATTTATTATTTTTTCCACTTGATGACTGTATTGTAGAACGCCTTTGTTTCTGAATTCGTTCTATATTGTTTCTATATTATTAATTAAATCATAAGTTGTTCTTTAAGCTTCCATTTTAGGAACAACGATCTTCTCTTTTCTCCGAAGTGCTTCTGAATATCCTTTCAGCGAAGCAAAAGGCTGAAACTGCTTTGCTCTCATCTCTCTGCTCATCTTAACTCTGATTTCAAGCTGACTTTATAACCATAAAAGCGGACTAAAAGATCTCCCTCAATACAAAACTTCCGGCGTTTTAGCTGCCGCTCAAAGGAAAAAAGAAGAGACACCCCACAGAAAATTCAGGCCTGAAAAGCTTGAATTTTGTGGGAGTGTCTCTTTCCCGCAGGTCAGGGGGCTAAAAATCGGTATTAACCGACAGCCTCCGATATGTATTTAGCCTGTATAGGCATCATCCACACTGTTTTTAAAATTCTGTTTTTCAAGCCACTCTTTCTCCTCCTCTGTTTCAGGAATATCAATCCTTTCAATCTTAAAGATCACTGGCCTTGTACCGTCATTACAGCATGCGATCATCATTCTGTCGTCATTGGTCCACTTGCGCATGATGGAACCGCCCTGCAGGGCTGCATACACATACCTGCTGATGGCATCCCACGCTTCGCCGCAGAACTTTCCGTTCATCAAATGATAAAAATCATCCTGCTCATTTGTTCTTTTTAAAACGAATGTATCTCCTGCCTTAAAAAACGGACATGGCCCTGATTTTGGATCTGCAAGATATTTTTCCTGATAATCAGGGAATACTTTTGTCTCCAACACTGTTATTCTACACTCGTACTGCATAAATAATTACCTCCTGAATATATCTTACTTTTCTTCCATTATAATCCGCTTTTGGCTTCCGTTATATTTCAAATGATATCTATAAGCAGTGTTTCTATCTTTTTCTGTTGCAGACAGACAAAACAGCCTGATAAAATAGAAGAAAACTTGTGATAGGAGCAATTGCGTTTTATGTACAGGCTGGTCATGTCAAAATACTACTTTGAGGGCGACTTTCTGGAATTTGAAAACTTCATACTTCAGCATACATGCGTCCGAAAGAGTTATAAAAAAGGGGATGTCCTGAGCGCTCAGAGCGAAACACTAAAATATGGCTATTATATCAAAAGCGGCATCATGAAGCTGTCCATCGGCCATGAATGCGGCAAGGAGAAGATTGTTGCTCTGTTCGGTCCCGGATCATTATTCCCACTTGGAATGGATCATCATTACTATGATATGGAATACGCGATGGTGGAACAGGCATATACAGAGGTTGAGGCATATGAATTCGATTACCGCGTTCTAAGAGAGATGTTCCTTGCCAATCAGGATCTGGGGCTGAAAATGATGGAACATTACTGCGATTTTACCAGCTATCTGTTTTTTGAGATTGCCTCCCTGTCCAGTGACAATTCTCTTTCAAAAGTGAGCAACGTACTGTATGGACTTATGAACACTTCACTCTGCAGAGACCATACACTGCGGATCAGTCAGGATGATATCACTGAACTGAGCGGCATCTCAAAAATACAGGTGGCAAGGGTCTATCAGTTACTCCGTAACGAAAATGTGATACAGACCTCACGGGGGAAGATCCGCATCCTCGCCCCTGAAAAACTACAGTCCTACTGTTCCTATGAAGAACTATAAAGAAGTGCTGTCGTGGTCTTCATCCACGATTGCAAACACGCGGGCAGGGAAACTTGCCATTGCTACTCGGATCGGCACTACATACAGACGGGCGCCCTTATCGGGGAGCTGACCGAGATTGATCATATCTTCGCAGATTACGGAGAGATGACTGAGTTCATGTCCGCTGTGACACAGGACGGCGGCTCCTTCCAGATCCTCGTCTGCCAGCTTCTGAAAATCATCAATATCAAAGCAGCCTTTTCGAGCGTCAAGATGTATCACATATGCAGCCAGATCAATCAGCTTTTCCAGAGGAATATCACCGATCTTATATCCGTCCTCAAAACGGTGATAAGGCGCATCGATATAAGTACCGCTGATATTGACCATTTTGATCTGATCCAGCGCAATGACCATTGTATCTTCTGTCATGGATTCGGACAGGGCGAAAGCGCCTCCGTCCGGTCCCAGGATAATTCCGGGAAAATTTGCCGGGTCTGCGCCAATCAGATCATAGACAGGAGATATGACCGGAGTAAGAATATTTCCCAGCAACGGGGCAAAACACATGATGCCGACCAGAAAGAAAACCGCGATGATATAAATAATCACCGTATTAATCTGACTCATAAGAAAGGTGCTTCACAACAATTAATATATTGTGTGAAACACCTTTGTTTCAAAAAGCAGGAAAAACTGCTGCGCGTATGCTGCAGCGACCGGAAAGACAACTTTCCTCCTTCCTTTGACTGGTTTTTATCGATGCCAATGCTATCTAGGTAATACAGTAGCAGATAAATGTACGAATTTATATATCAAATGATATATATCATATATTCTTTTCAATTTTACAGAAGAAGAACAACAGGTTTTTCTGTTTTTATTCTGCCAGCTGCTGTACATTACCTGGCGATATCACACTGGGAGATGAGACAGCATCTACATCATCCTCAAGAATTGCATTGTCCGCCCATGAAAAGTAATCCTTATCATTTATCCAGAGAGACAATCTCATACTCCCGGTTTCCCAGCCCGTGCTGTGCCGCTGCTTCTACTGTATGGATACCGTGTCGGGAATCCATACGCTCGATCAGCGCTTTCTTCCCTGGATCAGGAGAATTCACCACTGCGTCATAGCACGCCTGATCCACCGCAACAGGATCAACAGATGCAAAGATTCCAAGATCCGCCATCTCCGGCTCTGCCGGATGGGAGTCACAGTCGCAGTCCACACTCAGCCGGTTCGCCACATTGATATACAGCATATTTTCAGCTCCCTTATATGAGATCACAGCCTTGCACGCGTCCGCCATAGACTCCAGGAAATGATCCTGAGGCGGCAGGTTGTTGAACAATTCCGCTGCTTCTGTAGTCACTCCCGCGGTATGGATATTGGTCTTTCCATGAGTAGACGCGATACCAATACTGATGTTCTTCAGTGCGCCGCCGAATCCTCCCATCGCGTGTCCTTTGAAATGGGACAGCACCAGGACAGAATCATAATCTGCAAAATGTTCTCCTACGATGTCTTTGTCCAGATGAAATCCGTTCTCTACCGGAATATCCATCTCGCCGAACTCATCCATGATATCGCAGGGAGCCATCGCCTTAAAACCGTGATCCTCAATTGCTTTCCAGTGAAGTTTCGGATCCTGCCGCTGTCCGCCGTAAGCTGTACAGCATTCGATGATCGTACCGTCCAGCTTGTGGACCAGATCTCCGATCAGTTCCGGATGAAGATAGTTGTGTCCGCCAGGCTCACCTGTGGAAATTTTCACGCCTACCTTCCCCTTCAGGTCTGTTCCAATGGCATTGTAGATCTTTATCAGGCTCTCCGATGTGATCTCTTTTGTAAAATATACTTTAGCCTTTTCCATTATTTGTATCCACCTTTCTATCATTATAATTCAGTACGTAAGCAACTCCTGTTTATTTCTTCGTCGGAAAACTGCTGCCGGCCTCGAATTTCGCCGCCACATCCTGCAGATAATCTCTGATCGGAAGATGCTGGGGACATGCTTTTTCGCACTGTCCGCAGCCGATACAGTCGCTGGCTTTTCCGTGTTTCAGGCTGATGTTGTTGTAATAGACCGCCTGACTGGAAAAACTTCCGGTCGTCCGTGAAATGCTGTTGTACAGAGCGAAATACTGGGGAATCGCGATCTGCTTCGGACATCCGTGTGTACAGTAGGAACATGCGGTACACGGGATCGGAGTGTTTTTCTCAATAATCTCACGAACCTGATCGATGATCGCCAGCTGTTCATTGAAGATGCGCTCCATGTCTTCCGCATCTTTAAAGTCACGCAGCGGAAGTTTTGTGGCAAGTTCAAATCTGTCTCTCGGATGACGCTCCACAAGCGCTTTTTTCACTGCTTCCTCACAGTGATATCCGTGATATGTATATGCCGCGTCAAAATAAGTAAATCCCTGATCCATGTATGTGTCGAAAAGTTTCTCAATCAACGGGTAGTCAAATGATGCCGGATCATCCGCATTTGTAACAGGCAGTCTCATACATCCGTAACCAAACTGATATTTTTCCATTTTCCTCATCCTTTCTGCTGTTTTCTGTTTGTCTTACTGTCTTATATTTTACATCTCTGTCAGAAATCAACTCGTTATCATTCGTTTTACTTATGCGGGATTCTTTGTTTTTGTCTCCGTCTCTTTCATCTTCTCTGCTGCCACATTGACACAGTTCAGGGCATTCAGGCTTCTCGGATAACCGATAAATGGCAGGCACTGAGAAACGACCTTGATCAGGAAGGCTTTGTCATTTCCCACCATCATGTTGTTCAAATTTATTAATATGCAGAGGCTCTTGCCTCTGTGACCAGCCATACTCCGTCTGTTTCCTTCAGTCTGCACCTCAGCTGAAGACGCCACGTATGCCATCCGCCGCCGAATACTGCCGCATGAACAAGACTTTTCCCGATCAGTTCTGGCTCTTTTCCTTCTTCATTCACATCAATGTGCTGATGCCGGGCGGAACTGTAGTTCAGGGTACCATCCAGGACAGATCGGATAAACTCCGCTTTCGGCTGCCTCAGTCCCGTCATATGCACAAGAACAAAGGAAGAATCCAATACTTTCTGTAAAAGCTCTTCGTCTTTATTTACCATTCCCTCATACATAAGCCGGTAACATTCCTCTATTTTCTTTCTGTCATCCATCTCGTTCTTCCCTGCCTTCCTGATCCAGTTCACAACAGACATGTATTACCTGACCTGCTGCTGACAAACTGACAGCTGCGTCTTCCTCAAATTTTCCAAGATATGCCACTGTAAAAGGAGAAATATCCGCATCATTATATAAAAAGGAAAGTGCATTCCAGTCACTAAAATAAGTGATCTGATTCTTCCGTATCTTTGAAATAATCTGACAGTCTTTTGAATCATACGGTTCGGGCAGACGGGTATAATATTCATATCCTCCCCGTTTCTGCAAATCTATTTCAAAAGGGCACAGCCTTTCCAACTGTTCTGTCAAATTGTTTTCCTGCAGTAAGGCATGAAATACCTTGCCATCAATAGTAAAACAAAATCTTTTTGCCATTTAAAATATCTCCTTTATATTCTTCTGACTCTATTTTATACAAAACCGAAAAATCATCAATTTCAGTTTCTTCTGTTTCTCATAAGTGATACTTATGACAATCTTGACACATATCTATAACAATCATAAAATAGTATTAATTATTATTTAATACTCAGGAGGCTCTATATGAATGAAACACAGCTCAAAATCTTTATCCATGCAGCTGACTGTGGAAGCCTGACAAAAGCAGCGGACCGTCTCTTTCTTTCCCCGCCGGCTGTCATGAATCAGGTCAACGCCTTGGAAGCAGACCTCGGTGTAAAGCTATTTCGGCGCTCTCCACGGGGAATTACCCTGACCGAAGCCGGAGAATCCGTCTATAAAGACGCCAAATCTCTTCTGAAAAGTTACGACAGACTGGTCCGTAATGCACGCGAAGCTGCTGCCCGTTCTCCCTTTCTCATCCGCGTGGGCACCTCTTTTCTTGCGCCCTGTAAAGTACTGATGGATCTGTGGGCAAAGGTAAATGACAAATTTCCTCAGTTCAAAGTTCAGATCGTGCCTTTTGAATATACAAATGAAACCATTCTCCCTATCCTTGAGAATCTGGGAACAGACTTTGATTTTATCGTATCCCCCTGTGATTCCATCCGATGGAGAAGTCTCTGCAATTTCCATAAACTCGGAGAATATGAAATTGCCATTGCCGTTCCATACAGCCATCCTCTTGCAAAGGAAAAACAAATCACTCTGGATGATCTGAATGGTGAAACGCTTCTGATGGTGAAACGCGGCGACTCGATCGCTCTGGATCAGATCCGCAATAAGATAGAAAAGGAGCATCCGCAGATTCAGATTGAGGACACTCCCTATTTCTATGATTTTCATGTATTTAATGACTGTGAACAGCGGCAGTGCGCCATGCTGACTCTGGCCGGATGGGCTGACATACATCCGACTTTAAAAACAATTTCCGTGGACTGGAAGTATACCATGCCATACGGACTGATCTATCCATTAAAGCCTTCAGAGGATGTTCTTCATTTTCTGGATATCATCATGGAATAGGCTTAAGATGTTTTCTTCCAGAATGCAGTCAGCATCACCGCTCCTGCGATCAGCGCAGCTGAGTCTGAGACTATCGTTGCCCATAGGATAGCTCTGTCCCCACCATTTGGCGCAGGACAAACAGGAGGATGATATCCAGTGAACCTTTATGAAGCACAGACAGGATGAAAGGTTCCACACCCCTTCCGGCTGCCTGAAATACTGCTATGATCACAAAAGTCAGCGTATAGATCGGAACAGCAAGACAGAGGATCCGTAAGCCGTCTTCCCGCGGAATAACAGTATGCCACTAACGGCAGCATTCCCTGTGTCACTCCCTGGTTCACCGCATAGGCAAGCTGGTCGATCTTCCGGACAATCCCAAGCCCCGCGACTGCCGCGCTTCCAAGGGTTGAGATCATGGAATTCAGGAAGCAGTTTGAAAACATGGCAAGAGCGACCATACAAAATCCCGGTATTCCGCCCTTTACGATCTCGCCAAATAATCTGCCGGCGGCTGCTTTTTTCTTTTCCTTCTGTCCATCCAGCGTATTTTTCTGATGAGTATAAAGATAAATACCGAAATAAATCAGACCAACAGTATTGGACAGAGCGGTTGCCATAGCTGCACCGGCCACCTCATTTCCAGAGGGAAGCAGTACAAACATGAACAAAGGGTCCAGAATAATATTCAATACACATCCTAGGATCATCCCAAAGCTGGCCATCTTTGAATGTCCCATAGCACGGATCAGATGACCGCAGGCAAGCGCGCCGGCGCCTCCGCAAAGATGCGTGTCTTCCGATCCTCTTTCTCACTCATTCTTCGCCACTTCTTTCTTCACCTGGCTGATCCACTCCTCGATCTTCTTTTCAGAGGTTTCCATATGGTCGCCGCCTGTGGAATCAAACTGTATTTCCATCTCACAGGCAAAAGAAGCTCCCCTGCACTCTTTTTTCATATCTTTGATCACATGTCCCGGCCAGCCGCCGTTTGTCATAAACGGAATTACCGTTTTTCCTGTAAGATCAGCCTGGTCAAGAAATGTATGTACCGCCGGCGCCATGGTATACCACCATGTGGGAGTGCCTATAGCGACCACATCATACTGCGACAAATCAACGTCAATCGGTTTGATCGGAGGTTTATACCCTTTATTTACCTCTCTCTGTCCCTGAGATACTACTTCATCATAGCTTCCCTCATACGGCTGAACCGTATCAATACAGGCAATATTCGCTCCAATTCCTTCCGCAAGGTGTTCTGCGATCCTTTTTGTGTTTCCATTGGACCATGAATAATAAATCACGACTGCTTTTTTCATTTTATTTTCTTTCCTTTCTCGCATTTGGTAATTGTGCGGGACTATCTATTCTAATACCTCAGCTACTTTTTTCAGCAGTTCCCTCACTGGCAGTCTTTGAGGACAGTTCTTCTCACACAGACCGCATCTGATACAGTCCGATGCTTTTCCGTGTTCCGCAGCCAGATTCTGATAATAGACTTTCTGGTTATACATATATGCCGTGTTTTTCAGCCTCTTCAGATTATTGTACAGCCCGAAATAATCCGGAATGGCGATCTGCATCGGACATTCTGTCGTACAGTAACGGCATCCGGTACAGCCGATCGCCGTGTTCTTCCGAATCACTTCCGCTGCTTGTTCAAGCAATGTTTTCTCCTTTTCGGAAAGTGGGCGAAACTCTTTCATATAAGAAGTATTGTCCTGCACCTGCTCCGGCGTGGACATTCCACTCAGAACCATACAGACTCCATCCAGACCTGCCGCAAAGCGGATTGCCCATGAAGCCAAGCTTGCACTAGGATTGGCGTTTTTAAGAAGCGTTCTCGCCTCTTCTGGCAGATTGACAAGGGTTCCACCTTTCACCGGTTCCATAACAAGTACTTTACATCCGTATCTTCTCGCTGTCTCATAGCATTTCCGGGACTGGATCACGTGATCTTCCCAGTCCAGATAGTTAATCTGAAGCTGAACGAATTCTGTATCCGGGTGTTTCGACAGCACTTCTTCCAGTACGTCAGCCGTTCCATGAAATGAAAAACCCGTGTGCTTTGCATACCCCTGCTTTCGCATTTCTTCCACAAACTCAAAGGACCCCAGCTTCTCAAACGCTTCATAGGACGCCTTTCCCACATTGTGGATCAGATAAAGGTCAAAGTAGTCTACACCGCAAAGTTCCAACTGTCTGCGGAAGAACGGCTCCTGATCCTCCGGCTTTTTGATATAGTTCAGAGTGATCTTATCCGTCAGCCAGTAATCTTCTCTTTTATACCGGTCAACAAGTGCCTTTTTTAACACCGGTTCGCTGGCCTCATCGTTATAACGATGGGCTGTATCGAAGTATCCGAATCCCTGAGACATATACAGGTCTACCATCTCTTTTACTTTCTCTACATCTACTGTAGACCGGTCATTCTCGTCAAATACCGGCAGACGCATGAAGCCGAAGCCCAATGGCTGCAATTTCCTTCCTGTCTGCAATAACAGTTTATTCATCCTTTCTCCCTCCTTCTTAGCCGACTTATTTTCCAAGACTCGTAAGGAACTCTACAGTCTCAGGATCGTAATGTGAGAAGAACAGACTTTCACCAGTATCCATAGCAAGAATTTTATCCATGTCCTCTGCTGAGAGTTCAAAATCAAACACATTGAAGTTCTGCTCGATCCTGTCTTTGTGAACACTCTTCGGTATTACAACTACGCCTCTCTGGATCAGATAACGAAGTGCCACCTGAGCTGCCGTCTTTCCATATTTTTCCCCAATCTCAGTCAGGATCGGATTATTGAAGAAATCATTCCTTCCCTCGGCAAAAGGTCCCCAGGACTGATGGCAGACATGATATTTGTCCATAATCTCCCTCGCTTTGATCTGCTGCTGGAATACATGAGTCTCCACCTGATTTACCATCGGTGTCACTTCTGCAAACTGACAAAGATCAATGAGACGGTCCGGATAAAAGTTTGCCACACCGATGGCGCGCAGTTTTCCTTCCTTATATGCTTCTTCCATTGCCCGGTAACTTCCATAATAATCATTGAACGGCTGATGGATCAACATCAGATCCAGATAGTCAAGTCCCATCTTTTTCAGTGACTCATCGATGGATGCTTTAGCTTTCTCATATCCCCCGTTGGAGATCCAGACTTTACTTATGATAAACAATTCTTCTCTGGGCACACTGCATTTTGCGACTGCTTTTCCGACCGCCTCTTCGTTGCCATAAGCCTGTGCGGTATCAATCATACGGTATCCTGTCTCAATCGCTGTAAGCACACTCTGCTCACAGACTTCCGGATCCTCAATCTGATAGACTCCAAATCCCAGGATCGGCATTTTTACTCCATTGCTCAGTGTTACATATTCCATTGTTGTTTCCTCCTTAACATATTTATTTATATTTATTTTTATTGTTACCTTATTTCCTTATTTATTTTGCCGTACATTATATTTACAGCCAGCGCTTTATCAGGTTTTCCGCCCCGTTTACATCAGCGCCATGAATCGGAAGACCTTTCTCCACTCTCGCTTTCGGGCACAGTTTTCTAATGTCCCTTTCACTGCTTCCCATGCCGCTTCCTTCATGAGTGCAGAAAGGTTTGATCATTTTTCCGGAAAAATCATATTTCTCCAAAAATGTGAATACAGCCATCGGCATGGTTCCCCAGTAATTGGGATATCCCAGATAGATCTTCTCTACTCCGTCAAGCGTATCCGGGTATTTCTTCAGTTCCGGTCTTGCATCCCGTCGCTGATCCGATTTTGCTTCTTCGATACAGGTATTATAATCTGGCGCATAGGGCACCTCCGGCTCCAGCCTGAACATGGGAGCTCCCGTCAGTTCATGAATCATCCCTGCGGCCACCTCAGTATTTCCTACAGACAGATTACGAATTGAACCATTGACGTAATTCTCACCGCTCCGCGAAAAATAAATGATCATTTCTTTCATCTGAAAATCCTCCTTCAGTGTGTCAGCGTCTGGATATTTTCTTAACTCGTGTTTGCTTAAGCTTTCCTTTCACTGACTTTATTTTATCCTTCATTTACGTAAAACAGAAGAACGGAAAATTTATCACAGTGTTAATGTATGCTTAATACTTATTACTGGCCGGCAATGCATCTTTATGTAAAGATGCTGCAACATGTACCTTCCCTGATACCCGTAACGTATAATGATCCACATGGCAGTGTACGTATAAAGTGATCGATCTTTGCAGCCTTTGCCGCTCTCACGATCTCCTGACGCGGAGCGTCTGATTAATGAAGTGTCCGCAAAAGATAAGGACCCGCAGCTGTTAAGGATACGACTGCAGGTCCTGTATAATTAATATTAACCTTATTTTAAATCGCCTCCCATGCAAATCTTAATGGATTCATAACCTTTACATTCAGGTCAATCCTCACAGACATCTTTTCCAGTTTGTCATCTGTTGTCAACATAACGTCTGCTCCTACTGCTTTCGAAGCAGCAAAATGAAGACCGTCAAATGTTCTGATCTTTGACTGAGACATAAATACATTGTATATATTTATTTTACTTTGTCATTTTATTCAATTAGTTTTCAGATTTAAAAAAAGCCTGTAAACTTAATATTTACAGACTTTAGGACCTCCCCCCTGTCGGACTGAACCATCGACACTTCTGTTAACAGCCGAACGCTCTACCACACGAGGTAGTCGCATACCGGAAAACATATCCATCATTTATCGCCTCGAATTATCCTGTGGAGATAGTTACTCTGAAAGTCGGTAATGCGTGTTCCGGCTTTTTCCCTGTTTCTGAATAAGACTCCATTATTTTCCGCATCCCGGTTCCATATGCTTCTATCAATTCCAGACGATAAAATATATTTGCCAGTTTTACATTACGACATACGGAAATCCCCATCATCACATCTTTTAAGGTAACTCCGCTTAGAAGCCCTCCAATGGAAGTAAACTCAATCCGATCTGCATAAAGACTTACGAAACTGCTTGCACGGTAGGAATATTCACGATGTATAAGCAGATTTAAAAGTGCCTCCCTGACTGCTGTCTCCGGATAATCTCTCTGGTCAATCCGATACAGTTTCTTGAATGAAGAATGAATCTGATTACGAAAATCAATATAATCATATACTTCATCCATCTGCTGAAACAAAGATCCGGAAAATTCTCTCCGGTCTTTAAACTGGCTCTGAGTAGTCCCTTCAAAAGCTGCCACCTTAATCGTATGCACGCACTGATCTGACAGCAGAAGTCCCAGATTTGTATAAACTCCATCATGTGTCATAATTCCCAGCGTTTTCATCTGTACTTCCCCCAGGGGCAGATTCTTTTTGGTAAATTGCTTTTTTGCAGCTTCAAAAGTCAGATCCTGATTCAATGATCTCATATCCTCGAAATGATCTCCATCCGTTTCTTTAATCATTCGGCGAATCTCCGTATTAGCAGCCGGTACCGAGGAATATCCCTGCCGGACATAAACGCCTTCCGGACGCAGCCCATTTTTTGCAATATAATAAGGTCTTTCTGTTCCCTGCTGAATATCAATCGCAACAATCTGCTTTCCATTCTCATTTAAAGTCTCATAATGTAAAAACATGGTCAGGTCCGGCTTTACTGCATCCCGGACCATATTACTGACCTGCAAAGCGACTCCATCCGGATCATCCAGTCCGATGACCGTTCCATCGTCCTGAGCACCAATATATAATTTTCCGCCTTCACAATTTGCGAATGCTATAATTTCTTTTTTTATATCATCCACTACAACTGATTTCAGTTCCACCGTTTCGCTTTCCTTAAAAACCATTTTATCTCCTCCAAAATCATTCTACCCACATTCTAATCTTTCTAACCGCTCTTGTTAAATAGTGGTTAGAAATCTGGTTAGAATTGAAAAATGATCCCAAAGGATATGGCATCTTATTTTTTCGGTTAACAATCTAATGCCTGCATGTCCTCTTAGCCGCTGCCCGCGGAAATAAATAAAACCCGTAAACGTTGAATTTACGGGCTTTGTGAGCTCCCCCTGTTGGACTTGAACCAACGACACTTCGGTTAACAGCCGAATGCTCTACCGACTGAGCTAAGGAGGAATACTTTATTTAATTTTCAGCAGCTATCACCGCCAAGTGGAGAATACGAGAGTCGAACTCGTGACCTCCTGCTTGCAAGGCAGGCGCTCTCCCAACTGAGCTAATCCCCCAAAGTGTTCTCACTGAACTTTTACAAGATACCACATTTGGGGGACAGCTGTCAATATATTTTTTATATTTTTTCGTGACAATTCAGCCCATCAAGAATAGGACGGGCGGATCCTATACAAGCATAATCATTCCCGCTCCTTCCTGATGGCTGAACAGTTTTCTAAATAGCTGAACTACTCCTCCTCAAAACCCTTATTTCTTATATGATATCCATAGGGCCAGCGATATCTGAGAGCAGGATCTGATATGTACTGCTTTTCAAAATTATACCATTTATCCAGCATTTCCGGAGATCCGATCGCTTCTCCCTCGGTATAGGTTTCTGTAGCATAGACATTATTCTGATTTTTATAATTCTCCCTTCCTGCGTCAAGCATAGCAGACAGCGCGCTTCCCAGCAGATAGTGGATTCCCACGAAATTAAAACCATACTCTGCTATTTCTTCCAGGGTTACATCGGATTTTCCATTATGGCAGCCCAGATCAGGATACCATTTCCATCCCTTATCCACAGCCGCAATCTTCTTACACGCGTCAAATCTCTCTGCAGGTTTGATATCATTGATCATGAATACCAGTGTCATATCCGCTCCCGCTTCTCTGTATGCCTGACATCTTTCAATAGCCTCTTCCAGCGTAGGAACATCCGTCCTTGCTACTAGTATACAATCACTTCCCTTTACCGCATCCGCGCATGCACGAACTTTTTCCACCGCTTCCTTCATCGGCAGAGCCCCTCCAATTCTGACTTCCGGTGAATCTACAAGTATAATCCCTCCTGCACCAGCTCTTACGATACGCTCGCAATTGTATGCAGCCGTCAATGTGGGGCCATATCCGTTTTCCAGATCCACTACCATAGGCAGTGAGGAAAAACTGCATATTCTCTCGGTAGCCTGCACTACTTCCTCAACATTGAGAATCCCCAGATCCGGAACTCCTTTTAACGCCATACTGAGCTCAGCGCCGCTTAATACAGTTGCCTTATATCCGCACTGCTCCACTGTCATAGCTGATGCACAGTCATAAATCTCCGGTGCGAGAATACATTTCTCCTCTGAAAGAAGCTGTCTTAATGTTTTTTTCATCGGCATTGATTTTTCCTCCTCATAATTGATTTTCAATTATAATATTCCGGAATTTTTTTCAGTCTGGAAAATGTTTCCGGATCATGTCCATAAATTATGTGGTCACATTCTTTTTTTAATTCTTTTAATTTCTCAATTGATTTTTTGCAGCCCTCCACATCTTTTGAGTCTGCAAAAAAACTCGTATCCTCCATATACTGAGGCATATGAGCCGCATCCATAGTCAAAAGAAAACGGCCTGAATTGCGGAGCGATATAATAAATGAGGAATGCCCTTTCGAATGGCCAGGCGTTGGTATGCTCATCACAGTTCCGTCCCCAAACACATCATACTCCATACTTTCCGGTATATACTCAAATTGAAAGAACTGTGCTTCCTTATAATCTTCTTCCAAATAGTCCGATCTGGATGGAGGCAGCGCGTCCTCCCATTCACTCTTCCTCATATGGAAAAGTGCGTTTGGAAAATCTTCCATCTGCCCTGCATGATCAAAATGAAGATGTGAGAGAATCACATGTTTTACATCCGCCGGGGCATATCCGAGTTTCCTGATCTGCTCTGTTATTTTCAGAAGCGGCGACCATGCAATATCCGCCTTCATCTCATCCGGGATATGATCATAGTTGAATCCGGTATCAATCAGCACCAATCCCTGTTCCGGATGAACAAGCAGATAAGCCGGCACAGGAATCACAAGCTTTAGCATCGGCGTATTCAGCGCTGCAAGCACATTTCCCTCGGGTGTGATCATATTTCCACAGTTCATGATATAAAACTTCACCGGCTCCATACTTCCTCCTTAAGTTCCCATATATTTCCGGAACACTTCATCGCTGATATTAGACGTCTCATCCTGATGCACAATAGCTCCCTTTTCCATAATATAGCAGGTGGAGCTGGACTCAAGGGCGAATTTCGCGCTCTGCTCAATGAGAAGAACCGAGACGCCCTGGCGGCTTAGTTCCGGAATGATTTCGCTCAGCTCCTGCACAACGATCGGCGCAAGCCCCTCGCATATTTCATCCAGGAGCAGCAGATCCGGATTCTGCATCAATGCCCTGGCAATAACCATCATCTGCTGCTCTCCTCCGCTGATTCTGTTGCCCATATAATTCTGTCTCTCTTTCAGCCTGGGGAACAGATTATAGATTTCGTCCAGAGTCCATACTTTATCTCTGTTCCCTTTGGGCTTTCTCTCGCCGAAGATAATGTTTTCATGTACAGTAAGCGTAGGAAATACCTGCCTTCCCTGAGGGACATACGCAACTCCCAAGCGGTTAATCTTGTTCGGTGCCATTCCCCCAATCTCCTGCTCTTTGAATAGAATCTGCCCTGCCTTTGGTTTTAGAAGTCCCATAATCGTTTTGATAGTAGTAGATTTTCCAACGCCGTTTCTCCCAAGCAGACAGGTGACTTCATTTTCACGTACATCCAGATTCACCCCGAAGAGCACCTGGCTCAATCCATATGAAGCTTCCAGATTTTTCAGCTGTAGAATCATACCATCCCTCCTAAATAAGCCTCCTGCACCTCTGCGTTTTCTTTTATCACCTGTGGAGCTCCCGTTGCGATTAATCTGCCGTAATGAAGAACAGATATTGTGTCTGAATAATTAAACACAATGTCCATATCATGTTCAATAAATACTACCGTCAGACCTCTTTCCTTTGCCAGATTTACCACCAGTTCCATAAGCATATATCCCTCTTTCCTCGCAACGCCAGATGTCGGCTCGTCAAGGAGAAGCAGGTCCGGATGAGCAGCCAGAGTGATTGCAATCTCCAGCCTTCTCTGATCGCCATAAGAGAGCTTGCCGGCAGGCCTGTCCCTGTAATCTGCGATTCCCACCGCTTCCATAAGATGCTCCACTTCTTCCCTGCACTGGCCATATGCAGGCCGCAGCATTTTATAAGTCAGCCCGTCTTTATGGATACACGGAATCTGTATATTTTCGGCTACTGATAAATCAGGAAAAAACTTACTGATCTGAAAGCATCTCCCCATCCCCTTCCTCACAATCAGATGAGGAGCCACCCCCGTGATATCTTCACCGTTAAAATAAACCTTTCCACTGGTTGGGCGGGTTTTGTTGATTACCAGGTCAAGAAATGTGGATTTTCCGGCTCCGTTAGAACCGATCAGACTTCTTACCTCTCCTTTGCTCACACCGAAATCCACTTCGTTTACAGCTCTTAATGCCCCGAAATCCCGTGTCAGCTTTTCAGTCCTTAATATCTCACTCATCTTTCTTCTCCTTCCCGGAAGGAATCAGCTTTTTTATAAATTTTCTGGCACTGACTTCATCCTCATTCCCATATCCGAGAACTCCGCCTGGGAAGAAGTAAATAACCAGGATTAGTATGATTCCAAGAATAAAACGGTGATAAATCGTCATGCCTCCAATGTAGACATTAATAAATGTAATAACCGCGGCTCCGATTGACGGTCCCCAGAATGTAAACATTCCTCCAAGAAGACACATGGCAAGCCCCTGGATGGATATATCTGTATCAAGATATGTCACATAAGCCCCGGAATTCAGCATAGAATACAGGACTCCGGAGATGCCGCAGAACGTTCCCGATACAACAATCATCAGCCTTTTAACTTGCTTCGTATTGATTCCGACAAAGGTAAGTCTCATTTCATTCTCTCTGATTCCCTTGATGATCTGGTTAAAAGGCGAATGAAGAATCTTGTACATCAGCACAAAACATACCGCCACTATAACCAGTGTAAATATAAGGAACGACCGATCATCTAAAGCAAAAGACGGACGGCTGGCATAAGAAATACCTACTCCTCTTCCAAGTAACGGCACATAATTTCCAAGGTTATATACAAGCAGATTCAACCCCATAAACAGCATACCTAAAGTCAGAGCCTGCACCCGCAGCACCAGAAGCGCGATCAGGAAACTGAATATCATTGTCATTACAAGTGTCAGCAAAATAGCGGCAGCATACGGGATACCGGCCTTTGACAGCAGCAGTATAAAAGAATACGAACCGAATCCCAGAAAGATGGCATTCCCGAATGCGATCATACCGCCATATCCGAACATAATATTGACTCCTGTGGCAAACAGCATCATAATAAGAATGCGCGCCAGCAGAAAGCTTGTTCCCGGTATGAAAAATGACAGCAGCAAAAATACCGCAATAATTACAATGCCTATGATTAAATCTTTTCTATATCTGAATGGTTTTGATGTCATTTTATTCCTCCCGTCTAGCCTGCGTTCGTCTTTTTCCCACAAAGTCCTTCCGGCTTAATTAAAAGCACCAGTACCATCAGCAGAGACGGAATCAGGCTGTAGTACTGAGAAAAGAACATTGCCCCAAAAGACGTACACATCCCCACAATCAGCGCTCCGATAAACGCTCCTTTAATTTCTCCGATTCCTCCGATAATCAAAACCGCCATCGCCGTGAAAAGCACCGGCGACTCTGCCGCGGTCTGGGTTCCTGTAATCGGCAGATTCAGCGCTCCCGCCAGAGCTGTAAGAGAAATTCCCACAATAAACATGAGAGAATTCATCTTTTTCACATTAATTCCCATACAATCTACCATGTCCCGGTTCGTAATAATCGCCCGGAAAATCATGCCGATCTTTGTCTTTTTAAACACAAACAGCATCACAGCACAGATAATAAGACTGATTATAATCAAGAAAATGTAATAAAACGGAAACGGCAGTCCCAGCAGATTAACCCGGAAATTCAGAATCTCCGGTACAGATGCCGAAATCATACGGTTTCCCCATGCAAACAGGAAGAAATCCTGAAGCAGGTATCCCACTCCCATTGTCAGCAGAAGCTGAAACAGCGGAGGGCGCTTATAAATCGGTCTCAGCATTGCCTCTGTCACATATCCGCCCAGAACTCCGGCTACAACTACTGCGGCAGCCACGCCAAGGAAAAAAGATCCTGTCGCCTCATATACACTGTAGCAGAGCAGCGTTCCGAACATACAGAAGGCACCCTGACCGAAGTTAATTACATTCAGTCCTGAAACAATAATCGCCATGCCTGCTGCCGTCAGAAAATATAATAATCCTGAACTCAATCCTGTTAAAAACTGATATAAATAAATGCTCAATTTTACCTCCTGATAACCACAGGAGTGTCACATCTTCATGCAGCACTCCTGTAAAATTGTAATCGTTCAGTCCGCAGCTTAAGGCTTCTGACAGATATTAGTAACCGAGTCTTTCTCCTTCTGCTACCCACTCCTCTTCCGTAGGATAGCACTCAATTCCATATTCCACATAGTCGCTTTCATCCGGCAGAGCCATTCCCCATTCATCATTCATAGCTGTATTGGCCAGATATAAGGGGAAGACAAGCTGATGGTTATATTCTGTATAATAGATATCTCCAAATACGGATTCACACGTCGTAGTCTCAACGGCTTCCACAAGCTGAGCTGAGTCATACCCCGCCTCATAATCCAGCGTCGCCAGCGCCGCACGGATCGTATCCAGTGCGTAATAGAATGTTAGTCCGGCACTGCACGGTACTACTCCATCAGAGCGGTCATAAATGTCATGCGCCAGATCAGATGCAAAGTCAAAGCTGATCGGGAACCATGTGATAGAATAAACCTTTCCTACAGGATAAGACGAACCAACGGACTCCGTATGATCTGCATCATTCAGATATGCTCCCAGAAGCTCAACTTCGTCAAACAGCCCCATCTGGTTCCCCTGCTGCAGGAAATTAACAGCCGGAGACGCTGTCAGGGAAGTCACAATACAGTCTGCTCCAGAAGACATAATACTTGTAATAACCGAAGTAAGATCTGTCTCTGTCCCGCTTAACTGAACCTCGCCCGCATTCTCAACTTCAACACCAAGATTATCAATCTCCTGCCAGAAGAACTCTTTTACATTTTCCGGAACTCCGCCTGAATTCGTCAGGAAAAATACGCTTTCATATCCATGCTCCTTCACTGCGTTCGCATATACCTTTGCCCATGACCATGCACTGGAACCAGCTGTAAACACATAGTCTGACTGATTTTCAAATCCCACATCCGTTGCCAGCGCACAGCACATAAATACAGGAATCTTGTTCTGCTCCGCCCACTGAGCGACTACCGGACCGCAGGTATCCATAAAAGGCCCGATTACCGCACATACATCTTCCTCAAGCACTTCTGCCAGTACAGAAGCCTCAATTGTCGGATCTCCCTGATCGTCTTTATAGATCAGATCCACTTCATGGCCATTGATTCCGCCTTCACTGTTAATATTATCCGCAAGGTACTCAAGACTGGGGATAAAATATCCGCTGAAAAAAGATAGATCACCTGAAAGCGGCATCAGAACCGCAATTCTGTATGTTCCATCTTCACTGGGCTCTGTCTCAGAAAGCTCTTCGGTCAGTGTGCTCCCTGAATCGTCTGATCCAGTATTTTCCTGTGTACTGCTGCTGCATGCTGCAAGTCCCAGACACATAGCCATTGTAAGAATTAATGCCAACAGTTTTTTCTTCATACTTTTTCTCCTTTCTCCTATTCTGAACGCTGTTTTCAATGTCTCTGTGTTTTGTAATAATTATAAGGCCAGCGCTCTCTAAGCCCCGGGTCTTTTACGAACCGTTTTTCATATTCGTACCATTTCTCAATCTGTTCTTCACTTCCGATTCCGGGGCGGGGATATTTAGTCATTGCATATACATTGTCCTGATTATTATAGTTTCCCATTCCTGCATCTGTCATGGCGGTCATCGCGGCTCCCAGCAGGTAATGAATTCCTACAAAATTAAATCCGTATTCCGCAATTTCATCCAACGTAACGTCTGATTTTCCATCATGCACCCCCAGATCCGGATACCATTTCCACCCGGGATCTCTCTCATTAATTTTCTGGCACGCTTCAAACCGCTCCTCGTGAGGAATAAAGTTAAAGCAGAATACAAGCGTCATATCAGCTCCCGCTTTCCGGTACGCCACACACCGGTCAATGGCGTCGTCCAGATCCATAGAATCTGTCCTTGCGATCAGCAGACAGTCCGTTCCCTTCAGCGCATCCGCGCAGGCCTCAATCTTCTCCACCGCCTCCTCTATAGGCAGGATTCCCCCGATTCTCGTCTCCGGCGAGTCTACAATAATGACTCCCGCCGCTCCCGCATCTGCAAATCCCTTGCAGTGATATGCCGCCGACAGAGCCGGGCCATATCCATTCTCACCGTCCACAACCAGAGGAAGGTCAGAGACCGCACAGATATTGCGCGTCATCATCAGCATCTCGTCATATGAGAGAAGCCCGAGATCCGGAATTCCTTTCAGAGACAGAGATAGTTCCGCACCGCTTAAGACAACCGCTTTATATCCACAATCCTCGCAGGTATATGTGGACGCGCAGTCATAGACTTCCGGTGCCAGTACAACTTTTTCTTCCATGAATAACTGACGAAGCGTCTTTTTCATGGTTAATACATCCTCCTTTCCCATTATTTTTTGTCAATTTTTCCCATATTTTTATGGAAATATCTTTATTTATTACTAATGATATACTAAAATGTAGAGAAAGGGAAACAATTAAAGAGCATATTAACAAATTATAATTGTCAATATTCTCGTGAGGACATAAGATGTTATATAAAAGAATTGATTATTTTTTAGAAGTGGCTAACTGCCTCAGCTTTTCTGAAGCCGCAAAACACAAATATATCACCCAGCAGGCCATGACTTCACAGATCGCCGCTCTGGAAAAGGATCTGGGCGTCCAGCTTTTTGTCCGCTCCACGCGGTCTGTTAATCTCACAGAAGCCGGAAAAATGCTGCGCGATGATTTCACAAAAATCAACCAGGAGATACAGATTGCCACCGATAAGGTCAGAGGACTCAATATTGACAACCTTGCAACCATATCCATTGGGTTTTACGACGGGCTTTCCGGTTCCCTCTATATCAATCCAATCATGATGAAACTGCAGAAGGATCTTCCTGACACTACATTTGACATAATCCTTGGAGATATGATTACTTTAAGGAACCGTCTCATGGACGGGCAGATCGATCTGTGCATTACCACAGCTACAGACTGGAAGGAATGGCCATCAGTAGATATCTCCATCCTGAAGCAGTTTCATTTCCACGTATTCCTTTCCCACAAGCATCCTCTGGGGAAAAGGGAGTCTCTTGACCTGAATATGCTCGCTGACCAGACAATGTACGTCCTGCCCTCCGCCAGCCTCTCCAGGACTGCTCCATACTGGCAGAGACGGATCCCCTGCAAAAATATCGTTACACTTCCGGGGCTTAGGGATGTTCTGATTTATATCGAACTCTGCCGTGGTTTTGCCGTGCTCCCCAATATTTTCAACGATGCGGATTCCGGCAAATATAAATCTTTCTCCATCCCCTTCCCGGACGCTAACGCGGATCTGATCATTGCGCGCAGGCAAAGAATTAATACGAATGCCCTAGTAAATATCACAATGAAGAAAATCGTGCAGTTCTTCCAGAATATAGAAAATCCGTCCTGATACAGAACATATCAGGACGGATCCAAACAGGCAGTCTCTCAGTTGAAATATGAATATGCCAGTACGCTAGAATCCCAGCAGCCGGATGAGCAGCGGATTCGTCTCATACAAAAATCTCAGCAGCGTACTCTTCTCCATCATCTCAAAGCACGCGGCCCCCGGCTCTGTGGCGTAAGCCAGCGTCATGACGAGGAAACCGATCCAGATGATCACCAACCCCAGAACCAGGCCCAGCAGACCGCCGGCTATATGGTTCAGAGTTCCCAGCACGGGCAGTTCCCCGATGATATTCACCGCGAACATCAGAGCTTTTACAATGATAATTGCCAGCAGGAACGTCACAAGGAAGGATATGAGCTGGAGCACCAGCCTGGAGATATACGCCGCCACATACCGGGGGAAACTCTGCACGCCCAGTTCCTCATAGATTGTACTGTTATTATTCTCCAGAAGCTGGTCTTTCAAAAACTGCGGGATAGGCGCGTCCTCGATCTCCTGGATCTGCAGATCCTTCGGGATCTCCCCAATCACATTCAAAATGTCGTCTGCCGTGATCCCCAGCAGATCCCAGTTCAGATTCTCCAGATCTGACATCTGCTCCGGAGTCAGTTCTTCCAGCGGAGTCCCGCTCAGATCCACCTGCTGAAGCTGGTCTGCCGATATATCAGGCATGAATGTCTCCACGATCTTATTCTGGATGAAATCATCCACCGGCGTATATTCTGCCAGGGCGTCCGCCACATACGGTGAACACACCAGCACAATCACAATCGTCAGAATCGTTGAGAGAAGAGAGATTCCCAGTTTCAGAAATCCCCTCACATACCCCACAACAACACATACAATAAAAATCACTGCTACAATAATCAAAAGCCAGTTATCCATAATATCTCCTATTTCGTCAGATAGATCTCCCGAAGTTCTCCGACGCTCATCACATAGTATCTGTTTAATCCGGGTGCGCGGAAAAACTCCAGCACATCCACACTTATATCCCCTTCAAATTTAGTAACTCCGGTGTCTGTAATGATACAGCACATGCTTCCCTCCCACATGATGACCTCGTCACCCTGTATTTTCGCATGGCTGTACATTCCCGGAATCTCTCTGTTGATCACAATATCTCCGCGCCGGTTATACAGACGCAGCTCATATCCTGATTTTTCCCTGTTTAAAAGGATGAATCCGATATACCTGTCTGAGTGGAAGACGCTCTGGATCTCCTGATCCACTCTGATTTCCTCCGCTTTCTCAGGAATATCACTTCCGTTGTATATGACAAAAGAATTGTCTCCAACTGCCACGGAACAGTCGTTCCCCATAAAAAAGACGTCCGCTATCACAGTATCCTCATACTCATCCTGGGAAACTATATTGTCCGTTTTACTCTGCCCCGCCTCCCCGAAATTATAGAAAATGACCCTGGACCGGATCCGGGCACCTTCCGTATAGAGATAGGAAACAGCCAGCATATTGCCGTCGCCGGACATTTCCATTGCCACCGGGTATCCTGTCGTGCTAAGCGACACCTGCTGCTCCACCAGGACATTTCCTGTCGAATCATAAGAAATAATCTTTGGTGAACTCTCATTATTCAGGATCGCGCTGACAATCCCCTGTTCCGACACGGCGATCTTTTCAATCGGAAGTGTTGTCTCAATCTCCCCTTTCAGCCCTTCCTCCGTGAATACCATGATACTGTTCCCGCCGTTGTCAGCCACGGCGAAAGAATCTCCTTTCACCTTTATGACCGGGTTCTGGATCTGAGCGGGCTGGATCCACTGTTCTTCATTCTCTCTGTTCAGGAAAACAACTCCGTCCCTGTTGTAGCGGACAATTCCATTGGCAAACTGCGCGTAACTGCTCGTGTCCGAGACATCGCTCGGATACTGGGAAGCAATCCGGGCCAGTCCGTAGGTCTGGGTCTTCAGAAGCAGATATGTCCCGCACGCAGCAAGAAAAATCATCACGAGGGTTGAAAGAATCCGCCTGGCCTTCTCACGGCGAAGCCTGCGCATCTTCCTTTTTACCTCTCTTAAGTCATCCGGGGGCGTTAAAATCTTCAGATATGGTTTTTTCTTTTGTGTCATTTGACTCCCCTTATTTCTGGTCATGTTTTCCTGCACAGTATAACATGATTTTATGGCAATAGCAATTTTTGTCCGATATAAATCAGATTTCCGTCACTGAGCCCGTTCATTCTGCAGATCGCGTCCACATGCGTCACATCGCCGTATACTTTCCTGCTTATAATAGCAAGCGTATCGCCTTCCTCGACAACATACACGCCGTCGCTTCCGTTCTCACCGTCTGCCAGGAGAGCCTGTCCGCCGCTCTGTTCATCTGCCCCTGTTCCACTGCCGTCCGCTTCATTCTGTCCTGAGCTGCCGCTCCCGGAGGCGGATGTTTCATTTACTGCTGAATCATCTCCGCTTGCGGACTGCGCGCTGCCTGAATCACTGCTCCCGGTTTCCTCACTTTCCTTCTCTTCGGAAGCCTGTCCCAGATCAGCGTCCTCGCCGTCTCCTGCCTGCTCCTCAGACGTAACAGCCGTCACCTCTCCGCTTGTCTCCTGAGTCTCCACAGTATCCGACTTTCCCGCAATCGTATTCAATGTATCCTGAACGGACTTCATACGGTCAAAACTGTTGAGCATGGTGACTCCCATTATGACAATGACAAGAACCAGGCACGCGCTGGCCGCATACATCAGCCCTCCGTTTCTTTTACCTTTCCGGTACTCGCTCCGTTTTCGAGCCATATTACGAAAGTCCTTCGCAGCTCGGTCATCCACAGTTTCCGATGGAAACACCCCATTTTTTTTTCGACTGGAGATCATATAATTCTGCATGCACGGATTCTTTTCATAATACGTGTAATGCCCGCCGATCTCCATCAGATCATTCATTTTATGTACATAGTAAGTTTCTTCTTTCTCCACAGGATCCTTCATAATGAAAACTGTGTTCTTCTTTGGAAAAGACTTCTTGTGCAGCTTCACCGTGGAAGCCTCCGGAATCAGGGGCACTCCCGGATGCGCCACGAACCATCCAAGCATCTCCCCGTCCTCAAAATACTGCTTACAGTCCTCATAGGCATGTTTCCACGTATCCTCGTCGATCACATACTCATTTCCCGACATCTTCAGGTCGTGCATCTGGATCGCCCCGTATATATAAACGTACTCTTCGTCGTCTCCTGTCTGAATATCTCCTACAAGAAATGCACCCATCGGTCCTTTCCCCGATTTTTCACACTTCTCGCAAAGCTGCGCAAAAAATGTATCCACATAATCCTCAACATAGATCTTCGGGCTGTCGCTCACATTTCCGATTTGGCGTACATTTTTAGGTATCTGTCTTTCCATTTATGCTCATCCTCCTGATAAAACTAAATTTCCCGGCGTCTCCATGAGGATAGCATATGAAAAAGGACAAATTTATCAGTTATTGTCAGACGAGTTCGACAAATCCTGATCAGCTATTTAGCACACTAACATTTCCAGTGACTCACGTCCGGAAGCGGAGCGGATGTTTTATGATACGTATTCTGTGGAAGGAGACAGCCGGAAGACGTTCCGTTCCAGAATCCGGAAAATCTAACAGGCCGAAGAGATGTTTAAATGCAAAGCGGCGCTCCGGGCAACTCGCTCTGCTCAAACAATCCCTGCGCGCCGCTTAACAACATCTCTCCGCCCTCAAGATTTTCAGCGGATTCTTCCAAAGTCACATCTTCCGGCTGTCTCCTTCCCCAGAAAGTTTACTCAAACCGTCCGCTCCGCTTCCTGCGCATTTCCAGACGGAAGTGTTATTGCCCTAAACAGGCTGTAAAGCACGAATTGGCGCGGCTTGCGGGCTTTCGGCTGCGAAAGTCTTCCGGCCGAGCCTACTGTTTGCAACAGCTATATATTCACTGCCTTCCGTCTTGAAAAGCCCAGAAAACAGCCCCATTCCGAGAAAAATTCTGCGGGGATGAAGGATGGCGATGGATGACTTCGGAAGGGTATTAGTGAAACTTAGAGTTCCAGTGAGGGACGTTAGGGCTGACGGTGGAATTGTCTGAGCGTAAGCGAGTTGTCCACCGTCAGTCCTTGCATTTAGTCCGTCACTGGAACTCTTAGTTTAACTTATATCCCTGGAGTGGAATCCAGAGCTATCCTTCATCCCCGCAGAATACGTCTCAGATATCTCCTCTGTTTTCGGACGTTTTACACGCAGAAATTAGTAATCTATATAGCTGTACAATATTCTTTGATTTTGGTATAGATGCTCTCTGCATCGAGCCCATATTTCTTTATCAGCTCCAGCGCCGGTCCTGACTCTCCGAACACGTCGTTGATTCCGATTTTCAGGACTTTTGTGGGAGCTTTCTCGGAAAGTACGTCGCACACTGCGCTTCCGAGTCCGCCGATTACGGAATGTTCCTCAACTGTAACGACTTTCCCCGTCTCTTTTGCCGCTGATACGACAAGCTCTTCGTCCAGCGGTTTGATCGTATGGATATTGATGACTTTTGCATCGATTCCGTCTGCTGCAAGCATCTCGGCCGCTTCCAGGCAGTTGTTCACCGGAAGTCCCGTGGCAATGATTGTCACATCTTTTCCTTCTCTTAATACAACGCCTTTGCCAAGCTCAAACTTATAGTCCGGCCGGTCATTGATTACCGGTACCGCAAGCCGGCCAAAGCGCAGGTAAACCGGGCCTACATGCTCGTAAGCCGCACGGACAGCCGCTTTCGCCTCTATATCATCTGAGGGGCTGATCACTATCATGCCCGGGATGACGCGCATCAGGGCGATGTCCTCATTACACTGATGAGTCGCTCCGTCTTCTCCCACGGAGATACCCGCATGGGTAGCCCCGATCTTTACATTCAGATGGGGATACCCAATCGAATTTCTCACCTGCTCATACGCTCTGCCCGCAGCAAACATGGCAAAAGAGCTTGCAAACGGAACCATTCCGGAAGCCGCAAGCCCCGCGGCAGTTCCCATCATATTCTCCTCCGCAATTCCGCAGTCAATGAAGCGCTCCGGATATGCTTTCTTAAACATGCCGGTCTTTGTAGCAGCCGCAAGGTCAGCGTCCAGCACGATAATGTCCTCATGCTCTGCCCCCAGCTCCACCAGAGTCTGTCCATAGCTGTCTCTTGTTGCAATCTTCTTTACATCTGACATAACGCTTCACCTGCCTTTTCCAGATCTTCCATCGCGATCTTATACTGTTCATCGTTTGGCGCTTTTCCGTGCCAGTCAACAGAGTTCTCCATAAAGGAAACTCCTTTCCCCTTCAGCGTTTTTGCAATGATTGCAGTTGGCTGCCCCTTTACGGTCTTCGCCTCTTTAAACGCCGCGTCAATCTGATCAAAGTCATTTCCGTCAATGTTAATTACGTGGAAATTAAATGCCTCGAATTTCTTATCAATGGGATACGGAGAGTTTACATCTGAAACAGCCCCGTCAATCTGAAGGTTATTATTATCCACGATCACCGTCAGGTTGTCCAGCTTCCGGTGAGCGGCCAGCATCGCCGCCTCCCATACCTGCCCCTCTTCGATCTCTCCGTCTCCGAGAAGCGTGTACACTCTGTATTCCATGCCTTTCATCTTCGCGGCAATGGCCATTCCTACTGCCGCTGAGATTCCCTGTCCGAGAGATCCGGACGACATGTCAACCCCCGGTATATGCTTCATATCCGGATGTCCCTGGAGATAGGATCCTGTATGACGGAGTGTTTTCAGATCCTCCTTTGGGAAATATCCCCTCTGGGCAAGTGTGGAATAGAGCCCGGGTGCTGTGTGTCCCTTGGAGAGCACAAAACGGTCCCTGTCCTCTTTCTTCGGATCCGCCGGATCAATATTCATTTCTTCAAAATACAGATACGTGAAAATCTCTGCCGCAGACAGAGATCCGCCGGGATGTCCGGCCTTTGCGCTGTGAACTGCCGTCACAATGCCTTTACGGATCTCATTTGCAGTTTTCATCAGCTTTAACTTGTCCATAAAATTCTCCTTTACTCTCCAAACACAGCTCTATAGTCATCCTGGAACTTCTTAATTCCAGCGTCGGTCAGCGGATGATGTGTCATCTGCTCAATCACCTTATAAGGAACTGTAGCGATATCCGCGCCCGCCAGAGCACAGTCTGTAATATGCATCGGATTGCGCACGCTGGCCGCTATAATCTCTGTCTCAATTCCTGCTGCTTCAAAGATCTCAGCGATCTCCCGGATCAGATCCACACCCCTTACCGAAATGTCATCCAGACGTCCCAGGAACGGTGAAACATATGTCGCTCCCGCCCTTGCCGCCAGAAGAGCCTGATTCGCAGTGAAGATCAGAGTAACGTTTGTTTTGATTCCCTCAGCCGCAAGGACTTTTACCGCTTTAAGACCTTCCACTGTCATCGGGATTTTCACAACCATGTTCGGATGGATCTTGGCAATCTCTCTTCCCTCCTGAATCATCCCTTCCGCATCTGTGGTTGTAGCTTTAACTTCCCCGCTGATCGGACCGTCCACGATAGAAGCAATCTCAGCAATCACTTCTTCGAAAACGCGCCCTTCTTTCGCGATCAGGGACGGGTTTGTCGTTACCCCGCAGATCACACCCATATCATTTGCTTTCCTGATGTCCTCTACATTTGCTGTGTCAATAAAAAATCTCATTTTCATCCTCCTTAAAATTCGGTTCTTTTCATTCGAACTGCACCCTTATGATTTGATTATATCTGCCTGTAATCTGCCGGTCAACTCTGCTGAAAATTATTAATAAGAAACTCGAACTAATAATCCGCCTTATTATCGCAAATTTATTAATATTAATTAATATTTAACGAACTTTTTTTCCAATTTTTATTGAAAATCAAGGAATTATTAAGTCAAAAGAAAACAAATCAAGATTTTTTATTATTAATATTATAGTCATTTTTTATTAATTTAATCTTTTTTATGGTTCTTCTGCCGCCTGTCTGACCTTGGATATGACGTTGTTCCCCGCACCACGACCTTTGGCTCGTATTCCACATGATAGATGCTCACAGGCTCTATCTCTGTGTATTTCTTTGTACGGGAACTGATCTTTTTCATAATAATGTCACAGGCGTCCATTCCTTTATAGATGACAAAATGCTCGATTGTCGTAAGGGAAACCTTTTTTACCTTGGCAAAAAGTGTGTTGTCACATCCCATTACAGACATATCTCCGGGCACTTTATATTTTTCATCATAAAGAGCGTCCATAATCCCGAATGCGATCATATCATTCAGCCCCACGATGGCGGTCAGATCATTTCTCTCCTTCAGAAGCTCCTTTGTGAGATCATAGCCGATCCGGTATTCTGAATCGATTCCCGGAACATCTCTGTCTATCTGCTCATCCGCAGCCTTGATTATCACATGATCTCCCAGGCCGGCATTTTTAAATTCTTTTAAAAAGCCTTCCACTCTCTTGGAGCGCTGCTTCTGTCTCACCGTAAGCGGCGGAGCAATATATGCCACATCTCTGTGTCCCAGCTCCAGGAGATGCCGCGCCATAAGCCGCCCCAGCTTGGAGTTATCCAGTTCCACCGCGTCCACGTTCAGCTTCTCGTTCTGGTTATTAACCACCACAACAGGAATCCGTTTCGACAGGTTCTCCACCCGCTCCATAAAGCACTGGCTCGGATTGCACATATAGATAATGCCATGAGGATTCATGGAAGGAATCATTTTCAGATAACGCTCCTCAAGGTCTAAGTCTCTCTGCGTATTGCATACAAAGATCCCGAATCCCTGCTCAGCCGCCCGGGATTCAATCCCCTGCAGAAGCATCACATAATAAGGATTCGTCAGGTTCGGGCTGATGATCACAAGAAGCTTTTCCCTTCGCTCCTCCCTGCGGGCCTTCCGCTTCGGAAGAACATAGCCCAGCTCATCTGCCGCTTCTTCCACTTTCCGGACAACATCTTTTGAAAATGAGACATTATACTTCTTATTCAGCACCATAGATACCGTGGCCTGGGACACGCCCGCAAGCTTTGCCACGTCCGATGATGTCACCTTTTTTCCCGCCATGTCCCACACCTCACATACTGAATCGCAACATCGGGCCTCAGAGTCTTTTCTGCACTTCCTATAATTCGGTCCGCCCTTCCAGAGCGCGCAGAAGCGTCACTTCGTCAATGTACTCCAGATCGCCTCCCACAGGCACGCCGCTGGCGATCCTGCTGACCTTAATCCCCGCGGGCTTGATCAGCTTGCTGATATACATAGCTGTGGTCTCGCCCTCCAGGCTGGAATTGGTTGCAATAATCACTTCGTCCACATCTCCCTGCAGACGCTCCATCAGCTCTTTCAGCCGTATATCTCCCGGTCCGATCCCGAGCATGGGCGAGATCGCGCCGTGGAGTACGTGGTACACGCCGTTGTACTTTCCTGTTTTTTCGTATGCTGCCAGATCTCTCGGCGTCTCCACCACCATGATCGTCTTCTTATCCCGGTCCGGATTGCTGCAGATCGGGCAGATCTCCTGGTCCGTCAGCGTGCAGCATTCTTTACAGTATTTCACATTCTTCCGCGCGTCCACAATGGACTGAGCCAGAGCTTCCACCTGATCTACCGGCATATTCACCACATGAAACGCAAGGCGCTGCGCAGACTTTGCTCCGATTCCCGGAAGCCGGGAGAATTCTTCGATCAGGCGGCTGATCTGATTGCTGTAATATTCCATTTAAAACATCCCCGGTATTCCGCCGCCAAGGCCGCCTGTCAGCTTGGACATAGCCGCCCCGGTCTCTTCCTCTACTTTTCTTAAGGCCTCATTCGTAGCAGCCACAATCAGGTCCTCCAGCATCTCAATATCATCCGGATCTACAACTTCTTCTGAGAGTTTCACTTTAAGAACTTCTCTCTTGCCGGAAACGGTAACTTCAACCGCGCCGCCTCCTGCTGCTGCCGTAAACTCCTTTGTCTCCAGCTCCTTCTGCTGTTCTTCCATCTGACGCTGCATTCTCTGCGCCTGCTTCATCAGGTTTGCCATATTTCCCGGCATGCCTCCGCCCGGGAATCCGCCTCTTTTTGCCATTTCTAATCCTCCACTGTTATCTCCATATTGATCTTCTGTTCTATGTCAACAAATGTATCCTCAAAATGTCTGCCTTCCTCTACATGACGCACTTCCACTTCAACCTTTTTCCCGATCTTATTCTCAATCAGTCCTTCCAGCTCCTGAATATGGTCTTCCCTTCCAACCACACTCTCCGCCAGGCTGTCAGGCAGGACAATAAGAAGACGGTTGTCTCCGCCGAGACTTAAACGGGCCTTTTTCAGATATCCTCTCACCATGCCCGAAGCCTCATCAGCAATGGATCTAAAGTTCTTGACCACTTCCTGCACATCTTCCGGAATCGCATTGGGAAGCTCCGGCCGCTGCATGCCCGGCCTCCTGCCTCCGGATGCCGCCTGGTCATATGCCCCCGCATATCCCTCTCCATATCCGCCCGGACCGTCAGCTGCGCTTCCGTCACCGTTCACATATACAATCCGCTCCGCGCCACCGGAAGCGAGACCTTTCTCCACCTTATCCTCCACCGCCCGGATCCGGTCAAGAAGGGTATCCTGATTCGTCTCCATGGCAGGTGTACACAGCTTAATCAACGCGACTTCCAGCATCACTCTTTTCTGAGTCGCGTATTTAAGCTGGCCGGACAATTCCGAGAAAATACGGATATATCTGAAAAGCATATCCGGCTCAATCATCTGAGCTTCCTCTTTTAACTGCATCATGTTTTCTGTCGATACATCCAGAACATCCTCTATATTATCAGAAGTTTTTACCAGAAGCAAGTTCCTCAGATACCACGTAAAATCCGCCGCAAGCTGGGTCAGCTCCCTTCCCTGCATCACCAGCTCCTCCACTACGTCCAGCACGCCCGCCACGTCCCGTTCAATGACCAGGCGCAGAAGCCGGCTGAACACATCCGTGTCCACAGCTCCAAGAACCTCCAGCACATTGTCATAGGTAAGCTTCTGACCGAGATAGAATGCAATGCACTGATCCAGGAGGCTTAATGCATCCCTCATAGATCCGTCCGCGGCCTTTGCAATATACCTGAGCGCCTTATCCTCAACCTCCACATGCTCTGTGTCCATCAGTTCCTGCATCCGGGCAGTGATCGTCTCAATACTGATTCTTTTAAAATCATAATGCTGACACCTTGAGAGAATCGTGATCGGTATCTTGTGGACCTCTGTTGTCGCCAGAATAAAGATCACATACTCCGGCGGCTCTTCCAGCGTCTTAAGCAGCGCGTTAAACGCGCCTATGGACAGCATATGCACCTCATCTATGATATAGACTTTATACCGGCCTTCTGTGGGACGGTATGTGACCTCTTCCCTGATTTCACGGATATTGTCCACACCGTTGTTGGAAGCCGCGTCGATCTCGATCACGTTCATGGACGTCCCGGCCGCAATGGATCTGCACATCTCACACTCTCCGCATGGACTGCCGTCCACCGGGTGCTCGCAGTTTACCGCCTTCGCAAATATTTTCGCCACGGTCGTCTTACCGGTTCCCCTTGTTCCGCAGAACAGGTACGCATGTCCGATACGGTTCGCTTTGATCTGATTCTGCAGTGTAGTTATGATATGATCCTGCCCCTTTACATCTTCAAACTCTGAAGGTCGGAATTTTCTGTATAGTGCCGTATATGACATGTGATACATCTCTCCTTATGCTTTGTCAAAAAAGGAATCCTCATCCGAGCACAAGGGATGCCGTTCCCGGCATCCCATGCGCTCCCCCTGAAAGATTCATTTATAAATACTTAAAATCTGAATTTACTCGTCTCCGAAACTGATTCCAACCATCTTCGCCTCTTTGATCAGGCTGCAGTTCGGATCAACATATTTCAACTTTCCGGCTACTTCTTCCAGCGGAACTTTTGTCGTCTCTCCGTTCTTTAACGCAACCATATAGCCGAACTTTCCTTCCAGGATCAGCTCCGCCGCCTTTGCCCCGACTCTTGTGGCAATTACCCGGTCATAAGGACACGGTCCCCCGCCTCTCTGCGTATGCCCCGGAACAGTAATGCGGACTTCCTTGTCCGTCTCCTTTCGTATCTGTTCTTCCAGCTCATAAGCGATAGACGGATATTTTCTCTTAGCAATCTTTTCCTTATACTCTTTCTTCTTTAACTTGGCGTCTTCTTTGGAAATCGCTCCCTCGGCAACCGCCAGGATCGTAAACGGCTTCCCTGCTTTTGAGCGCCTTTCGATTACCTTCTTAATCACCTTGATATCATACGGAATCTCCGGAATAAGGATGATGTCCGCACCGCCCGCGATACCCGCGTGAAGTGTCACATGCCCTACTTTATGTCCCATAACTTCTATAATAAATACGCGGCTGTGGGAAGTTGCAGTTGTGTGAATCCGGTCGATTGTATCTGTGGCAATATCCACTGCGCTCTGGAATCCAAATGTCATCTCCGTGCCCCAGAGATCATTATCAATCGTCTTTGGAAGCGTAATAATATTCAGCCCCTCTTCCCTGAGAAGGTTGGCTGTCTTATGTGTTCCATTTCCGCCGAGAATAACAAGGCAGTTTAAGTTCAGCTTGTGATAAGTGTGCTTCATTGCCTCCACTTTGTCAAGGCCGTCCTTATCCGGCACCCGCATCAGCTTAAACGGCTGTCTGGATGTACCGAGGATCGTTCCGCCTCTTGTCAGAATTCCGGAAAAATCCTTCGACGTCAGCATATTAAAATCCGCATAAATCAGACCCTTATACCCGTCTTTAAATCCATAGATCTCCACATCATCCCGCTTTGAGCAAAGTCCCTTTACCACACCTCTCATCGCTGCATTAAGCGCCTGGCAGTCTCCCCCGCTTGTCAGCATTCCGATTCTTAACATAACTGATTTCCTCCTTTGGTTTACCGGCATAAACACTTGTCCTGAACGCAGATAAGCAGCCGGCTTTCTCCGACTGCTTATTATTATACCACAAAGCAAAGAGCCAGGCGAGCATTTATGCTCATCCAGCTATAAAGTTCACTTCCGCCATTGTTCAAAAATGGCTGAATAATCATCTTATAATCTCTTAAGAAGCGCTTCTCTTTCTTCTTCATATCCCGGTTTTCCGAGAAGAGCGAACATATTCTTCTTATAGCTTTCAACGCCCGGCTGGTTGAACGGATTAACGCCGAGTAAATATCCGCTGATGCCGCACGCGAACTCAAAGAAATAGAACAGTTCTCCCAGATAATACTCATTCTGCTCCGGAATCTTTACCATGAGGTTCGGCACATTTCCGTCTGTATGCGCCAGAATCGTGCCGTTCATTGCGCTCTTATTAATGAAATCAACATTCTTGCCCGCCAGATAGTTCAGTCCGTCCAGATCAACCGGCTCTTCATTGATAATGATCTCTTCCCTGGACTTTTCTACATTAAGAACAGTCTCGAACAGGATTCTGTTTCCGTCCTGGATGAACTGGCCCATGGAGTGCAGGTCTGTTGTAAGGTCTACAGACGCCGGGAAGATGCCCTTCTGGTCTTTTCCTTCACTCTCGCCGTAAAGCTGTTTCCACCACTCAGATACATAGTGCAGGCTCGGCTCATAGTTTGCGAGAACTTCCACTGTTTTGCCCTTGCGCAGAAGAATATTTCTCAGGGCTGCATACTGCATTGCGTCATTTTCTGCGAAATCATTTTCCAGCGCAGCCTTTCTGCCAGCAGCAGCTCCTTCCATCAGTTTGTCGATATCCGCTCCGCTCACTGCGATCGGAAGCAGTCCCACAGCAGTAAGTACGGAGAAACGTCCTCCCACATCATCCGGCACGACAAAAGTCTCATATCCTTCCTCTGTCGCCAGATTCTTAAGCGCTCCCTTCGCGCGGTCTGTAGTTGCATAGATTCTCTTTGCGGCAGCTTCTTTTCCGTACTTCTTCTCCAGGATCTCTTTGAATACACGGAAAGCGATCGCCGGCTCAGTTGTCGTTCCTGACTTTGAGATCATATTGATGGAGAAATCTCTGTCCCCGATCACATCGATCAGATCTTTGATATAGGTGCTGCTGATGCTGTTTCCTACAAAATAAATCTCCGGAGATTTTCTGATCTCTTTTGATACGACATTTGCAAAGGAATGTCCCAGGAACTCAATTGCAGCTCTTGCTCCGAGATAGGAACCGCCAATACCGATTACAAGAAGCACTTCTGAATCCTGACGGATCTTTGCGGCCGCCTCTTTGATACGGGCGAACTCCTCTTTATCATAATCTACCGGGAGATCGATCCATCCGAGGAAATCATTTCCTGCTCCTGTTTTCGCGACCAGCGTCTCTTTTGCCTGCGCGGCGAGCGTGCTCATGTACTGCATCTCATGCTCCTGTACAAAACCACTTACTTTAGAATAGTCAAATGTTACTTTGCTCATCGTTACCCATCCTCTCTGATATTCACTGATATCACTGTCATCATTTGAAGTCCGGCTTCCTGTACCCGGCTGCCGCGGACTCTATGCACATTTTACCAAATCTGTATTCCTTATTCAAGTTAAATACAAAGTAACGCGGATCCGATAAGCGTAGCTCCCATAAAAAACATGCCGGCTTCCTGCAGGATCTACGCAAGAAACTCTTCCAGAATCTGCCGGATCGCCTCCTCTCTGAGCGCTGGTCTTTCGTCATCAGCCGTCCCGTTTTTTCCGGCCGTCCCTGGGGATGTTTCGTCAGCAGAGCGGTACGAAGCTCTCTCCGGTATCCTTTCGTCCGGCCTCTCTCCGGCCACAGCCCTTCTCCTTTCAGCAGCCCTTTCTTCATTGTTTTCGTCAGAGCGGTCAGGATTTCTCTCAGATGCGGCATACCGCACAGCCTGCCTCGCGGCTTCTCCTTTTTCTATGTTTCTTGGCTCACCCTCAATATTGATTGGAAGATCTCCATTTTCCAAAACGCCATTATCCACAGCAGCGCTTCTTCTTTTCCTGGATCCTCCTGCACGGCCGCTGTCAGAACCTCTTCCTCTCTCACGTCTGCCATTTCCTTCATCCCCGGAAGCAGCCTGAAAACCGGATCTTTCATTCGCTTCCGCTGAGATTACGTCAATGAATTCCTTTTCCCTTTCTCTCTGACTCTGTTTTCTCAGCCGGAACGCACAGATGTTATCCAGATAATCCACCATATACATCTTTATCGCGTCGATTTTATACGGCTCGTCCGACAGCCGCATAATCACAGACAGCAGAATCACCTCCGCCGCTCCGCCTGCTATATATTGATAAACGGATTCTGTGAATCCGGAATAAAAGGAAAATTCGAGCCATGCCCCGAATGCCGCCAGTATTCCGGAAAACCATATACTAAGTCTCTCAATCTGTCTCCATGTATGGATCCGGAATAAAAAACCTCTGTATTCATATATGTATTTTTCTACAAAGGCGTCAATATTTTCCACTGAATCATGGATTAAACATGCATGTTCGTACTTTGCTCTGACGAGCTTTATCAGCCTGTGTGTACTCTTCGGCATATTTCCGGCCGCTTTTACCAGCCGTGCCAGCGTAAGCTGGTTCACAATTTTTGCCACTATGCCCAGTATACCGAGTCCTGCCATCATAAATACGATGACACTGCTGTCCTCTGCTAATCGTTCCAACATAGCAAACCCTCCTGTTTTATTTTGTTTTTCCACAATCCCGCCTGTCCCAGACAGAATGGCTTGTGTTTGTGCACATTATAGAACAGGATCTCCGGATTGTCCTCAAAAACCGTTCGACATATTTTTACAGCACGGGCTCCCCCATTTTCAACTGCTCCCATCTGCTGGCTGACTTCTTAAGATATTGATATGAATTTAAGAATCCTTCTGCCGCGCCCGTTAAATCGTGGCAAATCACACTATTCTTAAGTGCTCGTTATACTCATATCTGCATGTCGTAACAAGGCACATTTTCCCAGATAGTGACGGAAAAAATTTCATTATGATTCAGCTATAAAGTTCACTAAAGTCCGGATGCAAAACGTTCGAAAACAGGGGCTATTTCTGAGACGTATTCTGCGGAGATGAAGGATGGCTCTGGATTCCGCTCCAGGGATATAAGTGAAACTAAGAGTTCCAGTGACGGACTAAATGCAAGGGCTGACGGTGGACAACTCGCTTACGCTCAGACAATTCCACCGTCAGCCCTAACGTCCCTCTCTGGAACTCTAAGTTTCACTAATACCCTTCCGAAGTCATCCAGAGCCATCCTTCATCTCCGCAGAATCTTTCTCGAAATGGGGCTGTTTTCTGGGCTTTTCAAGCCGGGAGTTAATGAATTTATAACTGTCAGAAGAAGCAGGCGCGGCCGGAAAGCTTTCGCAGCCGAAAGCCTACAAGCCGCGCCAATCTGCGCTTTACAGCCTATTAGACAGTAACATTTACGTCTGGAAATGCGCAGGAAGCGGAGCGGAAAGTTTGAGCATACTTTCTGGGGAAGGAGACAGCCGGGCGATGTGACTTTGAAGGAATCCGCTGAAAATCTTGAAGGGCGGAGAGATGTTGTTAAGCGGCGCGCAGGGATTGTTTGAGCAGAGCGAGTTGCCCGGAGCGCCGCTTTGCATTTAAACATCTCTTCGGCCTGTTAGATTTTCCGGATTCTGGAACGGAACATCTCCCGGCTGTCCCCTTTCACAGAATACGTATCGCAAAGCATCCGCTCCGCTTCCGGACGTGAGTCACAGGAAATGTTAGTGCGCTAAATAGATGTACTCTTCCTCCGTACTATTTGTATTTTTTCTATGATTCTGATATAATTCTTTTTGGTTAGGAGGTATACGAATATGGATTATAAACCGCAGGGAGTCTGTTCACAGCAGATCCATTTTGATATTGTAGATAATAAAGTGAGAAATGTGTCTTTCCGTGGAGGCTGTAATGGAAATCTCCAGGGAATTTCCCGCCTGATCGAGGGGATGGATGTAGATGAGGCAATCTCCCGCATTGAAGGAATTCACTGCGGATTCAAATCAACTTCCTGTCCTGATCAGCTCGCACAGGCATTAAAACAGGCAGCCGGGAGATAACTCCCGGCTGATGTAGTAAAACATACATCTCCTCCCTCAAGCCCTGGGAGCAGCCGTCATATGTACGCCGTTATTTGTGGTGTTTCTCGGAACAGGTTTCTCAAAATCGAAAAATTTTTTTATTAATAGTTTCCGTGGAGTACACCTGACGGCTGCTCTCAGGGCTTGAAGAAAGAGTTTATTCAGTTTATATTCTGGTTAGGGGACTTTTATTCCATTTGTAAAAGAAGCTGTCTCTTCATATGGATATTCGTCACCTGCGATATGGTTTGCCCGGACTCTGTAATAATATCCCCTGTCTACTGTCACAGACTGCGATGTGGACATATAATAATCGTTTCTGGAATCTTCTGACCATGCATATATCTGTCCCCATCTCCCCGTATCCTCATTATATCTGTCAACATATACAATTGTTGACAGAAAATTTACTTTCTGATTTGCAGTTGTTGAGCCATATGCATATACCCTTGTCAGACCGGCTCTTGATATAGAACAGTCGCCTGTCATCAGATATTGACCTCTTGTTTTCATGGAGCTATGACCTGTTGAGGTATCTTCATCTGTGAGATAGGATCCGTCCACAATAACAGAGGTCGTATCTGCCGCTTTTACATCCACTGCGGACACTGCGGCCATTGTACAGAGAATTGCAATGCTTGAAATCACGGATAAAATTCTTTTTTTCATCTTTTGTTCATTCCTTTAAATCTTTTCTGAATCTCTATTATTTTGCCTCTCTATTAAATAAACAACTGACTCAGAAAAAACTTACGCATATTATCAATAAAATTTTAAATTTTCCAAAATTTTGTTAAATTCCTCTCTTTCTATTATTCCCATCAACTGATATTGGGCATCTCTATATTCGAATTCGCCTACATACCTTTTTTCGCTAACTTCCTCTACAATATATTCCTTTACATCTATGGTTATATTTCCTGTTTGAATTATATACTCTTCTGTCAATTGATCTGTCTCTATCTGCCCATATGACGAATCTGTGTCATTCATATACATCATATAGCGGATCGTCTGATAATTCGACTCATAAAGCATAGTAGCTCTTCTTTGTTCTTTATCTATTTCATATTCTATTAGTTCTGTACCTGGCGGTAAATATTCTAATCTCACTGAAGTAATTCCCAATTCATCATTTATTTCTTTAAATATTCGTATCTCATCAATATCACTTGTTACTTCACTATCCATTGTTTCCACGTCTATATGTGATGCATTCTCCTCCCCGGCCATTCTATCCCATATGACCTTCCAGTATGACTTGCTGCTTATTCCAGTAATTGCACTTCCGAATACAAGCACGAGGACAGCCGCCAGCGCAACAATAAAGTAGCGTTTCTTTTTCCTGTGATATACGGTTTTTGACCTTTTATCGTACTCATAGTCCTGTATTTTATTAAAAAGAGAAGTTTCCGCATCCTCGGACACTTTTATATCATCAAGATCTGTCCTGTCTCTGACTTCTTTTTCTATCTGTTCGGCTTCTCTGTCAACTTCTTCTTTGAGTGATAATTTTTTCAGTTCTTTCATTCTTTACACCTTTTTCTGTCCTATATTTTTTCTTGACATTTCACCAAATAAGGTTAAGATGAAATTAGCTTTAGCCGTGTGCTATTACTTATTTCTGGAGGTTATATTTTATGAAACGCATCATTTTAACCGGCGGGGGCACTGCCGGACATGTTACTCCAAATATCGCCCTGATTCCCAGACTCAGAGAACTGGGTTATGACATTCAATATATCGGTTCTTACAATGGCATTGAAAAAGATCTGATCGAACCGCTTGGCGTCCCTTATCACGGGATATCTTCTGGCAAACTGCGCCGTTATTTCAGCATGCAGAATTTCACAGACCCTTTCCGGGTTATAAAAGGATTCAGTGAAGCCCGCAAACTGATTAAAGACCTCAGCCCGGACGTTATCTTTTCAAAAGGCGGCTTTGTCTCCGTTCCGGTTGTCCTGGCCGGAAAGCGCAGCAAGGTTCCGGTGATCATCCATGAGTCTGATATGACCCCGGGACTTGCGAATAAGATCTCCATTCCTTCCGCGGAAAAAGTGTGCTGCAACTTTCCTGAAACACTGGAATGTCTCCCTCAGGGAAAGGCTGTCCTAACCGGTTCTCCGATTCGTCAGGAGCTTCTGTCAGGAAACAAAATCGCAGCTATGGATCTGTGTGGATTTGCGGCCGATAAACCGGTCATCCTCGTTATCGGCGGAAGTCTCGGTTCTGTTGTTGTGAACGATGCAGTGCGCAAAAGCCTTCCCAGGCTGCTGAATGATTTTCAGATCGTCCATCTCTGTGGGAAGGGGAAAATGGATAATACCCTAAAGGATACAAAAGGATACTGCCAGTTTGAGTATATTAAAAATGAACTTCGTGATATCTTTGCCCTTTCAGATATTGTAATCTCCCGTGCCGGAGCAAATGCAATCTGCGAGCTTCTTGCTCTCAGGAAGCCGAATCTTCTGATCCCACTCTCTGCAAAGGCCAGCAGGGGCGATCAGATATTAAATGCCCGTTCCTTTGAGAGGCAGGGATTCAGCATGGTTCTTGAAGAAGAGGATCTTTCAGAAGATACTCTCGTGGACGCAGTTCACAACCTTTATACAAACAGGGGAACTTTTATGGATGCAATGAAGCATTCCGGCCAGCAGGACTCCATTAATACTATTATATCTCTTATTGAAGAAGTTTCTTCCGGCAAATAATAGTAACAGCTGAAATACTGTATATTCCCACGGTGTTTATATCAGATGCCATTCTGCGGCATCTGATATTTTTATGAATCTGTGTTTTTACAAGTGATACATTTTCTTTTCCGTCAGTCCTTCTTATTCATTTCTATATATTCTGCACCATATGTCTTTTTGATCCAGTTTTTCGCTCTGTGGAGCATACTGTGAAGTACATTCGTCCGTATTCCCAGCATCCCGGCTGCCTTCGCCTGAGGAACTTCCATGTAATAGACCAGTATAATTGCTTCTTGCCACCGTGGATTTTTATCCATCAGTCCGGCCAGAATTCTTTTGCTCAGCTCTTTTCTTTCAATTGCCAGATCGTTCTCCAGATACTCTTCTTCTGCACTTTCTCTGAGATTTTCTTCCCTTTTTAGAATTGTCTCATCATCTGTTACCATTTCACGCTTATGCTTTTTGTTAAAATTCAGTGCAGAATTCTTCGCAGTAGTGAACAGCCATGCAGGAACATTTCCCTTTTTCAGATGATCAAATCCCATGTACAATTTCAGAAATGTATCCTGCATAATATCTTCTGCCACATGGTAATTGTTGCCCGAATAAATATATGCCGCTTTCAGGACGAGATTCTTATATTCTTCATAAATCCCGTTAAATTCACGATTACCTGTCAACATAATTTCTCCGGTTTATCTGATTTTATCTAATATTTCTTTTTTGTCCTCATCAGTCAGCTCGCCGGTGTGCCATCCAAGGCCAACCTTATCCCCTTTATATCTGGGAATCATGTGCATATGGAAATGGAATACAGTCTGACCGGCACACTCTTCATTGTTCTGAACGATATTATATCCATCACATCCCAGTGCATCTGTCATCTTTAACACCATTTTCTTTGCAAGTATCATCGCATCTGCCGCCGTCTTTTCATCAATATCATACAGATTTCTGTAATGTTCTTTTGGAATGATCAGGGCATGTCCTTTTGAAGCCGGTCCCAAGTCAAGTATTACCCGGAATTCATCATCCTCATAAAGTGTTGCAGAAGGAATCTCGCCTGCTGCGATTTTACAAAAAATACAATCTTTTTCTTTCATGACAATTCCCCTTTTCCTCAGATTATTTATAATAACAGTCCAGCCGTCAGGGATGGATGGTCTGTTATTATTTCTGTTAGTAGTATATCCCATTTTCAGGAAAAAGAGAAGGTCGAAATCTGTCATATTGATCTTCTTGAACACGTCCGTATGCCATGATAGACTAAATATCAGCAGATTATTCCATCTGTTTTTTATCTGTTTTTTATGAAAGAGAGGACTTCGCACATGCTTAATAATATAGATATCAATAAAATGAACCGCCTTATGGAGGAAAACAAAGATGCAAAGCAGATCATCTCACAGCTTCTGGAAAATTACCATACCTCTGTCTCTATGATCGCCCATGAGATACGCAATCCGCTCACTCTTATCTCTTCTTCTCTCCAGATTGTAGAGGCTCAGCATCCGGAGGTAAAGGAATTTTATAACTGGGGGCAGATTATGGAAGATGTGGGATTTATGTGCGGTCTGCTGAATCAGCTGTCAACTTTTAACAACAGCGGCACACTGCATCATTCTGTCTTCTCTATTGAGAGACTTCTTAAGAATATCGCTGTGTCTTTTGCCATCTCTCTTGATGCCGAAGAATCAGACATTGAGTTTAAATCCAGTATTTCATCTGGAATGGGAGACTTTACCGGGGACAAGATTAAGATTGAAGAAGTCCTTCTGAATCTTCTCCGGAACGCAAAGGACGCAGTCGGCACAAACGGGGTTATTTCTCTGTCGGCGGAAAGGAAGAATGATACTATAATAATCAGATGCGCGGACAATGGATGCGGAATTCCTGAAGATATTGCTGACACCATATTTGACCCATTTGTCACTTATAAAGAAAATGGCACCGGGCTCGGGCTTTCTACTGTTAAACGTATCACAGAAGCTCATGGCGGAACCGTTACCCTTGATTCCTCTCCCGGAACAGAAACAGTATTTACCGTAACCCTGCCTGTTTGATTATATCTCCATTTTCCTTCTTTTTCCACGATAAAGAAGAAGAGCCAGGAGAAATCCACAGATAAGGCCTCCTATGTGAGCGTAATTGTCCACGCCGCTGCTGGTAAAGCCGAAATACAGGCTCAGCGCCACCATAACAGCCATCCCTCTTCCCGACAGTCTGCCAAGCCTTCCGCGGTTCGCAATTACAACATAGAGGAGCGCTCCCATAATTCCGAATATAGCTCCCGAAGCTCCCGCAGATACAGCCGGATCACTTGTATATATATCATGATACAGAGACAGAATATTTCCTCCGACTCCGCTGACCAGATAAATAATTAAAAATCTGATCCTGCCGATTTCAACCTCCAGGTTCCATCCAAGCGCCCCGAGCAGCACCATATTGTTGAGAAGGTGGGTAATTCCAAAATGCAGAAACATACTGGTAAAAAGTCTGTAATATTCATGGTACTGCATTATAAAAGGTTCAAATGCAGCTCCGTGTCTGAGCATAAATACTGCGTCCTCCGGATTTCCGATTAAAGACAGTATAAGAAATACTCCCGCATTTATGGCAATCAATACTACTGTGCATATCGCTTCTGGTTTCTCTCTCATGCCGGTACCTCTTTTCTTATGATTTCTCTATTATAAATCACGCTGGTATCAGGCACAAGTATCAGCGCACTATCTTTTCTGTCCATCCATCTCCGTGATCAGATCATCCCATTCCCCCCAGTATCCTGTTTTTATTTTGTGGATCGCCTTTCTGACTGTCCCGTATCTTCCCGAATTCTCCGCGATCATTCCTGTATCTTTTTTTCTTGTATAATTTTGAATTTCATGCTCTTCCTCCTCTTCATCATTTAGATAAAATACAGCCCCCTCGGACAGTCCTCCCTCCTCTGATGAATCTTCTGTGATTTCTTCCTCCCTCTCACTTTTTGTTTCCTGCTTTTCCTTTCGTTTTCTTTCATCCTCTCTGCAGCTCTCCAGTATTTTCCTTAAATCATAACTTTCCTCCATGGTTTCTTTGTGAATCCTGTATACAAGGAAAACACCATCCGTATCACGATAATCCAGTTTTTTTACGAAATATTCTGCCATTTCATGAAACGCGGTACACAACGATTTTTTCTCATAAGACTTCGGAACAGGAAGGTAACAGAAATAGTATCTTCCGTCTTTTATGAAAATAAGCTCAGGAGACAGCAAAATCCCGTCCGGATTTAGAAGATGGCTTTTCAGTTCATCTACTGCTGACATCAGCTGTTCGATAAAACTGCTGATATTCTCTTTCACCATCTCTTTCATACTGTATTGTTTCTTCATGCTTACCATACCGCCGTTTACATAATATGTATATCTGCTTCCACTTTCTCTCCCGCAGCCTTTTACTTTCAGCAGGCACTCAATATCATTATGTTTCAGCATACGCAGCCGATAATCTTCCTCATAAGGAAAAGGCATATCTATATGAACATCTGTATGTTCCCATTCATTTTCATATGTGATCTTCATGCTTTTCACCTCATCCATCTGATCTTCTCTTCCGGATTTACAATCATCGCCTTTTGCCTGATTTCAAGTCTCATAAAATTTCTCTGCGCAGATACAGAAACTTCAATCTCATCCTCACTTTTAGAAATATTTATCCCGGTCTCTGTCATATAGATCAGCTTTCCTCTGGTCCTTTCCCTCAAAAACGACTCCAGATCATACTCTGTGTCCTTCCTCCTGTCCGCCTGCGCGCCGAGCACTGATGTTTCGGCCGCGGCTCCGTTAAGTACAGCTTTATCATGATAATAAAATACGGTGTGCATAATCAGTACAAATAGTGAGAGAAATAACGGCATTATATACGCCATCTCAACTACAGAGCTTCCTTTTATATATTTCTTCTCAATATCCGGCAAAAATCATCCCTCCTATATATGCGGCCGTCAGAAACGGAACAAACGGAAATGCTGATTTTCTGTGGAACCTGTTTCTTATCATCATAATAATTGAAAAGACTGCTGCCGCTGAAAATGCTGTTAAGAGAAGATACATAAGGTTCCAAAAACCGATAAAAGCTCCAAGTATCAGAATCAGGATACTGTCCCCATATCCGAGGGATTCCCCTGACATTCTGCTCACAATGAGGAAGATAATCCCAACTGCCCCGCCTGCCGCAAGAAGAATCCATGGTTCTGTCCTTCCGCAGAAGTGCCCGGCCAGGGCAAACACTCCTCCCGATAAAAGAAATACAAAATGAAGCCTTTTCCATCTCATATCCATCACGGACAGAATTACCATATAAAGAGCAAATGTCCCCTGGCATAACAGCCATCTGTTTACGGATATAAACTGAATAATAGCTTTTAATGTGAACATCTGGAACAACCTCCCATCCCTGATACCTCAGATCTTTCCACCGCGTGTATCGTCCTCTTTAAGCCGCTGCATCCGATGGAATTATGGTATCGCCCTCCTGACTGTGTGACATAAACACCTGTCATCGTGGAACCGTGAACACATTTCTCACATGGATGATATATTCCCCCGCTAAGATTTCTGATCATCTCCAGCTCATCAAAAGAGATAAAACGAATGGAAAGCTGAAGATAAGTACACTGATAATCTTCATGATAAACAGCGGCATTGTCGGTGATATATACGATTCTTCCATCTGTTTCCTGACCGGCGTTTTCCCGGTATCCCCTCCAGGCGCTTAGCTTAAAGCTCTCTTCCATATCGGCTGTTGGATTTCCAAACATCGGAAGAGGCAGACGGATCTGATATCTGACTGTTACATTCATTTCTCCTGTTCCCGGAAATATATAAGATCTCACACAGGAAATTCCGGATGAACCTCCCTTGATAATGCTTCTCTCAATTCTCTCTTCCCCTATAAGAGATATCATATCAGACTTCAGTTTTACTGTATTGAGAACAGGTATGACTGCCGTGCTCTCCGCGGCTTTCTTTGCTGCGCTCTGAGCGCCGTTTATAATACTGATTTTTATACTCTGCATCTCTATCATCCAGATCAGGCACAGAGCTGCGAAGAGAAACAGGGGGATTGCAAAAGCTGCTTCTATTGTAATTACGCCGCTGTTTCTATACACTTTTTTTCCTGCTGTCTCCGGTGCAGATGCCCCTTCTTCTATTGCTAAGGAGATATCTTTATTCATCTTATTGTATTGCATCGCCGAATCTATCCTTTCTATATATTTTTATCATTTCCCAGTGATCTGGGCCTTTCCATTGAATATCCGCAGAGGGGTGCGGAAGATAAGAAAGGGCATCTGCACCGGAGACAGTATTTTATTTACTGGTATCCAAAATAAACCGGAAAAGTGTAAACAATATCTCCAAACAAATTTGCCGTACCTCTAAGTTCTAATTTTGTGACGCACTGATCTGACCTGAAATAATCCATGCCATATGCTGTTTTAATATTTTCTTCCGCCCGGTCCAGAGTCCGCATAGCTGTTTCGTCCTGATTGTTCAAAAACAGGAAGCCTCTGAGATACTCCTCATATGAAATCCCTCCGGGCACATCTTCTCCGATTCTCTGGTCACTCCCGCTTCCAAGTGTAAGAAGTCCTGAGAGGGGGAGCTGCCAGTTCTCAGAGTTTTTCACCAGGGCAGTTCTCCGCCCGGAAAGGAGCGTCCGTATGTCAACTACACTCTCCCCTGACGCCCACGCAAACAGGATCAGCTGCTTTATTACGTCTGTTCCCTCCGGCATCAGCAGAAGAACCGATATTACCGCCGCAAGAGCCGCAGCTTCAGACTGTCTTGCGGAATCTCTTAGCAGGCTGGCATAATTAAGCGCAGTTCTTATAAAAAACAGCTTAACCAGAACAGATTCCAGGTTCTCCTTATCCGAATTCTTTCCTGCTATGATATACTCTACTTCATAATCAAGAGATCTTCCTCCGGTCTCCCGTCCCTGATTTCCAGCGTCTGATCCTATGCTGCCTGTTCCCGTCTGATCTGTTTTCATCGCGGCATTTGTAAATGTTTTCAGTATGTACTCGTTAAACAAGAGTTTTTCATCAATTCCATTAATACCCTGACGTGCCGGAAAACTTCCCCTTCCCGGTCTCAGTGTTCTCTCTGACGCCTGATTCTGCAGTGTGATCTGTTTGCCCGAAAGGTCCATAGTTCTCGGAAGTACTATAGAAAGCAGTCCTGATTTCTCAATCTGTTCCATACATGCAAACGGATTTTCTCCTGATCCCAGGCCGGCTGCGTTCTCCTCTCCTGATCCGGTCTGTTCTCCTGACTCCCCACTTTTAATCTGTTCTATCTGATCTAATATCTGATCTTCATATCCTTCAATTTCCTGTCCCTGTATGCTCTGATTTTCCCATTGTTCTGTCAGACCGGTAAAATTCCTTATAATAGACACGCCATATCTCTGCTCCATGTATTCCAGTACCTGCTCTTTAAACGCCTGTCCCTGATTATCTGTAAGGTACTGAATGCCTGTAATTTCGTATTCTATATTTCCGCTTCCGAAGTAATGCATTCGCCCGGCCAGATTTTTTTCATCAAAGCTCCCTGTCCCATAGCTCCCTTCCACCGCAAATACATGATAATCTTCCAGAAGCTTTCCGTGATATTCTCCAAATATGGAGAATACTGCCCGGTCCGCCTCAAGACGGCTTAAATTTTTTGAAGTATGGAGCACCGATATTTCCAGCATCCCAAATATAAAGGAAATAAGAAGCACAAAGGTCAGGCTCAGAAAAGCAGTAATCTCACCTTTCTTCATATATACTTTTCCTTCCGGGACAGAGCTGTCAGATTCCGGAGCTCTCAGAAGTAATCTTGTCAAAAATCGTATTGATCAGGTCTATTAACTGAGTCTTGAAGATAAGGAGCAGCGCAATGATAATGACAAGAATCAGTACAAGCTCAATTACTGTGATTCCCGATACATATTTGTGACGAATAAAAAAATCAGTTATTTTCTTCTTTGCGCTGCATGTTCTGTTTTTTATTTTTTCTGCTGCAATGTACATATTTCATCCTCCTTTTTCAGTTTTCTGTTGTTCTCCTCTTTGCATCCATCATATCTGTATGGAGAAAAATGCCGGTATCACTACCATCGCGAATACGATAATCAGCATCATAAACATGGGAATCATCAGTTTTGTCCCTGCTTCTTCTCCTAATTTCTTTGCCAGGTTTCTTCTCGCTTCAAATGCTTCTTCCGCTTCTCTGGACAACATCTCTGTAATTCCTCCGGATCCCTTCCGCAGGTTCTGAGACAGCATTGTCCCGAACTTTCGGTACATAGATTCTCCGCAGCGTATCCCGTATTCTTCATATGCTTCTCCCTCCGGAGCCCCTCCCTGTATCTGATGCATGGTATAGCACATTTCCTCGTATGCCTTTCTCTTTCTTTTATTTCTTTTTTCATAATCCTGCGCAATAAGGAACCATGCCCGCCGGATTGTCATGCCGGCCCGTATATACAGATTAAATTTATTAATAATCTGCGGATAATCGATCTGCATCTGTCTGGAGTCCTTCTTTTTATCCTCTTTCTTCCGCTGGGATTCAGAGACAACAATCATACAGGCGGCTCCGGCTCCTATTACAAGTATTGCAAAAGCCCTTGTATTTGTTCTGTACTTCCACCGTATCTCTTCTCCATTCACCGTGTCCGGGAGAACCATATATTTTTCAGTTTTCGTCTCTTCATCTGACTGCTTTATCTGTTCCTGGATTTCTGCCAGAATTGTCTCCCTCCGGTCCCGCCTGGGAGGAAAGACCATGGCATAAAATTCATGTACTGCCTGTCCACCTTCACAGCTCAGCGCTGCCGTAAGCTTTATCAATGTGCCTTCTTCTGTCAGCTCATCTTCAATAAGATTTCCCTGTGTATCCATCACCTCATAATTATCAAGCTGCCAGTATACAGAAATTCCACTTCCGGGTATCTGTGTGATAAGATTCAGATCACTGCGGACTTCTTCCAGATCTTCATTCTCTCCAAGAATCAGTTCTTCCAGGCTGCTCCCCGCTTCTTCCAATACCTGCTGCAGCTCCTCTGTTCCGTAATTTCTGGAAGAAACCGAAACTTCTATCTCATCCTCTATGTCTCCCACACTGATTTCCATGTCATAAGAAGTCCCGTCCTCTCCTTCTTTTCTTTCTAACACTTTCTGGTCATTCTCATTGACCTGGATTTCCCTGCTGTTGTCGTACAGATACACACATGCAAAGCATACTGCCGCTCCTGCCGCGATTATCCCTGCCCTGATATAAACAGGATTCTTTTTTATTGGATTCATCTCCCCTCCTTCCTTTTTTACACCTCAATTCTTATAATCTTTCTTCCGAAAATGTATGCGGCAATATATAGTACAAGGCAGATGCTCATAACCGTAATTCCTGCCGGATTCCCGTAAAGTACACTTAAGAATTCCCCGAACGTAAGCTTCATATAAAGAATGATGATAAAAGGAACCGTGCACATAATCTCAAATTCCAGTTTCTTTGACGCAAGCATTGTCTGTATTTCATTTTCCGTATCAATCTTTTCGCTGATTACACGTATTGAATTTCTTATAATAGTTATGCCGTCTCCTCCGCTTTTCTTAGCCGCTGTAAACACATTTACGAAATTTTCTACATCTTCCTGTTCCATGCGCGCCGCAAACTCTTCCAGCACATCCGATACCGGCATATTTATATCAAGCTGATGAATCATTGTCGTATATTCTTTCCGGATTCTTGTATCCTTCCCATACATAGGAGCGATATCTTTATCAGATTCCCGTATTGCGTTTTCTATCGAATACCCCGCTTTTAATACAGACGCCATAGACTGAATACTGTCTCTAAACTGCCTCCTGAATTCCTGTTCCTTTCTCACTGACATATCTGAAATCCAGTCTTTCAGATACAGCATCCATACAGGAAATAAGAACAGTGCCGGAATAAATGATTCATAGAACACATACAAAATCAGAAAAAAGATTCCGGTTCCCCTGACTATTCCGATAATATACTCAGATTTTCTGATATCCTGCAGCCACAAGTTTGTCCCTGTTTTCGATTTCACCAGTTTTCATAAGGCATCCTTTAACTTTTTCATCTTCCATTCCCTCCTCCCTGAATTCATATAGTGTTTTTGTCTGAATCCTGCCTTCACAATATCCCAGAACTTCCTCGATCTGCAGCACATGCCTGCTTTTATCCCTCAGCCTTCCGAGATGAATAATAATATCAAGCGCTGACGATATCTGTCTCTGTATCGCCTGAAGGGGGAGATCGATTCCCATCATCATCATAGTTTCCAGACGATGGAGCATATCAGACGGGTTATTTGCATGTCCCGTTGACATGGATCCGCTGTGGCCGTTCAGCATGGCGGAAGAAATCATATCTACAGTCTCCTCCCCCCGGACTTCCCCTACAATAATCCTGTCAGGCCTCATTCTGAGCGCTGACCTGATCAGATCCCGGATTGTCACGGCTCCCTCACCTTCCATGTTGGCATTTCTCGCTTCAAGACTTACCAGATTGCTCACTCCCTGAATCTGAAGCTCCGCATTGTCCTCAATTGTTATGATCCTTTCGTCCTTCGGGATATAGTCTGACATTGCGTTTAAAAATGTGGTTTTCCCCGCGCCGGTCCCGCCGCTTACAAATATATTGTATTTCGCTCTCACAAGACGCCGGATAAAGGAGGCGGCTTCTTCCGTAAGACTTCCCATTCTGACAAGCTGCTTCATAGTTATTCCCTCTGCGGGAAATTTCCTAATTGTCATAATCGGGCCGTTGACAGCTACCGGTTTTAATACTACATTGACTCTCGACCCGTCTTGAAGACGCGCATCCACAATCGGAGAAGTCTCATTCACATATCGGTTCGCCTCACCTACAATCTGCTGTATTACGTCATTCAGCCTCTCCTCTGACAGAAAACGCCTGTCTGACTTAAAGAGCCTTCCGCCCTTTTCATAAAAGATATTCTCTGTTCCGTTTACCATTATCTCAGTGATAGAATCATCCTCAATCAGATCCTGAAGAATATCCAGTCTGCGGAAAGAGTTAAACAGATCTCTGCTGATCCGTATTTTATCTCCCAGAGGAATATATTCTTCCCTTCCTGCTTCTTCCAGCACATCCTGTATGATATCCTGAAGCTCTTCCTCGCCTGTCTCCTTCGTCATATCCAGACGAAGCAGGACTTTTTCATACAGCAGCTCCGCTCTCGTCATATTGTTCCGGTCCTTTCAGACTTCCGTATATTCTTTGACTGGCTGCCTGGATTAGAATTTCTCTTCATTTCCCTTTTTACCGTGCGGGCAAGTATGTCCCCATATCCCGCTGACTTTAAATTATTTTCATACTGCTCCAGTTTTGCGGCGGCAGCGCCCTCACGAATATATGGCGTATAGATTCTTGTACACTTTCTTAAAATCTCATATACTCCGTCAATACATTCGCCTAAATCAAGAATAACCGCTTCATAAATGCATTTTTCACTGATCATATCGATAAGACTGAGCCATTCGCTGCATTTTACGGCTTTTAAATCCTGTTCATTTTCCATGGGAAGAATATAATCCATCCCTCCGGCCTGACCAGTCATGGAACTGATCTTTATCCCATAGTCTCCTCTTTCCTGCTTCATGCAGTAAAGAAGATCTCCGAGATTCTTTCCCTGCCCCTCCTGAAAGTAATAATCCATACCGGAATACCCTTCCAGATTGAGATAAAGGACAGGAATCTGCCGCGCCATTCTCTGGCCAAACCGGATTGCGAACTTTGTTTTTCCGATTCGGTGTATCGGGGAATATATGCCTATAATACCTCTCACGATCTGTTTTCCATCCACAGGCGGCTCATCACGGATCTTTACCCCGCCCTTTTTCTTTGTATTCTTTCCTTCTGCTTCCCTGCCTCTTCTTTCTTCACTCCTTTTATCTTCACTCTTCCTGTCCGGTAATACAGCGCTTCTCCCTGCCGCCCTGCTGATATCTCTCAATATTGAATCCGCGGACTGGTAACGAAAAACGCGGGTTTCCTCTTCTTCTCCGCTCCTTGCGGGGATCTCTGAAAGAATAATTGTTCTGCCGTGATTGTGAAACGTCTCAAGCTGTTCCGAGTATTCTTCTCCGATCAGGAGAATGTCAGCGTGAGAGGAATGTTCCATAAATTCTTTCATCTTCTCAAAATCGTAAAAAAGATGAAACTGATACTCACCGGCAAACTGTTCTGCCAGTATCTTTAACAACTGCTCTGAGTATTCTTCCTGTACATCACAAATAACAAAGTTTCCGGATGCACAGACTTTCTTTTTCTCTGTCATAACTTGAAATTGACTGCGACTATGCAGTACGAATAAAGATATATGACCTCCGGATCTCCTTATATCCGGTTTCCTGATACATCACCAATTCCCTCAAAAAGGTGATGTCCAGCAGCTGAGTCCTGCTGTGTAAGTGCGATTATAAACGGCGGATTTCATTTTGTCCAGACCAAAATGAAAATCCGCCTATTTTTGTAAATATGTCACAAAATCTGATAGCAGACAATGCCGTAAAGAAGCCCGACCCCAGGAATTCCAAGGGTTCCCGATGTCAAAAAAGAGACCGCGTTCAGACCCACATTAATTGAAGAATCAGGTGGAATTACATACTCGTTGATGAAAAAAATAAGCGCCATCCCAATTACCGCACGTACCAAAAAATTGATTACCACAGACGCAAATTTCTTTTCCATAACCGGCTCTTCCCTTCCCTGTTCATAATTCATCTTATTCCCTGATCCTGTATTTTATTCCCGGCGTTATTATATTTTTCCACACCAGTTTTCAAAATATATTCACGGAATCAAAAATGGGAAGATCTGTGTGGATAACTTTTTCATACTATTTAATATACATATTTATCATATCTTGATTACCCAACTTCCGTTTTATCATACATGGATATAATATATGGATGATTTTCATCATACTGTGTAAGCGGTTTCGGATTATCTGTTTTTCCAGGTTTTCTGACATTCTGCCCTTTTATCCCTGTAAATGCGTCGCCGATGTCTTTCCTGCATAATTCTATACGCTCCATGATCATTTTCACTATATCCGGATGTTGATCATAAACATTTTTCGTTTCTCCCGGGTCTTCCCTTAAGTTATACAGTTCTTTTACCTCTTCATCCTGATCAATAACCGGCTTTGGAATTACGGACGCATCCCTGGATATCTCTTCTTTTTCTCTTGAAATTTTAGGTTTTGCTACGTGGAGTTTCCATTCCCCTACTCTTGCTGCTTCCAGAGTATTACATAAATAATAAAAAAATTCTTTTCTTTTAGATTTCTGTGTTTTTCCCAGCATTAAATCTGAAAGATCAATTCCATCAATAATTCTGTCAGTTGGTATAGAAGCTTCTCCGATAGATACAAGAGATGGATATAGATCGAGAGAGGTTATCAGCTCGTCTGAAACTGCGGGTTCTATATGTCCCTTCCAGTGTACGATAAACGGAACTCTCTGTCCTCCTTCCCACGTCTCTCTCTTTCCCCCTCTTAATATTCCATTACTTTCGCCAAAATCATTTCTTGACCCGTTATCAGATGTAAATATAATAATCGTATTTTCATATATACCATATTTTTTTAACGCTTCAACAATGGCTCCGGCAGACCAGTCTATTGCCATAACACACGCCCCGTAATCTCCGTTTCTTGACATCTTGACAAAATGTTCCGGAGCATACAGCGGTAAATGTACATGCATATGAGCCATATATAAGAAGAAGGGATTATTCTGATTATCTTTTATAAACTCTATACACTTTTCTGTATATCGTTCAGTCAGGCTTCTCTGATCCGGCTGCTGTTGGATTACATCTGTTCCATGTAATAGGGGAAGCGGGGGAAAGTCTTTATTCTTTTCTGTTATTGCCATATCATTGCTGAATGGCAGGCCATAATAATCATCAAATCCATGATTTGTCGGCAGAAATTCTTCTTGATCTCCACAATGCCACTTTCCGACATGAAACGTATGATATCCGGCATTTTTTAACACTTTTGCAATAGTTATTTCTTCGGGATTCAGTCCCAGATCATCACCGGGAAACAGAACTATCTCCCCGTGAAAATCTCCAAATCCGATTCTTGGAGGATAGCATCCTGTCATCATAGCCCCTCTTGATGGTGAACATACCGGCGAAGCCATATAAAAATCTGTGAATCTTATTCCTTCTTCCGCCAGTTTATCCAAATTCGGAGTATCATTTTTCTTCGAACCATAACAGCCAAGATCTCCGTAGCCAAGATCATCACAATTAATCAGCACTATATTAGGCTTCATTTTATCACCTCGCATTTTTACCACCACTTTATTAAATCAGTTACTCTATTGCGCATTTTTATAAAGTCTCTGTCCACAACATTTCTTGGCCTTGGAAGGTTATTTACAACACGCTCCTTGATTTTTGTAGGTTTGTTAGTCAGAACAAGAATATTCTCGCTCATATATACAGCCTCTTCAATATTGTGAGTAATAAAAATGATGGTTGTTCCTGTTCTTTTCCATAATTTTATCAGTTCATCTTCTAATTTAAATCTAAGTTCAATATCCAGCTGTCCATACGGCTCGTCCATAAGCAGCAGCTCCGGTGTTGTCGCGAATGCTCTCGCAATAACTACGCGCTGGAGCATACTTGAAGATATTTCATTCGGATAATATCTGCGGTATTCTTCCAGACCTACTAAATGGAGCATTTCATCCACTGCTTTTTTCTTTTCTTCTCCTTTAATTCCTCTTAGATCCAGGCCAAATCCAACATTCTGTTCTACATTTAACCATTCCATCGTAGACTTTTCCTGAAAAATATATGACACATTGTGTTTTTTCAGATCCACAGGCTCATTATTAATCAGTATTTCCCCTGATGTTGGTTCATACAGTTTTGTAAGACTATTCAGAAATGTTGTTTTTCCACAGCCGGTCGGTCCAACTACGCAAAGAAATTCTCCTTCTTCCACATCAAAAGAGATATGATCCAGAACTTTTAGAGTTCCAAAGCTCTTGGATAAATTATTTACCTTTACTTTTATTCTTCTCTTCATTTGCCTTTTCCTCCCTAAAGCGTATGAGCCATATTCTCGGTAATTTCTTCACGCAGTTTCAGAAAATCATCGGAAGTATAATCTCTTGGCCTTGGAAGATCAATCACATATTCTTTTTTTATTTGTGTGGGACAGTTGGTAAATAATATAATACGGTCCGCAAGATAAAGAGCTTCTTCAATATTATTTGTAACGAAAATTACTGTTCTCTTTTCTTTCTCCCATATGCGCATAATCTCTTCCTGCATAAGATAGCGTGTCTGGGCGTCCAGAGCGCTAAATGGTTCATCCATAAAAAGAACATCCGGTTCATTACAATAAGCCCTTGCAATTCCAACTCTTTGTTTCATACCTCCTGATATCTGATTCGGGTAAGAATTTTCAAATCCTTTCAATCCTACCAGTTCTATGTAATATTCAGCTTTTTCTTTTCTTACCTTTTTATTTATCCCTCTTACTTTTGGTCCATACTCGACATTGCCCATTACCGTCAGCCATGGGTAAAGGGAAATAGACTGAAAAACAACGCCCCGGTCTGGTCCCGGTTCCACAACTTCTCTGTCATTTAAAAATACTTTTCCCGTTGTTGTCTTTTCCAAACCTGACAGGATATTAAGCATTGTCGTTTTTCCACATTGTCCCGGACCGAAAAGGACGACAAACTCATTTTTTCTTACTTCAAGATTAATATTTCCAATTACTTCTTTTGTCCTGTGCTTTGTCTGGAATTTTTTTGAAACATTCTCACATTTTAGTATTATATCTAGGTTTCGATCCTGTTCCATCTGCACAGCACCTCCTCTATTTTTCTCATCACTATTGCAAGAATGAACCCTACAACGCCGATCCCCATAATTCCTACCAAACTCTGAACTACATTATTGGTATCCATACTGGATATAATTATCCATCCCACCCCTTCTGTAGAGCGTATCATCTCCGCCGCTACTACAGTGGCCCATGATGTAGAAAGACCAACCTGCAGTCCTGTAAAAATATGGGGCACTGAGTACGGCAGAACTACCGTTTTGAACACCTGTCCATCAGATGCTCCCAGCATTTTACTGCATTTAATGAGTGTTTCATCAACTGTTGTCGCCCCTGCGTAAGCATTTAAAGTGATCGGTACAAAAGCGGCGAGAAATATCAGGAACCATTTTGATCCCTCCCCTATTCCAAACCAGACAATAGAAATTGGAATCCATGCTATTGGTGGGATTGGACGTATTAATTCATACAAAGGGCGCAGGATTCTGTTGATAACCGGGTACCATCCCATAAGAATTCCCAGTATTATTCCTGCCAAAGATCCAACTATATAGGCCGGAACAACTCTCATCAGACTGTACAGAATATGATATACCATTGTATATTTACCTATTGGTACTGCAAAACTCTGTATGAACTTCGAAACGACTTCCCAAGGGCCTGGCATAACAACAGACAGTTCAGAATTTTTTACTCCTACATCCCAGATAATCAGAAATATCAATATAGAAACAAGAGGATAAAATATTATTTCGAAGATTCTTCCTGTTTTGTTTTTAATCATTCGATTTTCTTCCTTTCACAACGATTCTTTCTATTATCCCTAATACTGCCGTAAGGAATGCTCCGCAAATTCCTATGGCCAGCATTCCCACAATAATAATATCTGTTCTGTAGATTCCTCTTGCCTGCTGAATCATAAATCCAAGTCCTCTTGTAGATCCCAGGAGCTCTGCAGCAACTATTGCCACCCATGCCGCTCCAAGAGCAATTCTTGTCCCCGTCATAATATATGGAAGAGCAGTTGGAATTGCAATTTTAAAAAGCATCTGATTCCTTGTTCCGCCAAACGTCCTTGCAACCCAAAGATGTACTTCTTTTGTCTGTCTGATTCCGGTGTAAGAATTTAATATGCACGGAACTACTGCAGAGAAAAACACTACCGCAGCCTTTGACTGAAGTCCGATTCCAAAAATAACAATCATAAGCGGAATCCATGCTACTCCCGGTATTGGCTTTATAAGATCAAATATAGGCCTGACAAAACGATCCACGTATTTATTCCATGCCATAAGGATTCCAAGAGGAATCCCTATGACTATAGCCATAATATATCCTGTTAAGGCTACCTGAAGGCTCGCTCCCATATGCTGCAGCAGTGTACCTCCATCAGGATTAGGGTTTGTAAATTTATCAACAAAAGTGCTGAATACTTTTACAGGATCAGGAAGTGTATTTTCTGGAACCAATTTCAGTACTTTTGTGCACAGATACCATATTCCCAAAAAAGCTATTACAGAAAGTACAGAAAGAAATATTCCTTTTTTGTCGCTTTTTTTCATAATTTCACCTATTTATTTTCAAATACTTTTATATCAATCCCATATATTTCTTCCAGAAGTTCCGGATATTGAGCTGTATATATATTTTCTTCAAGTTCAGGTTCTATTTTTCCATCAGTAACATAAAATTTTCCCATCCCTACCATAGTAGATCCAAAACGATATTCCGGGTCAGAAATGGTTTCTTTTCCAATATAATCTTTATCTCTGATCTCTCCTTCCATCATCTCTTCGGAATAGTCTTTCCCATTGTCATTATAGAATTTCATTCCCTCTTCCAATACAAGATCATCATTGCTATACATCTCGTCTACAGCTTTATATGTCACTTCAAGAAATTTTTTAACATCCTCTCTTCTTTCGTCAACAAATTCTTTTCTTCCAATCAGTCCATCACTTACTGTTACTCCTGAAACATCTGTAATATCAGCCACTTCTATATATCCGGCTTCTTCCAGTTCATAATTATATGGAGGTCCTCCACATGCTATTGCATCTCCTTCTCCTGTCTTAAATGCCTGTACAGCAGGCCCCCTGTCCATATTCAGCATTTGAAAATCATTCCCTGTAAGTCCAAAAACCTGTGCCCAGCTTACAGCTTCAAACTGATCTGAAGTGCCAAGAGACCCTAATATTGTCATACCTTTGATTGTTTCTGCATTTCCATATACATCCGGATATCCTTCCACTTCACCTTTATGATCTAATACAGGACTGTCCGGTCTGACATAAACTCCAAGACCATCAACAGTTTTCACCATATCCCCAAGCCAGTAGCAGTCTCCCGCCGCAAGAGCAAAGACTGAAGCCATTCCGCTTCCTGCCAAATCAACCTGTTCTGCTGATAATGCCTCATTTATGGGTGATCCCGTAGGGAATAAAATAAGTTCTATATTTAATCCGGCCTCTTCGTACATTCCAGATTCCAGTGCATATTGTAATGGAAGTCCAATGTGATTTGGCATGGTAGCTACTCTGATAACTTCTCCTGTGCTTTCAGAACTTCCATCATTAACTTTATCACCATTATTATCGTTACCTCCTGATCCGCACGCCGTTAAAATCACAATTGTCCCCATTGCAATTGCCATTGTTCTGCTTAAAAACTTTTTTTTCATAACTATCCCTCTTTTCTTTTAATAATTTGTCAGTAAAATTACGATTTTAAATTTTGATATGCGCATAACTTTAATATTTATTATATATTTTTCTTTATATGATATCTATTTTCTAATTTGATATTTAATATTACATTAATGATCTGAAAATTAAAGCAGGTATAAGATTTATGACATCCTATAACAGTTCTTTGACATTCTATATTTCTGACTTTTTTCCCCTGTAGTTTTGCATTAAAATATGTGTTAGGATACATTATATTTGAACTATCAGTAATAAATTGATCATGGTGGTGAATCGATGGGTAAAAAAAGAAACAGTATACAGAACTTATTTTTTAGAGATATTCTTATTTTTATTACATGTATTTTTTTAACAGTCTTTATGGTTCTAATAATAACCATGATTCAAGATTCTATTAATATGTTCAAAAAGTCACGTTCCGATGTTCTTGATCAGATTAGTGAACGTAATGAAAGCCTGTACTATGAGATGAGATATCTGGCAAATGATTTATACAATGACTGCTCAGATATTTTTCAAGATTACACATCTGAAAAATATGATAATCTGCTTCATCAAGTTCAAAATATAATAAACGATAAAAGTTCTGTTCTCAACAATCTTGAAATTTTTCCAGATATTATGATTCTTATGAAAAACCAGGATTTTTTTTGCTCATCTGGAATTAACGCAGAAGAAGTTAAACAAATTCTGTCAACTTATTGGTATATAGACAATCTCACTGCGCCAAAAGATAACTTTTTTTCTTCCCGATATTACATGGAAAATCTGGAAAATAATTTGGAACTGTGTTATGTAAAAACTCTGTGGGATAAAAGTGGAAACTATAATGGCTGCATAATTGTAAGCCTTTCTTCTGACTATCTGAAAAATGTATATAAAAGTATGATAAACAGCGATTACCAGTTTTATGTACTGGACGAAAATGGCACAGCCATCAGTCATTCCATTCCTTCCATGCTCGGATGCAACCTTTATTATATGCCTTATTTCTGGTCATCAGTGAATCCAGACTCAAGCTGCTTTGTAAAGAAAAATTCTGGTATTGTACTGCAGACAAACTCCTACAACCCTGAAACCGGCTGGACTGTAGTTGAAGAAATAGATTATAAATATATTTTTAAAAGTTTTTCCAGCGTATTTTATATTGGAACACTTTTAGTTATTTTCTGTTTTATTTTATCTATAGGAATAGCTTATCTTCTGGCAAAAAAAATTTCCCGCCCAATACAAAATATTTCCGGGCAGATAGCTAAAAATCCGTTTGAAATGATCACATGTGAAACGTCATATAGGGAATTAGAGGTACTTACAAAAATATATAACCTTACAATAAAAAGAATAAACAGTCTTATAAATAAAATAAAAATTGAAGAAAAAGAAAAAAGAAAACTTGAGCTTTCTTTTCTTCAGGCTCAAATAAATCCTCACTTTCTGCATAATACGCTTTTTACTATTAAATGCCTCATTGAAATGGAAAAATATAAAACAGCTGATAATATGATTTCCTCTTTGCTGAGATTGCTTAAGATACCTTTTAACGCAAAAACTGAATGGATTTATATTAAAGATGAAATAGACTACTTAAAAAGCTATCTGTCACTTATGCAGTATAGATATGACCAGAAAAAAATAACACTGGAAATTTCTCTAACTCCTGATTTGGAAGAAATTCTTATTCCCCGGCTTCTTTTGCAGCCTGTTATTGAAAATTCTCTATTCCATGCTTTTGATGATTCTTGTAAAAATGGAGTTATAAATCTCTCTTTTCGTAAGATTCAAAGCAAGATACTTATAACGATCAGAGATAATGGCAAAGGGATGTCCAAAGACGAAATTAACTCGCTCTGGAACGGCGATAAACGATCTAAACATTCTTTTAATAACATAAGTCTTATAAATATAAAGCAAAGGATTCAGCTTTTATATGGGGAAGGATATGGAATTTCAGTGGTAAGCAGTTTAGGGGAAGGAACTGAAACAATATTAACAATAGCTTATAAAAAGGAGGAGCATAATTATGATAAGGATAATGATTGTAGATGATGAACCGCTTATTCGTCAATGGCTCATCATGTGTTTAAAAAATATGGGGATTCAGGATCATATGATCGATCAGGCAGCAAATGGAGAAGAAGCCATTGCCTTTCTTGATGAATATGTTTATGATTTAATATTCACCGATATTACAATGCCTAAGCTAGATGGCATTTCTTTGATTAAAACGATCAGACAACGTGATTCAAACGTGACTCTTATTATTATTACCTGCCATGATAATTTTGAATTTGCCAGGTCAGCAATAAAATACAATGTATATGAATATCTTATGAAAAATGAATTAGATCAAAAAGATATAGAAAAAATAGTTATCCGCTTTTTGAAACCAATTTTAGAACAGAAAGAAAATAAGATTATAAGAAATAATTTTATGAATCATCTTCTATGCGATAAAAATATTAATCGTGTAAATTCAGAGGAATTAAAAAAGAATTTTATCCCTCTATCTGATTCACCATGCTTTGCAATAGCCCTTGACTGCCATGAACCTAATATTTGCGATAGTTTTATGGATAATGAATTTATATACAATCCTTTTTCGTTCTATGATGAAAATCATTTAACTATATTAATCAGTAATCTGAAAGACGAGAAAGAATATTCAGATATTTTAAATGACATGACGAATAAAATTTTACGCCCCTGGAATAATAAAAAACATATCGGCGCAAGTAAATTGTATGATTCTTCACTCACACTTCCCATAATGATAAGAGAAGCTGCAGATAAATGGGAATTTTCTTTTTTCTCATATAATTCAAATGTTTCTTTTAATAAGCATAACGTTAAATATTCTTCAAATATAGATTTTAAGAACATAATCCAGGAAGAAAAAAATAAAGCGCTGCTTATTTTTTCTACCATGGGAATAAAAGCATGCAAAAGGCAGTCTCTAAATTTATGTAATCTTTTTGTTGAACATAAGGTTTTTGATTCTAATCTTTTAAAAAGAACCATCACAGAAATTATTGAAAAAATTGATAATATAATACCAGAAAGAACCAAGAGTTTAAATTATGACATGGGACGCATTATAAATACTTCATACTTTTCAGAATTAACCGATTATTTAAATGAGTTTTTTGATAGTATTCCTGATTCATACAATAGTCAATCTATCATAAAAGAAGCACAGGAATACATTCTTCTTCACTATAATGAACCGATCACTTTAAAGTATCTTGCTCATCGCGCATTTTTAAGCGAAGAATATTTCTCCCGGTTATTTAAAAAGGAGACGGGAAAAACTTTTACTGATTATCTCATGGGGATACGTATGGACCGTGCCCATATGTTATTGTCAAATTCTGATTTTAATATTAATGAAATAGCTGAAATGGTTGGATTTCCTAATCCATCCTATTTTTCAAGCCAATTTAAAAAATATTATAAAATAAGCCCTAAAGATATACGAAAATAAATCTTTTAATTAGAAAGAGGCTTCATTAAAAAGCCTCTTTCTAAAGTCATTATATCATTTCTTAATTTCTTCTTCTATTTCTTCCGAAATTTCAACCTGTTCTCCATCAATCTCTGCCGAAGCTTTTCTCACTTTAGCTAAACTTGCAACTTTTTCACGATCAGGTAAATTAATTAGTTTCACTCCGGAAGTTATTCTACCATACTGGGAAATATCTGAACACTTCATGCGGATTACAATGCCTTCTGTGTTGATAATCATGATTTCACTGTCCTCATCCACAGCTTTCATGCCGACTACATTTCCTGTTTTCTCAGTAATCTTATAACACTTCACGCCTTTTCCGCCGCGGTTCTGCCTGGTGAATTCATCCATACTCGTACGCTTGCCCATTCCTTTTTCTGATACGATAAGCATGTCGCTTCCCTGGCTGCTCATCTGCATTCCGACAATCACGTCATTATCGCTTAAGTTCATTCCGCGGACTCCCATGGACACTCTTCCTGTCGGGCGGACATCTTTCTCATTGAATCTGATACACTGTCCGTACTTTGTTACGAGCAGCACATCCTGATCATTGTCCGTTACCTTCACCTCAATCAGAAGATCATCTTCTCTGAGAACAATGGCTGCAAGTCCTGTCTTTCTCACATTCATGTACTCTTTGATCGGAGTTTTCTTTACAAGCCCCTTTTGAGTTGCCATGAACAAATACTGTCCGTCCTCATACTCATAGATCGGGATTGTAGCCGTAATCTTCTCATCCGGCATAAGCTGCAGAAGATTGATCACCGCGGTTCCCCTTGCAGTTCTTCCTGCTTCCGGGATCTCGTATGCTTTCAGCCTGTACACTCTTCCCTTATTCGTAAAGAACATAATATAGTGATGGGTTGTCGTGATAAACAGCTCGCGTATAAAGTCTTCCTCAAGAGTCTGCATTCCCTTGATTCCTTTACCGCCGCGGTTCTGGCTCTTGAATGTATCCATGCTCATCCGCTTGATATACCCCATGTTTGTAACTGTAATCGCTACATTCTCTCTTGGGATCAGATCCTCCATGGAGATATCATACTCATCATAGCCTATGTGCGTTCTTCTCTCATCGCCGTATTTCTCAGAAATGACAAGAATCTCTTTTCTGATCACACCAAGAAGGAGCTTTCTGTCCGCGAGAATCGCCCGGTACTCTTCGATCTTCTTCATCAGCTCGGCGTACTCAGCCTCTAATTTTTCTCTTTCCAGACCTGTCAGAGCCCTCAGACGCATGTCCACAATAGCCTGAGCCTGCGCGTCAGAGAGTTCAAATCTCTCCATCAACTCTGTTTTCGCGATCTGAACTGTCTTGGATCCTCTGATAATCCGGATCACTTCGTCAATATTATCGAGAGCGATAAGGAGTCCCTGTAAAATGTGAGCCCTCTCCTCGGCCTTATTCAGATCGTATTTTGTCCTTCTTGTAACAACCTCTTCCTGGTGCTGCAGATAATAGTTCAGCATATCCAGAAGGTTCATAACCTTTGGCTCGTTGTTTACAAGGGCCAGCATAATCACTCCGAATGTATCCTGGAGCTGCGTATGCTTATAGAGAAGATTTAAAATCACATTCGGATTTACATCACGCCTCAGCTCGATACAGATCCGCATTCCCTCACGGCTGGACTGATCGCTTAAGTCTGTGATTCCATCGATCTTCTTGTCTCTTACAAGCTCTGCGATCTTTTCAATCAGTCTCGCCTTATTTACCATAAACGGAAGCTCAGTCACAATGATTCTGTTCTTCCCGTTCTGCATAGGTTCAATATTAGACACAGCGCGGACTCTTATTTTACCGCGGCCGGTCCTGTATGCCTCCTCAATGCCTCTTGTGCCGAGGATCTCGGCCCCTGTCGGGAAGTCAGGTCCTTTTATAATCTTGAGAATATCTTCGATCGTAGTCTCGCCGTTCTCATCAATCTGATCATCGATAATCTTCACAACCGCACCGATTACTTCTCTTAAATTATGCGGAGGAATATTCGTCGCCATACCGACCGCGATTCCGGACGTACCGTTTACCAGAAGATTGGGAAATCTGGACGGGAGCACGGTCGGCTCTTTCTCTGTCTCGTCAAAGTTCGGTGTGAAATCAACCGTATCCTTGTTAATGTCCGCTGTCATCTCCATGGAGATCCTGCTGAGACGTGCCTCTGTATAACGCATAGCCGCCGCGCCGTCGCCGTCCACAGATCCGAAATTCCCGTGACCGTCTACCAGAGGATATCTGGTGGACCACTCCTGAGCAAGATTCACCAGTGCTCCGTAGATTGAACTGTCTCCATGGGGGTGATATTTACCCATCGTATCACCGACAATACGCGCACATTTACGATGCGGCTTGTCCGGGCCATTATTCAGCTCGATCATGGAATAAAGGATTCTTCTCTGTACCGGCTTCAGGCCGTCTCTTACATCAGGGAGAGCTCTGGCCGCGATTACGCTCATGGCGTAGTCGATGTAAGAAGATTCCATTGTTTTCTTAAGATCGACTTCGTGGACCTTATCAAAAATATTATCTTCCATTGCTTATCTCCTTTTTGCTCCACTTTAGATATCTAAGTTTTTAACAAATCTGGCGTTTTCTTCTATGAATTCCCTTCTTGGTTCTACCTTGTCTCCCATCAGTGTTGTAAAGGTCAGATCCAGTTCGGAAGATGTCTCTTCATCCATGGTTACGCGGAGAAGGATTCTGTGCTCCGGGTCCATTGTCGTCTCCCAGAGCTGTTCTGCGTCCATCTCTCCCAGTCCTTTGTATCTCTGGATCTTGTTATTGCCGTCTCTTCCTACTTCTGTCAGGATCTGATTCAGCTCTTCATCGCTGTATGCGTACCAGACTTTTTTATTTTTCTCCAGCTTATACAGAGGCGGCTGTGCAAGATATACATACCCTTCTTTGATCAGATCCGGCATAAAGCGATAGAGGAAGGTCAGCAGCAGAGTACTGATATGCGCCCCGTCCACATCGGCGTCTGTCATGATGATGATCTTATGATATCTCAGTTTGGAAATATCAAAATCGTCATGGATTCCGGTTCCGAAGGCTGTAATCATCGCCTTTATTTCCGCGTTTCCATATATCTTGTCAAGACGCGCTTTCTCTACGTTTAATATCTTTCCTCTCAGCGGAAGGATTGCCTGGGTGGCGCGGTCTCTTGCCGTCTTTGCGGAACCGCCGGCGGAATCTCCCTCTACGATGTAGATCTCACACCTGGAAGGATCTTTATCTGAGCAGTCCGCCAGTTTTCCCGGAAGTGAAGTGCCATCCAGAGCTGACTTTCTCCTTGTCAGGTCCCTTGCTTTTCTGGCCGCTTCTCTCGCCCTCTGGGCCATGACGGATTTCTCAACTGTAAGCTTTCCTACATTCGGGTTCTGCTCCAGGAATATTTCAAGCTGTGTGCTTAAGATACTGTTTACAGCTCCCCTCGCCTCGCTGTTTCCAAGCTTCTGCTTCGTCTGTCCTTCAAACTGAGGATTCTCTATTTTTACACTGATAATCGCAGTGAGTCCCTCTCTTATATCATCTCCCGTGAGATTCGGTTCACTGTCTTTTAAAAGTTTATTCTTTCTTGCGTAATCATTAAATGTCTTTGTTAACGCGCTTCTGAACCCTTCAATATGGGTCCCGCCCTCAGGAGTTGTGATATTATTGACAAATCCGTATGTGTTGTCGCTGTAAGAATCATTGTGCTGCATAGCGATCTCAACAGCCACGCCGTCCTTTGTCCCTTCACAGTATATGATCTGATCGTACAGAGGGGTCTTACTCCGGTTTAAATAGGTGACGAACTCCTTGATTCCTCCCTCATAGTGGAAGGTATGCTCGCGGAGTTCTTCCCCCCTCCAGTCTCTCAGAACAATCTTGAGCCCCTTTGTAAGGAATGCCATCTCACGGAAACGCTGTTTTAAAGTATCATAATCAAAAATCAGATCCTCAAATATCTCTCCGTCAGGATAGAAACTTACCTTTGTACCTGTCCTGTCCGGCTCACATTCCCCGATGATTTTCAGTTTATATATAACTTTTCCTCTCTCATAGCGCTGTTTATAAATCTGTCCTTCATGATATATCTCCACTTCCAGCCACTCTGAAAGAGCATTTACAACAGATGCTCCCACACCGTGCAGTCCGCCGGATACCTTGTATCCTCCTCCGCCGAATTTTCCGCCGGCGTGAAGGACGGTAAATACCACTTCAACTGCCGGGAGTCCCGCTTTATGGTTAATTCCCACAGGGATTCCACGTCCGTTATCACTTACTGTTACTGAGCCGTCCTGATTGATGTCAACCTGGATCTCATCGCAGTATCCGGCAAGGGCTTCGTCCACTGAATTATCCACAATCTCGTAGACCAGATGATGAAGCCCTCTGGTAGAAGTGCTACCAATATACATTCCCGGCCTTTTCCTTACCGCTTCCAGACCTTCCAGGATCTGGATCTGGTCCGCGCCATATTCAGCGTCAAATTCTGTGTTTGATGCACCCATTTAATAACCTCCTAATTTGCATTTGCTGCATGTCCGTTTTTGATATGAAATATCTTATTAATGGAAAACCTGTGATTCACAAATTCATCCAGCCCGGTACATGTAATCATTGTCTGTATGTCATGAATACTGTCCAGTAAATAGTTTTGCCGATGTTTGTCCAGTTCAGACAAAACATCATCCAGCAGCAGGACCGGAGTGTCTTTTATCTTCTGTTTTACCAGTTCTATCTCTGATAATTTCAGAGACAGGGCTGCTGTCCTCTGCTGTCCCTGTGAGCCGAATCTCCTGATATCAAGCCCTTTGTCTGTCTTAAAACATATATCGTCTCTGTGAGGTCCGGCAGAAGTGCTCTTCATTCTGATATCCCGCTCTCTGTTTTTTCTCAGAGCATCCTCCAGGGACAGCTCCCCAATACTCTCTTCGTAGGAAAGAGTGATCCTCTCTTTTCCGCCTGTCAGTTTAAAATGTATGTCAGAAATAATGCTGTTGATCTGCCCGATGAACGCTCTTCTTCTTTCTAAAACTTCCGCTCCGTATAACGCGAGCTGCATATCCCAGATATCCAGAGTTTCGATCAGATGGCGCTGAGTATAAAGATCCTTCAGCAGCGCATTGCGCTGGTTGATAATCCGGTTATAGTTTGAAAGATTATTCAAATATATCTTATCAAGCTGTGAAAGTTCCAGATCGATAAAACGCCTTCGCCCTGCGGGCCCTTCTTTGATAATATTGAGATCCTCCGGTGAGAAAAAAACGAAATGAATAATTCCGAAAAGCTCACTGGCACGCCGGATCGGCACCCGGTCAATCGCGATTCCCTTCGGACTGTTCTTTTTCAGATGCATGTCGATCTGAAAATTAATCCCTCTTTTCTCTACAATTGTCTCAATATGCGCTTCGTCATATCCGAATTGTATAATATCCCGGTCTTTTGTGCCTCTGTGTGATTTCGTTGTCCCTGACAGATACAATGCCTCCAGTATGTTTGTCTTTCCCTGCGCATTGTCTCCGTACAGAATATTTGTGGCAGGATCAAACTGCAGGTCCAGAAGATCATAATTTCTGTAATTTTTCAGCTTCAGAGATTTGATTACCATAATGTTCCTATCTAATCTATTTTACACTTTTTCCGGCTTTTTTTCAATGCATCGCTAAACCGTTATTTCGATCTCTCTTCCGCCGTATGCCACGATATCGCCTTTATAAAGCTTTCTTCCTCTGCGCGTCTCCTCTTCTCCGTTGACGCGGACCTCGCCGTTTAAAATAATTTCCTTGGCGTCTGCTCCGGACTCTGCCATCCCCACTGCTTTCAAAACCTGTCCGAGCCGGATAAACTCCTCTCCGGCTCTCAACTGAAATGATTCCATAATCTGACTCCTTTCAAAACCCGATGCTCATTAAACGGCCGCGTTGAAGTTCACAGGAAGGATCAGATAAATATAGCTCTGCGCCTCATCCTTGATGAAACACGGCGCTTTTGCGTTCATGAAATAAAGATCCACTTCTTCATCATCAATAACTCGGAGGGCGTCAATGAGAAACTTCGGGTTAAATCCGATCAGAAGATCCTTCCCCTCTTTGATACACATAATTTCCTCATCCATAGATCCGACCTGTGACTTGATCTTAAATTCCATGGACTCATCTCTGATGTCAATGATGATCGGCTTCTTATCTCCCTCTTTTATGAGCAGAGTTGCACGGTCAATACAGTCTAAGAGCTCCCTTTTATTGATTTTAACTTTTGTCTCATAGTCGCTGGAAAGCATCTGGTCGATCCGGAAGTATTCTCCTTCAATCAGCCTGGAAACCACGACAGTGCGGTCGAATTCGAACACTATGTGATTCTTTGTAAATGAAATATCTACTTCTGACTCTGCTTCCCCTCCGATGATCTTGCTGATCTCCTGCAGTGTTTTTCCGGGAACAATGACTTTTTTCGGAGAGTAGGAATCTTTTAACTCGATCTTACGGATTGAGATTCTGTGTCCGTCTAGTGATACGACTTTCAGCATGTTTTCGTCAATCTCAAACAGTTCACCTGTCATCATTTTATTTGTATCATTATCCGCAATTGAGAAGATGGTCTGACGGATTACTTCTTTGAGTGTAAATTCCGACACTGTAATAAAGTCATCCTTTTCCACAGCAGGGAGATAAGAGAAATCGTCACCAGGCTGGGAGGCAATATTAAACTTTGCCTTTTCACATGTGATCATCGCCTGGCTGTCACCCTGAGTCTCAATTACAATCTCACTATCGGGCAGCTTTCTTACGATCTCTGAGAATATCTTTGCGTTCAGGGCAAGGATTCCTCTCTCAATGATTTCTCCATCAATAGATGTTTCGATTCCGAGTTCCATATCATTGGCAGTCAGTTTGATAATATCTGTAGACGCGTCAATCAGGATACACTCAAGAATCGGCATTGTTGTTTTAGACGGAACTGCTTTTGATACAATACTGACTCCTTTTGCCAGGTTTGATCTTGTACATATGATTTTCATGTGATAATAACTCCTTTCGCAGTGTGTAAAAAGTTCTGGCGGAGCCGCTTTATGTGTATTGATATAAAATCAATTCCGCATACGTCTCCTTAGGGGCTGTTGATATGTTCATAACCTGTTCAAAGCCCGTTAAAATCAAAGGTTTTTCGTATTGATAACTCTGAAGATTTCGATCGGAAACCAGGTAGAAAATGTGTGGAAATCCCCGGTGGCTTAAAATGGGCTGATATGGAAAAATGGAATATCCACATCGTATTCCACACTATTTTCACATAGTTATCAACAATTAGAGTGGATTAATCTTCTTTTTAATAATATTAACTGTATTATTAAGGGCCTCATCCGTCTTAATCTCTTTTTCTATCTTGCGTACTCCGTGGTTTACTGAGGCGTGGTCTTTCCCTCCGAGAATAACGCCGATCGTCTTAAGCGGTGTATCTGTCAGCGTCCGGCACAGATACATAACGATCTGGCGGGGAAGTACGATCTCGGCGTTTCGTTTCTTTCCTTTCAGTTCGGAGATCGGAACGTTAAAATGCTCCGATACAATGTCTATAATCAGTTCAGGCGTAACTACCCGGTTATTGTCAGGCGATATCATATCTTTTAAGGCTTCTGCCGCAAGAGGAATGTCAATGGGCTTGTTCTCAAGATTGGAGAGCGCCACAAGTTTATTCAGTGAACCTTCAAGTTCACGGATATTTGACTTGATATTGTTTGCAATATATTCCATGACGTCGTCGGGAATATGATATCTTTCCAGTCCGTCCAGCTCTTCCTTTTTCCGGAGAATTGCCATCCTCGTCTCATAGTCAGGGGAGGAGATATCTGCGATCAGACCCCACTCAAACCGGGTGCGCAGACGCGATTCCAGTGTCTCGATATCCTTTGGAGGCTTATCACTGGAGATGATGATCTGCTTTCCTGCCATATGAAGCTGGTTAAATGTGTGGAAGAACTCTTCCTGCGTACTTTCTTTTCCTATAATAAACTGAATGTCATCAATGAGAAGAACATCGTTGTTCCGGTACTTTTCCCGGAACTTTGTCATGGCCAGTTCACTTCCGGTTTTTCCGGCTTTCAGAGCGTCGATCAGTTCGTTTGTGAATGTCTCACTTGTGACATAAAGCACATGTTTCGAAGGATCATTTGACAAAATAAAGTGGGCGATGGAGTGCATCAGATGGGTCTTCCCAAGTCCCACGCCTCCGTATATAAAGAGGGGGTTGTATATCTCACCTGGAGATTCAGCGACAGCGAGTGACGCTGCGTGCGCAAAGCTGTTGTTTCCGCCTACAACAAATGTGTCAAATGTATATTTCGGATTCAGATTGGCCTTTTCAAAGACCGCGTTCGCCCGGTTTTTCTTTACAATATTTTCCTTCTTTTCCTGAATAACAGTCTCATTGTCAGTCACAAAGGCAACTTCGTATTCAATCCCTGTTACTTCTGCGATACATACTTTGAAGGGGAGAAGATACTTTTCCTCAATATGTTCAAGGCTGGCCCTCAGCTTAACGAGGATATAAACAGTATTATCCTTTACTTCATATACGGTAAGAGGAGCAATCCAGGTCGTATATGAAATATTCGAGGAGCAGTATTCCAGTTTCATCTTATTTAAGATTTGTTCCCAATTCTGTTCTACAATGTTCATCAAAAGTAACTCCTAATCAATAGAATAGAGAGATGTCAAGGCAGAATCTCTCTACTACATTCTACATCAAAAAAAGTTCTGAATCAACGAAAAGATAGTGTGTATAACTTTATCCTCATTAAATTAATCCATCAAAATAAAACAAATGTGAAGAAATAAAAATTTTTTCAACATATAATACCATAGTTATCCTATATTTATCCACAAGTTATCCACACAGGAAAGGTTATTAACAGAATGTGAATAAAATTGGTGGAAAATGTGGATAAGTTTTCGGTAAGTTTTCCCCTCATTATGCTTGACGAATACGCATTTTTTCACTATAATTAAGAGCGGCGTCTTTTCAGATAAAAGATAAGAAAAGGACATGTTAATTATTGTGAATACTTTATTATAAAGTATATCAGATGAAGGAGGTGTATGTGAGATGAAGATGACATTTCAGCCAAAGAAGAGATCAAGATCTAAGGTTCATGGTTTCAGAGCAAGAATGAGCACACCGGGCGGAAGAAAAGTTTTAGCTGCCAGAAGAGCAAAAGGAAGAAAACAGTTATCAGCTTAGGCCGCATATATGTGGCCTTTTCTTCTATTCATTTTACTTTTCTGAATATTTAGCGTTATAATAAGGAAGAAAACCAGTCGGACAAGGAAGAGGTTTTGGATGAAATTTTCCGAATCTTTAAAGAAGAATAAAGATTTCCAGAATGTTTATAAAAATGGAAGATCCTTTGCAAACAGCTATCTGGTTATGTATGTTCTTGACAATCATCTCGGAAGGAACAGGCTTGGGATCTCAGTCAGTAAAAAAGTAGGAAACAGTGTTGTAAGACACCGCTTAACGCGGTTGATCAGAGAAAGCTACAGACTTTCAGAAGCGGATTTCCGGTGTGGAACTGATATTGTTGTAATTGCGAGAACAAGTGCAAAAGAAAGAAATTATCATGAAATTGAGAATGCACTGATCCACCTCGGAAAGCTTCATAAAATATATCATAAAGCTGAACAGAAGGCTTTATAAAAAGGAAGTGGCGCAGATGAAACGGGTCTTAATATGGATGATCCGGTTTTACAGAAAATATCTGTCCGGTTTAAAAGGATACAGTACGTGCAAGTATTATCCCACTTGTTCCCAGTATGGTCTTGAGGCGATAGAAAAGTATGGCGCACTAAAGGGCGGCGCTCTCGCAATCTGGAGAATCCTGCGCTGCAATCCATTTTCAAAAGGCGGATATGATCCAGTACCTTAAGGAGGATAAGTAAATAATGGAAATTTACGGACTTTTAGCGGTCGGAGGAATTTACAGCCTGCCTGTGATAAGCCAGATCTCCTGGCTGCTCGGACAGGTGATGAACGGGATTTATCATGTGATGAGCGCGATCGGCGTTGACAGCATCGGCGTGAGCATCATCATATTTACATTTATTGTATATATTTTCCTGATGCCGCTTACAATCAAACAGCAGAAATTTACCAAGATGCAGTCGGTGATGCAGCCTGAGATCCAGAAGATCCAGAAGAAATATGCCAATAAAAAGGATCAGGCGTCCATGCTGAAGCAGCAGGATGAGATGAATGCGGTCTATGAGAAGTACGGAGTGAAGATGTCAAGCGGATGTCTTCCGTCACTGATGCAGCTCCTGATTCTGTTTGGTCTGTATCCGGTTGTATGGAATGTTCCGAGATATGTGACCCAGGTGCGTGAGGCTTATATGCCTCTGATAGATGAGATTCAGTCAGTATCAGGATATGAAAAGATTCTTGAAGACGTTGCGGGAACCGCAGTTGCAGGATTCAGCTCATATGATCTGTCAAATGCGACTTCCCTGGCGGAGATATTCTATAAGTTCCAGAACAGCACATGGAATGCGCTAGTAGAGCAGATGCCGGATTTGGAAGGCCTTGTGAACAGCACTGTGTCAAGGGTGAGCGAGATGAATAACTTCCTCGGCATTGACATCGGAGCTCATCCGTGGGAACTTCTCCAGAACGCGCTTGCCGCGGCTTCGATCGTCGGAATCATTCTCGCGATCCTTATCCCTGTTCTTGCAGGTGTTTCACAGTTTGTCAGCGTGAAGCTCTCTCAGGCGGGAACATCTGCGTCGGCATTGAATGATTCAGATAACCCGATGATGAGTTCGATGAAGACGATGACATATACGATGCCTTTGATTTCAGTTGTATTTGGTTTCACGCTTCCGGCCGGCCTTGGTCTTTACTGGATTGCCAGCGCGGTAGTCAGAAGTATCCAGCAGGTGATTGTAAACGCCCATCTTAAGAAACAGAGCGTAGAAGATATTATAGCTGAGAATCAGGCTAAGGCGAAGAAGAAACGTGAGAAAAAAGGAACTTCTGCGGAAGAGATCAACCGCATGGCGACAAAGAGCACAAGAAATGTCGGCGTAAATTCGAAAAGTTCTGGAAAAGAAACGGATCCTTCAAAGGAAGAAAAGATACGCCAGGCCCATGAAATGGCGAAGAATGCTAAGCCGGGAAGCCTTACTGCGAAAGCGAATCTTGTAAGCAGATATAATAGCGGCCATAAGACGGAAGAACCTGCTCCCGGGATACAAGAGGAAAAGACTGATGAGTCAAAAGGAAGAAAGAAAAAATAGGTGTGCTGAACTGTTGCGTATGTTCCACAGCAGTCTTGTAAGAACTGCAGATGAGAAAGGAAGGAATCGGGATGAAAGGTAGTATCAGAGTATCAGCAAAGACGTTAGATGATGCAATAACAGAAGCGCTGATCCAGCTTGGAGTTACGAGTGACAAACTGGAGTATGATGTAATTGAAAAAGGAAGCGCTGGATTCCTTGGGATCGGAGCAAAGCAGGCCGTAATAGAGGCCTGGAGAAAGGTTGAGAAAGAGGAGCCTGAGATTGAGATTGAGGAGACGATCAGATCTTTCAGAGATACGATCTCTCTTGACAAAGAAGAAAAGCCTGAGAAAAAACAAACTGAAAAGAAAGAGAAGCAGGGAAGAAAAGAGACAGAAAAGAAATCAGGAACTCAGGCGGATAAACCGGCGAAGAAAGAAAAACAGGCAGCGGAGAAAAAGCCGGTTCCTCAGAAAAAAGAGGAGAAAAAGCCGGAAGAAAAAGAACCGGCTGAAAAGGAAAAACAGGTTCTCGCGAAAGTGGAAGATCAGACGATTCAGGCAGTGGAAAGTTTTGTGAAGGATACCTTGAATGCCATGGGAATGGAGGTTGAAATCACATCTTCTATAGATGAAGACGGCGCCCTCTGTGTTGACATGAAGGGAGAGCATATGGGCATCCTGATCGGCAAGAGAGGACAGACTCTGGATTCACTGCAGTACCTTGCAAACAGGGTAGCAAATAAGCATCAGGACGGCTATGTAAGAGTGAAGCTGGACACAGAGAATTACCGCGCAAGGCGGGAAGAGACATTAAAGCATCTTGCGAAAAATATTGCGCATAAGGTAAAGAGAAACAGAAGGCCATTCGTGTTAGAGCCTATGAATCCTTATGAGAGAAGAATCATCCACTCCGCGCTGCAGTCTGATCCGTATGTGACGACTCACAGCGAAGGGGAAGAACCTTATAGAAAAGTAGTTGTGACATTAAAGAGATAGACAGGATTGAATTTTAATGAAGCGAAAGGACGTTTGACGCTTCACGGATACTTTCGTGAAGGGGAAACGTCCTTTTCTTTACCAGAAAACGTAGAACGGAGAATTTCATGAAGAAAGAAACTATTGCCGCAATATCCACCGGTATGACGAATTCGGGGATCGGAATCGTGCGCGTCAGCGGGGAGGAAGCTTTTCAGATTGCAGACAGAGTCTACAGAGGGAAAACAAAACTCTGCGATGCGGACAGCCATACAATACATTATGGGCACATTGTGGATGGAGACGAGACAATCGACGAGGTTCTCGTCATGCTGATGCGGGCGCCGCGGACGTTCACGGGGGAGGACACTGTGGAGATTAACTGTCACGGCGGCACTTATGTTGTAAGGCGTGTGCTGGAAACAGTTTTGAAAAACGGGGCAGATGCCGCGCAGCCGGGTGAGTTTAGCAAAAGAGCCTTTTTAAATGGAAAGATGGATCTCTCTCAGGCTGAGTCGGTTATTGATTTGATCCATTCGGAAAATGAATACGCCCTTCAAAGTTCAATTAGTCAATTAAAAGGAAGTATAAAAAACGAAATTAATGATTTGAGAAATAAAATAATTTATCATACTGCATTTATCGAATCTGCCCTGGATGACCCGGAGCATATCAGCGTAGACGGATATGGAAGTACGCTGAAAGCAGAGGCGCAGGGAATTATTAAGCGGCTGAAAGATCTGATTGATTCTGCTGACGACGGACGAGTGATTAAGGAAGGAATCAACACAGTGATTCTTGGCCGTCCGAATGCCGGAAAGTCGTCTCTTCTCAATGTGCTGTCAGGTCATGAGAGAGCGATTGTTACAGATATTGCCGGGACGACAAGGGATATTCTGGAAGAGCAGATCCGCCTGGGGGATCTCGGATTGAATGTAATAGATACCGCCGGAATCCGTCAGACTGAAGACGTCATAGAGAAAATCGGTGTAGAGCGGGCGAAAGAATATGCCGGAAAAGCTGATCTGATTATTTATGTGGCGGACGCTTCAAGAGAGCTTGATGAAGATGACTGCAGTATCATCAGGATGACCAGAGGAAAACGGGCGATCATTCTTCTCAATAAATCAGATCTGCATACGGTTGTTACGGTTGAAAATATGAGAGAAACAGTGAATAATATATATGGATATGAGATGAATGAGGAAGATTTGCACATCATTTCTGTTTCAGCAAAGGAAGAGTATGGGATCCGGGAGCTGGAAGATACGGTTAAGTCTATGTTCCTCAAAGCTGATCTGTCATTTAATAATCAGATTTATATCACGAACGCGAGACAGAAAAGCGCGCTGATTGATGCGGAGAGAAGTATGGAAAAAGTGATCCAGAGTATTGAAGCGGGTATGCCGGAGGATTTCTATTCCATTGATCTCATGGATGCGTATGAAGCGCTTGGAAACATAACAGGAGAATCAGTAGGAGAAGATTTAATAAATGAAATATTCAGCAAATTCTGTATGGGAAAATAAAGATGGATACGATATTGCAGTGGTAGGAGCTGGTCACGCCGGATGTGAGGCTGCGCTTGCCGCGGCGAGAATGGGATTTTCCACAGTGGTCTTTACAGTGAGTGTTGACAGTATCGCTCTCATGCCGTGCAATCCGAATATAGGAGGAAGCTCAAAAGGTCATCTCGTCCGGGAAGTGGACGCCCTGGGAGGAGAAATGGGAAAGGTGATCGACCGCACGTTTATTCAGTCTAAGATGCTGAATAAGTCGAAGGGACCGGCTGTGCATTCGCTTAGAGCTCAGGCGGATAAGGCAGATTACAGCAGAGCCATGCGCCAGGTTCTCGAGGCCCAGGAGAATCTGGACATCCGGCAGATGGAAGTGACGGAGATCCTTGCGGAAGGTGGAAGGGTGACAGGTGTTAAGACTTATTCCGGCGCTGTGTACCCATGTAAGGCTGTAATTCTTTGTACAGGAACTTATCTGAAAGCAAGATGCATTTATGGAGATGTGGCCACATATACAGGTCCAAATGGGCTGCAGAGCGCTAATTATCTGACCGACAGCCTAAAATCCCTCGGAGTGAAGATGTATCGGTTTAAGACAGGGACTCCAGCCAGAATTGATAAGAATTCCATTGATTTCAGCAAGATGGAAGAGCAGAGAGGAGATGAGAGAGTAGTACCATTTTCATTTACTACAGATCCGGAGTCTGTACAGATTGATCAAGTCTCCTGCTGGCTGACTTATACGAATGAGAAAACTCATGAGATTATAAGGAATAATCTGGACCGCTCTCCGCTCTTTTCAGGCGCGATAGAGGGAACCGGACCGAGATACTGCCCATCTATCGAAGATAAAGTAGTGAAATTTCCGGATAAGAACAGACATCAGGTATTTATAGAGCCGGAAGGAATCCATACAAGCGAAATGTATGTGGGGGGAATGTCAAGTTCTCTTCCTGAGGATGTACAGTATGCAATGTACAGAAGCGTTCCAGGACTGGAACATGCTAAAATTGTAAGAAATGCATATGCGATTGAATATGACTGCATTGACGCGAGACAGCTGAAAAGCACACTTGAATTTAAAGAAATAGAAGGCCTTTTCAGCGGCGGCCAGTTTAATGGAAGCTCAGGCTATGAAGAGGCCGCGGCTCAGGGGCTGATCGCCGGAATCAACGCGGCGAGAAAACTCCAGGGAAAAGAAGGAATTGTTATAGATCGTTCTCAGGGGTATATTGGTGTTCTAATAGACGACCTGGTCACAAAGGAAAGCCATGAGCCGTACCGTATGATGACTTCCAGGGCGGAATACCGTCTGCTGCTGAGGCAGGACAACGCGGATATCCGCCTGACTAAAATCGGATATGAAGTTGGTCTGATCAATGAGGAAAGATATCAAAGGCTGCTGCAAAAAGAAGAGATGATTCGTGAGGAGATAAAGCGGGTGCAGCATACAAATATCGGCACATCAGATAAAGTCCGGGAGATTTTAGTATCTCTTGGGAGCACTCCCTTAAGTTCAGGGACCACGCTCGCAGAACTGATCCGCAGGCCGGAACTTTCTTATGAGAAGCTTGCTGACATTGACGTGAAGAGGCCTGACCTTCCGTATGATGTGATCGAGCAGGTTGATATCAATATCAAGTATGAGGGATATATCAGAAGACAGCAGCGTCAGGTAGATCAGTTTAAGAAGCTTGAATATAAGAAGATACCGGATGACATTGATTATGACGAAGTTCAGAGTCTCAGGATTGAGGCGAGACAGAAATTAAAAGCAATAAAACCCGCTTCAATCGGGCAGGCATCAAGAATATCAGGAGTTTCCCCTGCGGATATTTCTGTGCTCCTCGTGTATTTAGATGCCAGAGGGAAAAGGTCATGATATGAAAGGAAATAGATGGAGTGAACAGGGATAGAAATAGTAGGTTTGACCAGAATTTGATAGGTTTTGGAATTCATTTGACAGAGGTACAGAGGGAACAGTTTGACCGCTATTATGAACTTCTGACAGAATGGAACAGCGTGATGAACCTTACAGCAATCACAGACTATGATGAAGTGAATCTGAAACACTTCACAGATAGTCTTACAGTTGTAAGATTAATAGATATGGATAGGATTGAATCAATGATTGATATAGGAACCGGAGCAGGTTTTCCGGGAATTCCTTTAAAGATCGTATATCCGGATATTGAAATTGTCCTGCTGGACTCACTGAATAAGAGAATCAGATTTTTAAATGAAGTGATCGCAGAATTGGGACTTACAAAGATTGTGACTCTTCACGGAAGAGCGGAAGATTATGCAAAAAAGCCGGAATACAGAGAAAAATTTGACCTCGTTGTATCCCGCGCTGTGGCAAATCTGTCTACATTGAGTGAATATTGCATCCCCTTTGCGAAAAAAGGCGGTTCTTTCGTATCCTATAAGAGCGGGAATTCAGACGATGAAATATACAGCGCAGAACATGCGGTAAATATACTTGGCGGAAGGATAAGTGAGATAGATAAGTTTCAGCTGGCCGGTACTGATATGGGGAGGTCACTTGTCCGGATTGAAAAGGTAAAGCCCACGCCTAAAAAGTATCCGCGAAAGGCCGGAGTGCCGGGGAAAGAGCCGTTGAGTTAATATAATCTTTCGGATTTTATATGTTATTAGTGTTGATGTATAAAAGAAAAAGAGCGGATTGTTTGATTATGAAAGAATAGTAAAGGAAAGTAAAATGGGAGTAAAAATCGATTAATACAGATTTTTACTCCCATTTTGCATTAAATCTCCAGGATCTTAAATATTCAGAGTCCTTCGCTACTCCTCGTCAGAAAAAAGAATCTGAACCTGTTCACAGAATTCTTCTGCTTTTTCTATATGAGGAAGTTTCTTGGTATTACTTATCTCTACAATCTCAATAGACGGAATCTGATTCTGATATTGTTCAGCGATCAGTATATTTTCAGGATTCGCGCCGCCGGCTATGATGAATATACTATTATTCAGCTTATCGAGACAGCACATAAGATTTATATTGAGATATCTTGATATCTGACAGGCATATAAATACTTCGAATGTGTTTTCTCTCTATGCGATGCCTCAAAGCAGGTGAGAATATCTCTTTCACTAATCCCGTTGGGATCATATAGCCAGGAAGAAGAGTATTCCTGCTTAATTGTTCTCTTATTTACCTTCATGTTATAAATAAAAGTTCCTAAAATTGGTGTATATAAGAGCCATTTAATAAGCTTTGTGTGTTTGGTAGGTATTTTGGCAAGTGATACCAGATTTTGTGGATTTATCAGCGTTACGCGGTTGATAATCGAATCATCATTCGCACATGCCATGAGGACAAACGAACATGAATTTCCGGATACAATCACATCTGTCTTATCCTTAATAATATGCTTTATAAAATCAGTAATCAGCTGTACATACATATAATTAGTGTATGTTAAAATCGGATGATCAGAGCATCCACATCCGAGAAGATCAAGAGTATATACAGTGTGATTCTCTGCAAAACTATCTTCAATATTCCTCCACTCATCAGAAGATGAGCATACATTTAAATCATGTACGAGAAGGACAGGAGATCCCTTTCCCTTCTTCTTATATGCGATCTTACCAAAACGCCATTCATAATATTCATATGAATTTTCTCCGAGAAGATCGTCCGCTGTCGCAATGTATGTAAATATGCGGTTAATCATATGCATACTTCCGATTACAGTTCCGGTAAATACTGCAATCAGACTCAGTTTCTTTTTCCAACCCATTATTCTGCCACCAACTTTCAGTAAATTAAAATCCCTTTGAATCCTATACTTTATTATACTATACGAAGTAGACCAATTCAAGAAAATAGATTTTGCTATTTTCAGCTATTTTCAGCTATTTAGTTCACTAACGTCCTTGTTCAAAACGGTCGAAAACAGAGTCGATTCCTAAGACGTATTCTGCGGGGATGGAGGATAGCTCAGGGCTTCACTCCAGGAAATAAGGGAAACTAAGAAGTTCCGGCTGCGGATTAAATGCAAGGACAGGAGGGGAGCAACTCACTTCGTTCAGACAATCTCCCCTCCTGTCCTAACATCCGCAGCCGCAACTTCAAGTTTCCCTAATCCCCTTCCGAAGGCGCCCGTCGCCCTCCTCCATCCCCGCAGAATTTTTCTCGAAATGGGGCTGTTTTCTGGGCTTTTTCAAACCGGGAGTCAGTGAATATATAGCTGCTGCGAGAAGCAGGCGCGGCCGGAAAGCTTTCACAGCCGAAAGCCTACAAGCCGCGCCAGTTGTGCGTTTCAGCCTATTTGGGCAATGACATTCCGACAGGGAACGCGCAGGAAGCGGAGCGGATGGTTTGAGAATACTTTCTGGGGAAGGGGACAGCCGGGAGATGTGACTTTGGAGGAATCCGCTGAAAATCTTGAAGGGCGGAGAGATGTTGTTAAGCGGCGCGCAGGGATTGTCTGAGCGGAGCGAGTTGCCCGGAGCGCCGATTTGCCCTTAAACATCTCTCCGGCCTGCTAGATTTTCCGGATTCTGGAACGGAACATCTCCCGGCTGTCCCCTTTCACAGAATACGTATCGCAAACCATCCGCTCCGCTTCCGGACACATTTCGCTGGGAACTGTTAGTGCGCTAAATAGCTGTATTCTTTAATGAGGGGAATGTTTCACGTGAAACATTTCGTTTTAAATTATGTATTGTTCAATTAGCACTCTATCAAATGTTTCACGTGAAACATTTTGTGTAGATTAAAATATGTAAAAGTGCTATAATGAAATAGTATCCGAGAAAAGTCTTACAAGGAGGCAGAAATGGGAAGAATTATAGCAATTGCCAATCAAAAGGGAGGAGTTGGAAAGACTACTACTGCCATTAATCTTTCAGCTTCTCTTGCAAGTATGAATAAGAAAGTGCTTGCGCTCGACATGGATCCACAGGGGAATATGACGAGTGGATTGGGAGTAGACAAGGATGAAGTGAACAAATCAGTGTATGATCTGATAATAGGAGATACGGTGATTCAGGAATGTATATGTGAAAACGTATTGGAAAATCTTGATGTTCTTCCATCTAATATAAATCTTTCGGCTGCTGAAATAGAATTAATTGGTGTTGAAAATAAGGAATATATACTCAGTGGAGAGGTGAAAAAAATTAAGGATGATTACGATTTTATAATTATTGATTGTCCTCCTGCATTGAGTATGCTGACTATAAATGCTATGACAACAGCGGATTCGGTTGTTGTTCCAATCCAGTGTGAATACTATGCTCTTGAAGGTCTGAGCCAGTTGATTCATACAATCGAACTGGTACAGGAAAGATTGAATCCCAGTCTTGAAATAGAGGGTGTTGTATTTACAATGTATGATGCCAGAACGAACCTTTCACTTCAGGTAGTGGAGAATGTAAAGGATAATCTGACTCAGAATATATATAAAACCATTATTCCCAGAAATATACGTCTGGCAGAAGCACCCAGTTATGGAATGCCTATTACATTATATGATCCTAAATCAACAGGAGCGGAAAGCTATATGCTGTTAGCGGAAGAAGTGATTAATAAAGGAGAAGAATAGTCATGGCAGTGAAAAGAAACGGACTTGGAAAAGGTCTGGACAGTCTTATACCTAATAAAGCAGGGAAAGCGTCATCAGAAGAAAAAGATACAAAAGAAGTAAATAAAGAAGAAAAATCTGCTGAAATCCAGGAAACTGGAGAAATAATGGTTAAAATTAATGAGGTTGAGCCAAACAGAGATCAGCCGCGTAAGGACTTTGATGAGGATGCATTGATGGAATTAGCAGATTCTATCAAACAATTTGGTATTCTTCAGCCGCTTATTGTTCAGAAAAAGAAAAATTATTATGAGATTATAGCCGGTGAGAGAAGATGGAGAGCCGCAAAACTGGCTGGCCTGAAAGAAGTGCCGATTATTGTAAAGGAGTATACAAATCAGGAAATAGTGGAAATTTCCCTTATTGAAAATATACAGAGGGAAAACCTGAATCCTATTGAAGAGGCGATGGCCTTCAAGAGACTTCTTGAAGAGTTCAATTTAAAGCAGGATGAAGTTGCGGAAAGAGTGTCTAAGAGCAGAACTGCTGTGACAAACTCTATGCGTCTGCTTAAGTTGAGTGAGAGAGTACAGCAGATGATCGTAGATGATATGATCAGTACAGGACATGCCAGAGCTTTGCTCGCAATTGACGATGAAGAGCAGCAGTATATGCTGGCCAATAAGATCTTTGATGAAAAATTAAGTGTAAGAGAAACGGAAAAGCTTGTAAAAGCATTGAAAAACCCGAAAAAAGATATTAAGAAAACAAAACAAGAACACACGTTTGTTTACACGAATCTCGAAGAACACATGAAAAATATAATCGGAACAAAGGTAAGTGTGAGTCCAAAAGCGAATGGAAAGGGGAAAATAGAGATAGAATATTACTCAGAAGAAGAACTGGAAAGAATATATGATTTAATTATGTCAATAAGATCAGAGTAGAAAATGGAAATGAAGGTAAAAGAGGGCATCAGATCGCAGGGGATGACAGAACTGTTATCTATAAGTAAGAAAATGTGGGGATATATATAATTAGAAGGAGATGTATAATACATGAATGGAATATTGGGGAGTCTGGGAATTGACCCATTCTACTTATTTCTTGCTGTATTTGTTCTGCAGATTGTAATCATTATCTTAATGATAATATTAAACAGCCGGTATCGGAATCTGCAGAGAAGTTATTCTACATTTATGCGGGGAAGGAGCGGAAAGAATCTTGAAAAAGCAATATTTAAGAAATTTGCAGAATTAGAAGAAATATCCGCTCTTGTAAAGAAAAATAGAGACGATGTAGATAATATCCGCAGGAAAATGGAGTCACATTACCAGAAAGCAGGCATTGTGAAATATGATGCATTCCATGAGATGGGCGGTAATTTAAGTTTTGTTCTTACTATGCTCGATGAGAAAGATAATGGATGGATATTTAACGCTATGCACAGCCGGGAAGGATGTTATACTTACATCAAAGAAGTCGTAAATGGAGAAAGCTATATCGAATTGGCAGAAGAAGAGAGACAATGTCTTGAAAAAGCAATTTATCAGGAAGAATATGATATAAGAGACATGGATAAATAAAAAGAAAGAATGAGAGGATAAAGCTATGTTAGACATCAAATTTTTAAGAAATAATCCGGACATTGTAAAACAGAATATCAAAAACAAATTTCAGGATGAGAAGCTTCCGCTTGTAGACGAGGTAATTGCTCTTGATCAGAGAAATCGTGAGATCAAGCAGGAAGTAGAAGCGCTCCGCGCTGAAAAGAACAAAGCTTCAAAAGAAATCGGAGCGATGATGGCTCAGAAGAAGTTTGAAGAGGCAGAGGCGCTGAAAAAGAAAGTATCCGAGAGCGCGGGGCGGATCGAGGAGTTATCCACAGAAGAGAAAGAAGTAGAAGAAAAAATTAAAAAGATTATGATGGTTATTCCAAATATCATTGATCCTTCTGTGCCGATTGGAAAAGATGACAGCGAGAATGTGGAGTTAGAGAGATTCGGCGAGCCAGAGGTTCCGGACTTTGAAATTCCGTATCATACGGATATTATGGAATCCTTTAATGGAATCGATCTCGACAGCGCAAGAAGAGTTGCAGGAAACGGATTCTATTATCTGATGGGAGATATCGCAAGGCTGCATTCCTCTGTGCTTGCATACGCGAGAGACTTTATGATTAACAGAGGATTTACCTACTGTGTGCCGCCTTTCATGATCCGGAGTAATGTAGTTACAGGAGTTATGAGTTTCGCTGAGATGGATGCCATGATGTATAAGATCGAGGGAGAGGATCTCTATCTGATCGGAACAAGCGAGCACTCCATGATCGGTAAGTTTATAAACTCACAGCTTACAGAGGATCAGCTTCCGCAGACACTGACAAGCTATTCACCGTGTTTTAGAAAAGAAAAAGGCGCTCACGGAATAGAGGAGCGTGGCGTATACAGGATACATCAGTTTGAAAAGCAGGAAATGATCGTAGTCTGCAAACCGGAAGATAGCATGGAGTGGTATGATAAACTGTGGAAAAATACTGTAGATCTTTTCCGTACACTGGATATTCCGGTAAGGACGCTGGAGTGCTGTTCCGGAGATCTAGCAGATCTGAAGGTAAAATCAGTAGATGTTGAGGCATGGTCCCCGAGACAGAAAAAGTATTTCGAAGTGGGAAGCTGTTCAAACCTTGGGGACGCTCAGGCAAGACGGCTGGGAATCCGCGTAAAAGGCGAGAACGGAAGCTATTTTGCTCATACATTAAATAATACGGTGGTAGCGCCGCCGAGAATGCTGATTGCTTTCCTGGAAAATAATCTTCAGGCGGACGGCACTGTGAATATTCCGGAAGTATTACGGCCGTATATGGGCGGAACAGAGAAATTAGTCCCGAAAAAATAATCACCCGGATTACCGGAACACAGAAACCAGTTCCGAAAAAATAATGAACCGGATTTCCAGAACAGATAATCTCGGACAATTAAGGAAATAAAAATCAATGCATCAATATTTAAAAGCAATTGGATTTAATAATCTCCGGTCCAGAAATGATATGAAGAAAATCATAGCGGAGGTGGAATCACAATATACCCAGCAGGTAATTGTCTCCTACAGACCCGGGGAAGATTTCTGCGAACTGAGGAAAGAGTACGGACAGTGTATTGGAATCGCTCTGTGTGGGGAAATAGATGAGAAAGATGTGTTTGAACCATCTTACTACTTCCCGTACTTTCAGGGGAGCGGAATCAGCACATTCGCGGATATTGCAGTGGAGAGAAAGATTGAGAAAGAGCAGTATGTCGGTATGTGTGAGGATTTAAGAATCGGCATCAGTCTGATCTTTACTCTGCAGAACGGCACCGAATATATGAGGGAGCGTCAGGCAGGGTTTTTGACGGATGAGCTGACTACTTCTGTCACGCTTTCCGGGCTTGCGCTTTCCGGGACAGTGCTTCTTCCTGTAGTAAAGAGTGAAAACCAGCTGAAAAATGAACAGGAGGCGTCAGACAACAGAAAGATGCTTCTAAATGCGGCCAGAAACGGGGACCAGACAGCAATTGAAACGCTTACTCTGGACGATATTGATATTTATTCTCAGGTGTCGATGCGCCTGAAGAATGAGGATGTTTTTTCTATTGTTGACACCTATTTTATGCCATACGGCATCGAGTGTGATCTCTATTCCATTATGGGAGAGATCCTGGCAGTCCGAAAAAGGAAAAACATTGTGACAGGCGTGGAGCTGTACCAGATGAAGCTCAATGTGAATGAACTGCAGTTTGACGTCTGTGTGCCGGCAGATGAGGTAATGGGAGAGCCTGAGATCGGAAGAAGATTTAAGGCGACAATCTGGCTGCAGGGGTATATTAATTTCTAGCGCAGCAGATTATAAAACAGCATAATCAAGAGAAGAAAAGAGAAGGGACATCTCAAAGTACAGAATCTATATCTGTCAGAGAGGTCCCTTCTCTTTATGAAACCGAGATTATAAGTTTTTATCTGCATAAGCTTTTTTTGAATATTTGTGCTGATAGATAAATCTCTGCAGAAAGGCGTCCGGCATTGAGAGAGGGCGGGCTCCTGAAACATGCATACCATAAAGGGCCGCCATGCACCCTTTCTCCAGAATCATTTTCACTGCCGACGCGTCTTCCGGAGTGGAACCTGTACAGACAGCGCCGTATCCCTTTATAAATACCGCGTTCTTGTGCCTGAGTTCTCTTATAAGAGAACGGGAGTCAGACAGATCGAAGCATCCGATATTTACGCCTGCGATCTGAGAAAGATCATCCAGCCACGGTTTCAGCTTTATTCCCTTTTTACTGAAAGCAGTCACCGCTTCTGAATCTGCGTACATTATATATTTTACTCCACATACGCGCCTTATGACAGCGCAGAGCTTTCTTGCTTTTTCAGGCGGACCTGATTTTTCTTGCTGAGAGTCCGGAAATTCATCTTTTACAATATGTCGGTATTTCTTTTCAGCGGCGCATTCCAGAGCCTTGGCCGCGGCAAAAGCAGTGTCCAGATCAGCGCTTTCAATCACAGTTCCATGCTTGGGAAGGAGGAAAGCTCTGCTGTCAGGATAACGGACAGCCGCGTCTTTTACGGCTGTTCTGAGTTTCTTTGTGCCTGGCATGCCGTAGGCAGTGCACGGGACGACATCTCCGAGAAGCGCCTGATAGTCGGCATTGTCAATCTGCAAACCGTCAGGGGATACGCTTATGGCGGACGCCATATTCTGATGGGTGTGAATCACAGCTCCCGCATCCGGACGCAGTCTGTATAGTTCGGCGTGTACGCCTGCCTCGCTGGAGGGCCTGACGTCTCCCTGATAAGAAAGGTCAGATATATTTACGGTTACGATATCATGTTCTGTAAGAGTACGATAAGGCCGTCCGCTGGGGGTAATGAGAAACTGGTTTTCAGAAATCCTGGCGCTGATGTTCCCCCATGTGCGGGCGATCAGTTTCTTCTGGCTCAACAGATGGCCCGCTTCAATTATGTCCCTCTTAGTCTGTAATATCCTGTTATCCATCCGCCTGATCCTCCGTATCAACAAAATAGGTATAACCCATATCTGAGGTGACAATCAGATCAGCTTCTGTACCGAACAGATTCCTGATCAAAGGCTCCCCTCTTTTCATCCGGCGGTCCACACACAGAGTACGGATCATCTGCATAAGCTCTCCGACTTTTTCCTTTGGAATCTCTTTGGATGTGCGGACAGGAACAACAGGGCAGTCCGCAAATACTGTTGCCGCTGTGCTGCACACCGTTCTTTTCGGGGCGGTCATTTCTTCTCTTGCAAACTCAACGCCGCGCCTGCATCCGGCATTGTGTATAGTTCCGTCATCATCAGCCGTAAGGTGACAGCCGTTCGGGCAGACGATACAAACAAATTCTTTCATTCATGCTCCCTCCCTTCGGATGATTCTTTTTCGAGGAAGAATTCAACTTTTTGATTTTTCTGAAGAGAAAACTCAGAAAAATCGATATTCAGACGTTCCATCTCCGGCGGTCTTACGACAGAATAGCGTTTTTTAAAGATAACATTATCGCCGATTCTGATCATCAGATTTACATTTTTCATTTCCTTCGCGGCGCGGAAGTATACTGTAACATGCTCCAGAGGCTCTTTAAGATCCAGGCGTTCAGGCACTACATAGGAGATATCACTGCCGGCTTCTACAGGAATTCGGACTCTTTCCTTTTTCTCATAGTGGGCGCTGTTCTTCCCGGCGGCAAGAGCGTTCTCCGTTACATAATCTACAAGATCGTTCACATGCAGAGCATTCCCGGCACAGTAGACGCCTTCTGTTTCCGTCATATACTGCTGGTCGCATACCGGTCCTTTTGTTTTTCTGTCAATGGGGACATGAAGACTTTCTGCCAGTTCATTTTCAGGAATCAGTCCTACGGAAAGGATCAGGCTGTCGCACTCTATGATCTCTTCCGTGCCCGGAATGGGCTGCATATGTTGATCTACTTTCATAACTTCTACAGCCGTAAGCCGCTCATCTCCGAATACCCTTGTCACTGTGTGGGAGAGGTACAGCGGAATATCGAAATCTCTCAGGCACTGCTGAATATTCCGGGTCAGGCCGGACGGGGTGGGCTTGATCTCGTATACGCCCAGAACTTCGGCTCCTTCCAGCGTCAGCCGCCGGGCCATGATCAGTCCGATATCACCGGAACCGAGGATGACACACCGCCTGGCAGGCATCTTTCCCATCAGGTTTACATAGTGCTGAGCCGTGCCGGCAGTGAAGATCCCGGAGGGTCTTGTCCCGTGAATGAAGACCTGTTTTGCGGTACGCTCCCTGCATCCTGTGGCGAGAACGATCGTCTTTGTCCTGATGTGTGAAGCGCCGCTGCGGTTTACATAGTAAATAAGAAATCCGTTATCTGTCTTTACGATCTTTGTCACGAAAGTAAGAAGCTTTCTTTCCACGCCGGAATCGAGGATCTGGTCAATAAAACGCTCGCAGTATTCCGGACCGCTGAGCCGTTCCCCGAATGTGACGAGCCCGAAGCCGTCATGGATACATTGTTTGAGGATACCGCCAAGCCGCTGTTCCCGCTCTATGAGGAGTACTTTCGCGCCCTCTTTGTCAGCCTGGAGAGCGGCCGCAAGTCCTGCAGGTCCTCCCCCGATTACTGTTACGTCATAGATCATTTCAAAGCCTCCTTTGTACTTCCAAGAAGAATATCGCTGTTTTTGCCGCTCTTCTTGATCTCATCCACAGAGCAGCCCCGTGCTTCGGCCAGTATCTGTACGACCAGCGGCGAGCAGAATCCTCCCTGGCATCTTCCCATTCCGGGACGGCAGCGCCGTTTGACCGCATCCAGAGTATAGACGGGAAGAGGAGAGTTGAGGACGTCCAGAATCTCCCCTTTGGAAACCTCTTCACATCTGCAGACGATCTCCCCATAATCAGGATTCTTCTTAATCAGTTCGTTTCGTTCCTCCTCGGACATTTCCGAGAGATGAGGAGTCCCCTTCCGGATCGGATTAAAGTTAGGATTCTTTTCAACCTTTTGTGTTTCCCTCAGATATTTCACTGTCCATATGGCAAGCTGTCTTCCGATCGCCGGCGCAGCTGTAGCGCCCGGGGACTGTATGCCGGCCGCTTCCAGAATATTTTTACAGAAGATCCCCTTCCTTACCTGGAAATCTTCTTCATATGTAGGTGATCGTACACCGGCAAAATATGCGATAACATCAGCGGGAGAGACCTTTTCCGCAACTTTCATCTGTTCCGTGAGAATACGGTTCGTAGACTCACGATCTGTAGTTGTATCCTCCCTATCGGGGATTTCCTGCACGTCCGGACCGAGGATCATGTTCTTATCCACTGTATGAATCACTGCAATTCCTTTGCTGGTATTCTCATGGGATAATGCAAATTTTATCATTTTGACTCTCTCAGAGCTATGAAGCTTCTTTCCGTTCCCCAGCACGGTGATGGGGGATTTTACTTCAGTGGTACGGATATATTTTCCCACTTTTTTATCCAGGATAATGTCAGTTCCCTTTCTCGGATGTATGGTAAAAGTCCGGTCGCCGGCCATATCCGCGATAACGTCAGCATACACTCCAGAGGCATTGATTACAATCTTAGGATAAATGGTGCCGCGGTTTGTCTTTACTGCCTGGATCTTCCCGCCTTTTGTCTCCATGCCCGTAACAGCTGTGTTCAGACAGATTTTAACGCCGTTTGTCACTGCGTTTTCGGCCAGCGCGACATTTACCTTATAAGGAGAAGTAAATCCCCCTGTGGGCATATACAGAGCGCCGTAAGCCCAGGAGGGCGCGTAGGGCTCTACTTTCAGCAGTTCCTGACGGGTCAGATATCTTGCTCCCCGGATATTAAGGCGGCGGGCATTTAACAGAAGAATCTGGATCAGAATCTTTTCCCATGCCGCTCCGATCAGCATTAGATGGCCCGTCCTTTCAAAGGGAAAATCCAGCTCTTTTGAGAGCTTTGTATACATGGCGTTCCCTCTGTGATTGTAATAGTTTTTCTGGGAAGACGGAGAATAGTTGATGCCTACATGCACTGCGCCGCCATTCCTGGAAGACTGTCCGGCCGCTACGTCAGCTCCCTTTTCCACGAGCATAATGTCCAGGTTATAACGGGAAAGTTCACGGGCAGCCGCGCAGCCGGTCAGGCCGCCGCCTATGATCAGTACATCAGGTTTTGCGCCGTCATAAAGAGAATCCTGCTCGGCCGGGAGTTTCACCTTTTGGGTAAATCCTTTCAGTCTGATGTCATTAATGACTCCGTAATACTTTTTACGGTCCACAGCCAGACGGCCTGCTTTTACAATGGTGTCCCAGCTGTCAGCTTCTCCCCTGAGAACGATGCACCCCTTCTCTTCGCTGACTTGTATAGAAGGGGAAAGTTCTTTTATTTTTTTTACTTTGCGTGCAAAACTGCTCACGATTTCTGAACCCCCTTTAAAAAGGTTTTGATTTTCTGCTGAAGGTCTTTACGCTCGGATTCGATATTCCAGTTTCCCAGGCGGAGAATATACGCTACAATATCCCATTTATGGCTCGCCTCCTCAGTGCGTCCGGTCAATTTTTCATAGTTCTTAATAAAGCTGTTGTATATAAATCCTCTGACCATCTGCATCATGGCGATTTTCAGTTTGGAACTGCCGGGAAACAGCTCGGCGTCATGGTGAAGGAAATTCATCATGGCAACCTCCGCGAGAGGATCCCCACGCAGCGCTGTCATCCAGTCAATGACCTGATAGTTATCGCCGTCACACAGAATATTGTCTGTGTGAAAATCCATGTGAAGAATGTGGTTAGATTCGGGAAGAGACATGATGTATTTTTTTAACGTGTCTTTTTCTTCCCTGGTCAGAAAATAAAAGACATTGTCGTCTTCCAGAACCCTGACAGCCTCCTGACGGATGTCCTTGAGCTTATCGGACGTTTTTTCGTGTACCCCGGCATGCAGCTCCGCCAGAATCTTCCCAGCTTTAAAAACAATAAGCGGATTCTTTGCAGGCATATTGGTCATGGAGCATCCTTTCAGCCTTTTCAGGATCAGGCCGCGTCTGCCCTGGATTCTGACGTCCCCGTAATATTCCATAGGAGTGCAGCCCTTCTGAAACGCTGTAGATGTGTTCAGAATCTCCGAGTCAATGCTCCCGTCATCCATTTCCGGAAAATAGAGCTTCAGTATTTTATCGTCTGAGAGATAATATACCTCCGAGGAACGGGCCCGGAAATCCGGATGATCAAGATCTACATGTTTAACTAATTCTTCATTCGTCATCTAAGTCTCTCCCCTTTCTTAAAAAAATTCTAGCGCGTAAACGGGCACTCAGTACATCTCTGTACATCAGTCGCCGGAATCTTATGTAAGCATAAATCCGTCTCTTGATATACAGATGACTGAACTGTTACTTAAAGTGTACGATATGGGGAGGTTGATATTTACATATTTTTAAGATTAATTTATAATTTTTAATATAATACTGATGTGCGAAACAGAGCTATTGAAGAGATAAAAGAATGAAAGATGTGTTTTTGGGGAGGTGGAAGTTTGAATAAGGAATGTTTTCAGTTTATTATGAATAACCGGATCAGCGGGTTTCAGCATCCGAACAGGGAACGGATTATGGAGTTATTTCACACAGTCCTTCACAGTGATATGACGGTCCAGGAACAGGTTCAGAAGTATTTTGAAAAGCTGGACGGAGAACAGGGATTCTTAAGCAGGGATGATCTTACCAATCTCCAGTATACTCTTGTGAATGACTGCTTCTATTTCTGCGAGTATCTGCTTGGATATAATGTAGATAAGGAGCTGGTTTATAATGCTTCGGACTATTATATCAATCAGATCAGCCGCATCAGGACAAGAGAAAGCGCGATTAAATTCCTGGAGTCGCTGACAGATACGTTTCTGGAACTTGAAAGGAAGAAACGGCTGGTTTCTTATTCGTTCCGTATAGAGAGAAGTCTGCAGTATATTGATCAGAAGCTGTACGGTCCGATCACGCTGGAAGAAGTGGCGGAAGCGGTGTCTGTGACTCCCCAGTATCTGACGACAATATTTAAAGAAGAGACAGGAATGACGCTTTATCAGTATATTCGGAAAAGAAAAGCGGAAGAAGCAAAGATGCTTCTATTGTATTCCAATGAACCGATAACTACGATCGCAAGTTCACTGGGATTTAGCAGCAATGCACACTTCTCTGCGGCATTTAAGACAATGACAGGGTATACGCCTAAAGAATATAGGAGGAGAAGGGAGGATATGTTCTCAATATCAAGGAAAGGGGAAGGTATTTAGTTTAACAGCTATTTAGCGCACTAACATTTTCTGCAGCTTACAGTTCGGAAGCAGAGCGGATAGTTTGCGATACGTATTCTGTGAAAGGGGACAGCCGTGCGATGTTCCGTTCCAGAATCCGGAAAATCTAGCAGGCCGAAGAGTTGTTTAAATACAAAGCGGCGCTCCGGGCAACTCGCTCCGCTCAGACAATCCCTGCGCGCCGCTTAACAACATCTCTTCGCCCTTTAAGATTTTCATCGGATTCCTCCAAAGTCACATCTCCCGGCTGTCCCCTTCCCCAGAAAGTATTC